>DBMH01000248.1:840-6683 GCA_002297645.1 Rhodanobacteraceae bacterium UBA703 | reverse complement strand
AGCGGCAGCGTCGCAATGCGCCTTGCCGGCCGCCTCACCGGCGAGGCGAAGCTCGCCGTGCCGACCGCGCGCGGCGCGTACCTGGTGCACGTATACGAACCCGCCAGCCCGGTCGTGCTCGGTCTCGCCGCCGATCGCGATGGCGTCGCCGGCGGCGATGGCCTGCGCTTCCGAGCGACGATCCGCGGCGCCACGCTCGATCGCGTCTCCGGCCTCGTCAGCGCGCCGGACGGCGCCAGCCAGGCAGCCGAGTTCGTGCGCCAGGCCGACGGCAGCTACGTCGCCGACGTGCGACCCGACCTCGCGCACGCGGGCGGCCCCGGCTTGTGGGAGATCCATGCCTTCGGCACCGCCGGTGGCACGGCGGCGATTCCACGCGACGCGAAGACCGCGTTCGCGGTCAGCCTGCCGGTGGCGCGCCTCGACGGCAACGTCGAGCGCATCGCGCTGAAGGGCAAGGACGCCGGGATCGTGCTGTCGATCGGCGTCGAAACGAGCATCGCCAGCCGCTACGGCCTTTCCGGCGTGCTCTACGGCACCGGCAAGGACGGCGGCCTGCATCCCGTCGCCGTGGCGCAATCGGCGGCGTGGCTCGGCGCCGGCCGCGGCCGCATCGAACTCGGCTACGACGCCGCCTCGCTCTCGCTCGGGGCGCCATGGGAGGTACGCGACCTGCGCCTCGTCAACCAGGCCGATTTCAGCCTGCAGGAACGCCGCGAACGAGCGCTGTCGCTGAAGTGACGCCCATGCGGCCCTCGCCAGACGGCCGCCGTTTTCCGGCAACCGCGGAGGCCGCCTTCCCCGGCGGCTCTCCGCCCGTCGAGCCCCATGCGGACACGGACCCGGCCTTGCCGGTGCGCCCGGTCGCGAGGGGCCTTCGGTGAGGGACGGTGTTCGCCACCGATCGGGGCCGATGTCCGATTCCGGACAGTCATTCCGGACGCTCTCCGGACGCCGGAATTTTTCCCAGTCGCGACAAGGTGATAGCGAATACGCCGACACTGGCACGATGCGTGCTTTACTGACGGCATGGACATCGCCCGCCCCGAACTCAAGCAACGCAAACGCCGTCGACAGCTGATCCTCGGCGCCATCGCCACCGCCCTCGTCGCCGCCGCCGGCATCGGCCTCGCGCGCCTCGGCCCCGCCCTGCCGTCGGTCGACCGCAGCAGCGTGCTCGTGGACGCCGTCAAGCGCGGCGAACTGCTGCGCGAGGTGCGCGGCCCCGGCACGCTGGTACCGAAGGAGATCCGCTGGATCGCCGCCGAGACGGCCGCGCGCGTCGAGCGCATCGTGGTCAAGCCGGGCGCCACGGTGGAAACCGACACCATCATCCTCGAACTCAGCAACCCGGAGCTCGAGGACCAGCTCCGTGCCGCGCAGACTGCCGTGACCGCGGCCGAATCCGATCTCGCCGCCAAGCGCACCGACCTGAAGTCGAAGCTGCTCGACGAGCAGTCCGCTCTCGCTGCCGCGAACGCCGAGTACGCCTCCTCGCGCATGCAGGCCGAAGCCGAGAAGCCGCTGGCCGAGAAGGGCATCATTCCCGCCGTGCAGTACAAGCGCACCCTGATCACGCTGGAGCAGCTGAAGTCGCGCGTCGACATCGAGCAGCAGCGCGTCGCCGAGTTCCAGCGCAACATCGCCGCGCAGCTCTCCGCCGAGCAGGCGCGCCTCGACCAGCTCGTCAACACGCGCGAGCTGCGCAAGCGCCAGGCCGACGCGCTGCACGTGCGCGCAGGCATCGCCGGCGTGCTGCAGCGGGTGCCGCTGGAGGAAGGCCAGCAGGTCGCCGCCGGCACCAATCTCGCGCGCGTCGCGCGGCCGGGCGAACTGATGGCCGAGCTGCGCATCGCCGAAACCCAGGCCAAGGACGTCACGCTCGACCAGCCGGTACGCGTCGACACGCGCAACGGCGTCGTCGAGGGCCGCGTGCTGCGCGTCGACCCGGCCGTGCAGAATGGCAGCGTCCAGGTGGACGTCGAGCTCACCGGCACGCTGCCGCCCGGTGCGCGCCCCGACCTGTCCGTGGACGGCACCATCGAGATCGAGCGCCTGCCCGACGTGCTCTACGTCGGCCGCCCGGCCTTCGGCCAGCCGGATTCCGAGGTACGCCTGTTCCGCGTCGATCCGGCGGACGGCATCGCCGCGCGCGTGCCGGTGCGGCTGGGCAAGAGCTCGGTGAACCAGATCGAGGTCCGCAACGGCCTGCAGGTCGGCGACCGCGTGGTGCTGTCCGACACCAGCGCCTACGACCAGTACGACCGCATCCGCCTGAAGTGACTGCCGCAACCAGGAACGCCATCCCGTGCGACCTGCCACGCCGTCGATTCCTCTCGTCATTCCCGGGAATGCGCGATCCACTTGCCTCTCCATGCCCCCTGAAGATCACGATGGATTCCCGCGCTCGCGGGAATGACGTCCAACTCGAGACCCTCCCATGACCAACGACAGCCTCATCCATCTCGACGCGATCAAGAAGGTGTTCCTGACCGACGAAGTCGAGACGCACGCGCTCGCCGAAGTGCACTTCGACATCGCGCAGGGCGAATACGTGTCGATCACCGGCCCGTCCGGCTGCGGCAAGTCGACCCTGCTCGCGATCCTCGGACTGCTGGACACGCCGAGCGGCGGCACCTACCGCCTCAACGGCCGCGAGGTCGCCGACATCGGCGCGAGCGAGCGGGCGCACATCCGCAACAAGGAAATCGGCTTCGTGTTCCAGGCGTTCAACCTGATCGGCGACCTCAACGTGTTCGAGAACGTCGAATTGCCGCTGACCTACCGCGACGGCGTGTCCAAGGCCGAGCGCCGCGATCGCGCGATCCACGCGCTGGAGCGCGTCGGCATGGCGCATCGCGTGAAGCACTATCCCGCGCAGCTGTCGGGCGGCCAGCAGCAGCGCGTCGCCGTCGCGCGCGCCCTGGTCGGCCAGCCGTCGATCCTGCTCGCCGACGAACCGANNGACCGGCAACCTCGACTCCAAGAACGGCGAGGCCGTCATGAACCTGCTCGACGAACTGCACAAGTCCGGCTCGACGATCTGCATGGTCACGCACGATCCGCGCTACGCGGACTTCGCCGATCGCAAGATCTTCATGTTCGACGGCCGCATCGTCGACGAGGAGACGATGCATCGCCTGCGCCACGAGGAAGACCAGCGCCTGATACGTCCCGCGCGCGTCGTCGCCCAGCCGGCGGCCGCCATCGCGCAGGAATAGAGCCCGTATCCGCCGCCGCTCCTCCACGCCAGGCCGCGCGCACCCAGCCGGCCGAAGCGCCGCGCCACGAACGACAGGGGTTGCCATGAACGTGTTTCGCCTCGCCCTACGCCAATTGCTGAAGACGCCCGGCTTCACCCTCGTCGCCGTGGCGACGCTCGCGCTGGGCATCGGTGCNNTGCTGCTGAAGCCGCTGCCGTTCCAGCAGCCGGAGCGGCTGGTCTGGATCGAGAACGGCATCGGCAGCGGCATGTCCGACCGCACGACGCGCGTCGATACCCTGCTCGACTGGCGCCGCGACAGCCGCTCGTTCGAGGGCCTCGCCGCCTACAACGCCTTCTTCGACTACGCGCAGTACACGCTGATCGGCCCCGGCGGCCCGCAGCGCGTGCGCAGCGTGCAGGTCACGCAGAACTTCCTCGACGTGCTCGGCGTGCGCCCGCAGCTCGGCCGCAACTTCCTCGCCGAGGAAGAAGCCACGGCGTGGGAAGCGCCCACCGCGATCCTCGGCCATCGCTTCTGGCTGCAGCACTTCGACGGCAAGCCCGACGTCGTCGGCAGCAAGGTCACGATCAACGGCAAGCCCGTGCTGGTCGCCGGCGTGCTGCCCGCCTCGTTCGACTTCGATTCGGTGTTCGCTCCCGGCGCCGACGTCGACCTGCTGACGCCGCTGCCGCTGGACAAGGAGACGCAGAACTGGGGCAACCTGCTGTTCGTGATCGGCCGCCTCGCTCCCGGCGCCACGCCGGACTCCGCCCGAAGCGAGCTGGGCGCGATCAGTACGCGACTGGCCGCGGAACACCGCGACCGCGGCCACGTCAGCGCCACGCTCGCGACGATCGAGCGACACATCCGCGGGCCGTTCCGGCCGGCGTTCCTGATCCTGTTCGGCGCCGTGCTCTGCGTGCTGCTGATCGCCTGCCTGAACCTGTCGAACCTGTTGCTGACGCGCGCCCAGGAGCGGCGCAAGGAATTCGCCGTGCGGACCGCGCTCGGCGCGAATCCGTGGCACCTGATACGCCAGACCCTCGCCGAGAGCTTCGTCCTTTCCGCCGCCGGCGGCCTGCTCGGCGTCGCCTTCGCCGCGCTCGCCGTCTCCTCCCTCGCCCAGTTGCGCACCTTCGACATCCCGCTGCTGCAATCAGCCGGCATCGACCTCACGGCCCTCTGCTTCGCGTTCGCCGTCGCCTGCATCGCCGGCGCCCTCTGCGGCGCGCTGCCGGCGCTGCAGCTCTGGCGCGGCGATACGCGCGATGCATTGAGCGAAGTAGGCAGCGGCGGCAATTCCGGCACGGACGCGACGCACGCGCGCAAGATGCTCGTGGTATCGCAGATCGCGATCGCCTGCATGCTGCTCGTCGGCGCGGGACTCCTGATCCGCAGCTTCCTGCAGGTGCTGAACGTCAAGCTCGGCTTCGAGCCGGAGCAGGCGGTCGCGTGGCGTCTCGACACGGCCAAGGAGTTCGCCGCGGATTCCGGCGAGCGCGCCGCCTACTACGACCGGCTCGTGCAGCGCGTGCTTGCCGTGCCAGGCGTCGAGGCGGCCGGTCTCGGCGATTCGCTGCCGCTCGGCCGCAACCGCAACTGGGCCGCCGGCGCCGAGGGCGAGACGTACGGTCCGTACCAGTTCCCGACCGCCTCGCCGCGACTGGTCGACCATCGCTACCTGCAGGCCATGCAGGTTCCGCTGCGCAGCGGACGCTACTTCGACGAACGCGACGCGAAAGGCGCCGCGCCCGCGGTCATCGTCAACCAGACGATGGCACGCACGCTGTGGCCCGGCCGCGATCCGCTCGGCCAGCGCCTCCTCGACGGCAGCAAGGACGGCGGCAGCTACGGCACCGTGGTCGGCGTCGTCGGCGACATCCCGCGCGGCATCGAGGAGGCGACGCATCCGGAGATGTACTTCGACCTGCGCCAGAACAGCGACTGGGGTTCGCTCCAACTGGTCGTCCGTTCGACGCTGCCGCCGGCCTCGCTGGTCCCGGCGGTGCGCGACGCGCTGCGCGAATTCGACCCGGAACTCGCGACGGAGGACTACGCGACGCTCGACCAGGTCGTCGGCCGCGCCATGGCTCCACGCCGGCTGACCACCTCGATCCTCGGCGGCTTCTCGTCGCTGGCGCTGCTGCTCGCCGGACTCGGCATCTACGGCGTGATCGCCTGTTCGGTGGGCCAGCGTGCCCGCGAGATCGCGATCCGCATGGCGGTTGGCAGCCGGCGCGACGGCGTGGTCCGCCTGATCGTCGGCGAGGGACTGCGCATCACGGCGATCGGCGTCGGCATCGGCCTGGGCCTGTCCCTGGTCGGAGCGCGATTGATGCAGAGCCTGCTGTTCGGCGTCAGCGCGTTCGATCCCGGCGTGTTCGCGATCAACGCCGCGATCGTCGCCGCCGTCGCCCTGCTGGCGTCGCTGATTCCCGCGCTGCGCGCCGCCTCGACCGATCCGGTGTCCGCGCTGCGATGAATTTCCACCGGCCGCACTCCGGCCGGACCGTGCCTCCATTCCCTCCAAGAAGTCCCCGCTGATGCCTTCGATGAACGGTCTGATCGACGAACTCCGCCATGCCTTCCGCGCCCTGCGCGCCCGCCCCGGCTTCGCGCTGACCGCCGTGCTGACGC
>DBMH01000248.1:0-835 GCA_002297645.1 Rhodanobacteraceae bacterium UBA703 | reverse complement strand
TGCTGCTGAAGCCGCTGCCGTTCGCCGACTCCGCGCGCATCGTGCGTGTGATGCGCGAGCAGGCGCCGGTGAAGAACAGCCCCGTTTCACCGCCGGTGTTCCGCGAATGGGCCGAGCGCAGCGGCGCCGCGTTCGACGCGATCGGCGCCTGGGTGCCGCAGACGCTGAACCTGACCGGCGCCGGCAACGCCGAACGCCTGACCGGCTACACGGTCACGCCGGGTTTCTGGAACGTGTTCGGCCAACCGCTCGCGCTCGGCCGCAGTTTCGGTGAGGCGGAGGAAAACTCGAACGAGCGCGTCGTCGTGCTCGGCGACGCCCTCTGGCGCACGCGCTTCGCCGCCGACCCGTCGGTGGTCGGCCGCGACGTCGATCTCAACGGCGAACACTGGCGCGTGATCGGCGTCACCGCGCCGGCGTTCCGCTATCCGTTCGATGCGCAGTTGTGGACGCCGACCTACCTGCCGGCGAACACCGCCGGCCGCGGCGCCAATTCGCTGGCACCGGTCGCACGGCTCGCACCCGGCGTCACGCCGGCGCAGGCGCGCGAGGTCATGCGCGGCATCACCGACTGGCAGGCGGAAAACTTCCCGGGCGAAAGCGCTCCGCTGCAGGCACAGGTCGAGCGCCTCGAGGACCTCGTCGGCCGNNGTGCTGCTGATCGCCTGCGCGAATCTCGCCAGCCTGATGCTCACGCGCGGCCAGACCCGCGCGCAGGAGCTGGCCGTGCGCAGCGCGCTCGGCGCCGGCCATGCGCGGCTCATGCGCAGCGTGCTCGCCGAAGCGATCCTGCTCGCCGCCGCGGGCGCGATCGCCGCCCTGCTGTTCGCGCAAG
>DBMH01000226.1 GCA_002297645.1 Rhodanobacteraceae bacterium UBA703 | reverse complement strand
CGGCCAGCTGCGCGAGCGCCAGCAGCGCCTGGGCGAGCTGCTCGGCGTCGCCCGCGCCGAAATGGAGAGCCTCTACGAGCAGATCGCCGGCTCCGGCTACGCGGTCATCCTCGGCGACGCCGACGCGACGATCCTGCACACGATCTTCGATCCGACGCTCAAGCGCGAATTCCGCGACGCCGGCCTCTGGCTCGGCGCGTTGTGGGACGAGCGCCACGAAGGCACCAACGGGCTCGGCACCGCGATCGCCGAGCACGCGCCGGTCACGGTCCACCGCGACGAGCACTTCATGGGCTACAACGTCACGCTGTCGTGCTCGGGGGCGCCGATCCTCGACGTGCACGGCGGCGTGCTCGGCGTACTCGACGCCTCGTCGGCGAACTGCAACGACACGCGCCTGATCCAGCGTCACACGATGGCGCTGGTGGCGATGTCGGCGAACCTGATCTCGCGCTTCCATTTCCTGCGCGAGTTCTCCGGTGCCTGGATCCTGCGCTTCCACAGCCGCCCGGAATTCGTCGGCCTGCTGCACGAGGCGCTGATCGCGGTGTCCGACGAGGGCATCGTGCTCGCCGCGAACGAGAGCGCGATCGCCCAGCTCGGCCATCCGGACCGCAGCCGGCTGGTCGGGCAGCCGATCGAGTCGGTGTTCCAGTTCGCCTTCTCGACCCTGCAGCGGCGCGCCGCCACCGATCCGCGCACGATCTGGCCGATCCGCGAGGTCGAGCACGGGCGCCGTTTCTTCGCGCTGGTGCGTGCGCGCGAACCGGTCGGCACGCGTTCCGTCGACGGCGGCCCGCGACGCGAGCCGGCGATGCCGGCGGTGCTCGACGACAGCGGCCGCCGCCGCATCGGCAGCGATCCGTCGATGCTGCACAACCTCAATTGCGCGCAGCAACTGTTCGCCAAGCGCGTGCCGATCCTGCTGCAGGGCGCCACCGGCACCGGCAAGGAGGCGTTCGCGCGCGTGCTGCACAACGTCTCGACCTGGGCCGGCAAGCCCTTCGTCGCGGTCAACTGCGGCGCGATCCCGGAATCGCTGATCGAGAGCGAACTGTTCGGCTACACGCGCGGCGCGTTCACGGACGCCGACCGCCAGGGGCGCCCCGGCAAGATTCTGCAATCGAGCGGCGGCACGCTGTTCCTCGACGAGATCGGCGACATGCCGCTGGCGCTGCAGACCCGCCTGCTGCGCGTCCTCGAGGAGTTCGAGATCGTGCCGCTCGGCGGCGACCGAGCGATTCCGGTCGACCTGCACGTGATCAGCGCCAGCCATCGCGACATCCGCCAGATGGTGCACGACGGCGATTTCCGCGAGGACCTGTACTACCGCCTCAACGGCATCACCCTGCGCCTGCCGCTGCTGCGCGAGCGAGCCGATCGCGTCGAGCTGATCGAGACCCTGCTGCGCGAGGAGAGCCAGGGTGGCGAATCGGTCGGCATACAGCCCGACGCGCTGCACGCTCTGCTCTCGTACCACTGGCCGGGCAACATCCGCCAGCTGCGCAACGTGCTGCGCACCGCCGCCGCGCTGTGCGAGGAACACGTCATCCGCATCTCCAACCTGCCGCAGGAGCTGCTCGACGCGGTCAAGGGATCGCCGATGCCGCCGCCCGAGCGCGAGCGCGTGATCGCCCTGACGCCGGCCGCCGCCGAGAGTTGCTGCCGCACGCCGCTCGACAGCGCCGAGCATGCGGCGTTGCTGCACGAGCTGGAGCGCAACCGCTGGAACATCACGCATACCGCCGACGCGCTCGGCGTCAGCCGCAACACGCTGTACCGGAAGATCCGCAAGCACCAGATTCCGCTGGCGGAATAGGCGCCGTGCTGTGTCTCTCCTTCGCTGGCGGGAGAGCCATGCCTTTCTTCCTGGAAGAGTTCATGCCTTTCTCCCTCTCCCGCCAGCGGGAGAGGTGAACGTCGTTTCTTCCGGTTGGCGGGAGAGGTGAACATCGCTTCCTCCATTGGCGGAAGAAATCCAAGTCCCGACGTTCACGATTTTCGCTAGGGGATCGTCGCACCGCGGTTGCTAGCATCGATGCTTGGACATCGAGACGGGAATCGGAATGCGCGGCGCGACGTGGATGATCTGGTTGTGGGGCGGAGGTATCGCGACGTGCGCGTCCGCCGCGCCGGAGGCGCCGATCGCGCCGTCGGAGGACGACCTGCCGACCGTCGTCGTCACCGCCACGCGCAGCGAGCAGGACCCGTACGGCGTCGCCGCCTCGATCGACGCGGTCGACGTGCAGGCGCGACCCGATGCGCTCGGCATCAATCCGTCGGAATTCCTTTCCGGCATTCCCGGCGTGCTGGCGCGGGACCGGCAGAACTACGCGCAGGACGAGCAGATCTCGATCCGCGGCTTCGGCGCGCGCTCGACGTTCGGCGTGCGCGGCGTGCGGCTGTACATCGACGGCATTCCGGCGACGATGCCGGACGGCCAGGGCCAGGTCTCGCACTTCAACCTCGACTCGGCCGCACGCATCGAGGTGCTGCGCGGCCCGTTCTCGGCGTTGTACGGGAATTCCTCCGGTGGCGTGATCCAGCTGTTCACCGCCGACGGCAGCGAGACGCCGCTGTTCGACCTGGGCCTCGCTGGGGGCAGCGACGCGGCCTGGCGCGTCAATGCGAACGCACGCGGGCGCAGCGGCGGCTTCGACTGGAATCTCGACCTCACGCATTTCCAGACCGACGGCTACCGCGACCACAGCCGCGCGAAACGCGAATCCGGCAACGCCCGGCTCGGCTGGTCGATCGGTGACGGCGGCAAGCTGACCGTGCTGGTGAACACGCTGTCGCTGCCGAACGCGCAGGATCCGCTCGGCCTCACGCGGGCGCAGTTCGAGGCCGAGCCGCGCAGCGTGGCGGCCGTCGCCGAACAGTTCGACACGCGCAAGAGCGTGCACCAGAACCAGCTCGGCGCGATCTGGGAACAGGATCTCGGCGGCGGCCATTCGCTGCGCCTGCTCGGCTACTACGGCCATCGCGAGGTCGAGCAATATCTCGCCGTGCCGAAGGCCGCACAGGCCAATCCGTTGCATTCCGGCGGAGTCGTCGACCTCGGCAGCGACTACGGCGGCAGCGACCTGCGCTGGACCTGGAAGGGCGACCTCGCCGGCCATCCGTTCGAGCTCGCCGCCGGCCTGGCCTGGGACCGGCAGGAGCAGCACCGCCGCGGCTACGAGAACTTCGTCGGCGACGCGCTCGGCGTGCGCGGCGCATTGCGCCGCAACGAGATCGACACCGTGAGCGACTTCGACCAGTACGTGCAGGCGAACTGGCGTCTCGCGGATGCCTGGACGCTGACCGCCGGCCTGCGCCACAGCGAAGTGCGCTTCGATTCCGCCGACCGCTACGTCACCGCGAAGAACCCCGACGACAGCGGACGCGTGACGTACGCCGCGACCTCGCCGGTCGCCGGCCTGCTCTGGCGCGCGGCCGACTGGGCCAACCTGTACGCCTCCTGGGGCAAGGGTTTCGAGACGCCGACGTTCAACGAACTCGCCTATCGCGCCGACGGTCGCGCCGGCCTCGCCTTCGATCTCGTCCCGGCGCGCACGCGCAACGGCGAGATCGGCGTGAAGCTGCGCCCGGCGGCGGGTCTCGAGGCGAGCCTCGCGCTGTTCCGCGCCGATACGCGCGACGAACTCGCCGTCGCCACCAGCGCGGGCGGACGCACCACCTACCAGAACATCGGCAAGGCGCGCCGCGACGGCGCCGAACTCGCGCTCGGCTGGCGTTTCGCCGAACGGTGGCGACTGCAGTTCGCCTGGACCTGGCTGGACGCGAGCTTCCGCACGCCGTTCTCGCTCTGCAGCACGACGCCTTGCACGCCGGTGCCGGCCGGCTCGCGCATCCCGGGCATTCCCCGGCGCAACGCGCACGCGGCGCTGGAATGGGGCGGCGAGCGCGGCTGGCGCGCGTCGTTCGCCGCGGACTACGTCGGCGGCGTCCCGGTCAACGACCTCGGCAGCGATCGTGCGCCGTCCTACGTCGTCGCCGGTGCCGACGTCGGCTACGGCGTCGAGCTCGCTTCCGGCCAGCTGCGCACCTTCCTGCGCGTGGACAACCTGTTCGACCGCCGCTACGCCGGCTCGGTCATCGTCAACGATGCGAACGGTCGCTACTTCGAGCCCGCGCCGGGGCGCACCGCGATGCTCGGCGTGCGCTGGAACTGGCGGCTCTGAAATCCGGCTTTCGCCTCAACTCGTAGGTTTCGCCTCACCGGTTGCCGGTGGGGCGAGCGGCAGGCCGCCCAGGTCGTCCTCGCGCGCGGCGCACGCGTGCGCCGCCGACCAGCGGTCGCGACGATATCGGCTGCCTGCGCCCCGATGCTCGCGGGCGTGATGCTGCCGAGACCGGTCGCGAGCTTCCTTACTCGATTCCGCGCACCGGCAGCTGGACGCGATCGCCCGGGTCGTGGTCGAGACGCACCTTCTGCGTCGCGCCGAGGTATTCGTAGACCACGTCGTAGGCGACCACTTCCTCGGTCGGTTCGTTGACCGTGCGGCAGCGGCGCTCGGTCGTCGTGTAGGTATTCCTGTTCTGCTGCCCCTGCTGGATCTTCTTGCCGGCATAGCCGCCGCCGACCGCACCGGCCACCGTCGCGATGTCGCGTCCGCGTCCGCCGCCGACCTGGTTGCCGATCACGCCGCCGGCGATCGCGCCGATGACCGTCCCGGCGATCTGGTGGTCGTCCTTCGGGCGCGCCTTGTGCACGACGCGCTCGTCGCGGCATTCCTCGCGCTTGTGGTCGACCTTGCGCTTGACCGGCTGCACGCTGATGACATTCGCATAGCGCGGCGACGCGGCGGCGGTGTTCGCCGCGCTCGCGGCCGGAGCGGCAACGCGGCCTTCCGCCGCGGGCATTCCGGATGCCGATGCATCGGCGGCTGATACCGCGCCGGCAGCTCCCTCCTGCAATGCCGCACTGCGCGGTGCGGCGGCCAGTTCGCGCGCCGTCGGCGGCAGGCCCGGCGATGGCGGCGTCGCGTCCCGCAGCGGAGCGGGAGCAGCGGAGGCATCGACCGGCGGGTTCGCAGCGGGTTGCGCCGGCGCCTCGGCTGGTGCATTCGTCACCGTCGGCACCGGCTTNNTTGTCGTTGCACGCGGCGAGGCCGCCCGTCAGGGCAACGGCGATCGCGATCTGCAGGCTGGTTGTCGTGAGAATCTTCATGATGTCGCCCCGTGCGTGGATCCGGTCCACAAGTCTACGGCGCGAACGCACGCGATCCGTCGGCGTGCGGATTCCCGTTCGGGTTTTGCTCAGGTGCGCCACGCTTCAAGGGGATGGCCACGGGTAGCGCGCGGCGGCGCGCGCACGCTAGCCTGTGCGTCCATGACCGCCGATCCGTCCCCATCGCCCGCGCTTGCCGTCGATGCGGCCACGTTTGCGTTGTGGGACCGGCTCGCGGCGTTTCCCGTCGGCGAAACCGACGCGCCGCTGCTCTACCTGCAGCGCTGGATCGCGCGCAGCGTGGGCGCGGACAATGTGATCTGGATCGGCGCGGTACGCGTGCTGCGCAACGCACGTGCCAAGGACGATCCGTTCTTCGGCTGGCGCCTGCGCGGGCGCACCACGCTGCGGATCGAACCGGCATCCTATCGCGAGCAGCATTCGCGCTACTACGCGAGTGACCACTACGGGCGGCTGACGCGCGGCTACTACGAGCGCTCGCACCGCGACGAAGTCCGCCTGGTGCACGCGGGAATGACGGGCACCGCATCGCTGGCCGGCGCCGGGACGTTTCGCGCGCACCGCCTGCGCGATCCGGATTTTCTCGACTTCGCCGCATTCAGGCGCACCGAGCACTACCGGCTCTATTACCGCATTCCCGGCATCGTCGACCGCATCACCGTCGGATTTCCGGTGCATTCCGATGCGGAATCGTTCTTCCTGATCGACCGCTACCGCGCGCGCGGGGACGGCGCGCG
>DBMH01000227.1 GCA_002297645.1 Rhodanobacteraceae bacterium UBA703 | reverse complement strand
GGCGCCGGCCAGCGCGGTCGCCGCGCCGACGTAGCCGGTCGAGGTCCAGCCCCAGCCGGCCGTGATCGCCAGGCCGCCGAGCCACGGGCCGAGCGCGTTCGCCGCGTTGAAAGCGGCGTGATGGGAGGCGGCGGCGAGGGTCTGCGCGTCGCCGGCCACATCCATCAGATGCGTCTGGAGAACCGGGCCGAGTCCGCCCATCATGCCGATCGCGATCGTCGACAGCAGCAGCGTCCGCAGGTCGCCGGCCGCGAGCGGGAACAGGAACAGCATCACGGCGGCACCCAGCAGGATCACCGGCGCCGCGCGAAAGCTCAGCCGATCGAACAGCCAGCCGCCGGCGAAATTGCCGAGCACGCCGCCGAGCCCGAACCCGGCCAGGCCGAGCGGGATCCAGGCCGCGGGAACCTGCGTCACATGCAGCATCGTCGGCGCGAGGTAGCTGAACACGCAGAACAGACCGGAAAACCCGATCGCGCCGATCGCCAGCGCCTGCCAGACCGGCAGCCGGTTGAAGGCGCGCAACTCGTCGAGCGCGCGCTTCGGCGGCTCGGCGGGGGCGTGCGGCACGAAGGCGGCGAGCATCGCTACCGTGGCGATCGAAACCGCCGACACCAGCACGAAAGCCCAGCGCCAGCCGATGGTCTGCCCCATCCATGTCGCCAGCGGATTGCCGGCGAGGATCGCCAGCGTCAACCCGAACATCGTCAGGCTGACCGCCTTGCCGCGTTCCTCGGGCCGGCTGATCGCGACCGCGGTCAATGCCGAGACACCGAAATACGCGCCGTGCGGCAGGCCCGCGACGAAACGCGCCAGGATCATGCCCCAATAGCCCGGTGCGGCGGCGCTGGCGAGGTTGCCGAGCGCGTAGAACCCCATGAGCCACAGGAGCAGCGAGCGGCGCGGCAATCGCCCGCCGAGGATCGCGAGCAGCGGCGCCCCGACGACGACGCCGAGCGCGTACGCGCTGATGACGTGGCCGACCTGCGGCTCGGTCACGCCGAAGGCCTTGACCATTTCCGGCATCAGTCCCATCGCCGAGAATTCGCTGGTGCCTATGGCGAAGCCGCCGAGCGTCAGCGCGGACAGGATCAGCGAACGATGGCGGCGCGACACGGTCGCGGCGGGACGCACGCCGTCGTCCAGTACGGGGATCGATTCCATCCCTCGATTATGCTGCGGAGCAGCAATGACATGCCAATGAAGTCGGGTTCACGTCGAAGGACGCGGCTCCGCGTCCGCCGGGTTTGCATGCGTGCCGGCGGCCCGCTACGGTCGCCGGATGACCCGACTCGCGCGCTCCGCCCTGATCCTTCCTCTCGCGGCCAGCCTTGCGGCGTGCACGTCCCTCGATCCCGGACCGGATCGTTCGAAGGGCACCCGAGCCGACGTCTTCCTCTCCCGCATCGCCCGGCACTGCGGCCAGGCATTCGAAGGCCGCATCGTCGCCAACGAGCCCCGCCCGGCGAAACCGGATGCGTTCGACGGCAAGACGCTGACGATGCACGTGCGCGGCTGCGACGATCCGGCTCGGCAACTGCGCATTCCGTTCCACGTCGGCGACGATCGTTCGCGCACCTGGGTCCTGACGCGAACCGGAAACGGCCTGCGCCTGGAACACGATCATCGCCATGCCGACGGCCAGCCGGATGCGGTCACGATGTACGGCGGTGAGGCCGCGGACGATGGTTCGGCGGAACGGCAAGCCTTTCCCGTGGATGCCGGATCCGTCGCGATGTTCAGGAACGCGGGCCTCGACGCATCGGTGCGGAACGTCTGGGCCATGGAAATCGAGCCGTCCCGGCGCTTCGTCTACGAACTGGGCCGGCCGGATGGCCGCTTGTTCCGCGTCGAGTTCGACCTGACGCGCCCCATCGCCTCGCCACCGGCGCCCTGGGGCGGCTGAAAGCCGCTGCCGGACGGGCCCGGCCGTGCGGCGGCGCTCCCATCCCCGCACCCAGGATCTGTTCCCTCGCCGCCGTGCCGGCCGCGACGCAGGAGACGGGATTCCCCGTCTCAAATCCGCTTGCCGGCGCCACCGATCGAGGTGGACAGTGCCGCGAAGCGCAATGCACACTCGATGCCATCGGGACAACGGCGGGCGCCGATTCCACCGATGACGCGGTCGCCGGCGCGTGCCGTGCGCCGATCGCGACAGGTCGTCCTCCCGGCGCCGGGAGCGAGCCGGGCACCGTCGACCGCCCGCCACCACGGAGCACACCCACGCATGAGCCAGCAGATCAAGCACAACCCGCTGTGGACGATGGCCGTCCCGCCCGCCGGCCTCGCGATCCTCGGGCTGTACTGGAGCGTGCCCGGCTTCCCGGGCATCGTCATCCTGCTGGTGCTCGGACTGGTCGGCAGCGTCATCGCGTCGGTCCACCACGCCGAAGTCATCGCGCACCGGGTCGGCGAGCCGTTCGGCACGCTCGTGCTCGCGCTCGCCGTGACCGTCATCGAGGTGGCGCTCATCGTCTCGATGATGCTGTCCGGTGGCGAAGCGACCTCCGGCCTCGCTCGCGACACCGTCTTCGCTGCGGTCATGATCATCCTCAACGGCATCATCGGCGCGAGCCTGCTGGTCGGAGGACGCAAGCATCGCGTGCAGGGCTTCAAGCTGGACGGCGTGAACGCCGCGCTCGGCACGCTGACGGTCATCGTGGTGTTCACGCTGATCGTGCCGAACTATTCCACCAGCGCGCCCGGCCCGGTCTACACGAACAGCCAGCTCGTCTTCGTCGCCGTGGCGACGGTGGCACTGTTCGCGGCCTTCACGGTGTTCCAGACCATCCGCCATCGCGACTACTTCCTGCCGACGGACGAGGACGAGACCGACCCGGACGAGCACGCCGCGCAGCCGACCTCCCGCGAGGCCCTGGCCAGCCTCGGCCTGCTGCTGGTGGCCTTGGTGGTGGTGGTGCTCAGCGCGAAAGGAATCTCCCCGTCGATCGAAGCGCTGCTGCTGGCCGTGGGCGCGCCGCCGGCGACCGTCGGCATCCTGATCGCGGCCATCGTGCTGCTGCCCGAGAGCGTGGCAGCCATTCGCGCGGCGCACGCCAATCGCCTGCAGACCAGCCTCAACCTCGCGATCGGCTCCGCCATCGCCAGCATCGGCCTGACGGTGCCCACGGTCGCGGTACTCGCGGTCGTCATGGGGTGGCCGCTCGCGCTCGGCCTCGACATGAAGTCGACCGTGCTGCTGGTGCTGTCGCTGTTCGTCGTCTCGATCTCGCTGCGCACCGGCCGCACCACGGTGCTGCCCGGCGTGGTGCACCTGGTGATGTTCGCCGCCTACCTGTTCCTCAGCTTCGTGCCGTGATCGTGATCGCACGCGGACCGTCCTGAAACGGAAAACACGGCGTTGCCGAAGCGCGCCGCAGCCGCGACGGACGATTTGCTAGAGTCGCGGACCATCCCGCTGGCGGACCGACGGAGGATGCGATGACGCACTGGTGGTCGACCCCCGAATACGCACCGTGGCTGCAGCTTGCCACCGACTTCGCGCTGCGCCTGATCGGCGCGCTGATCGTGCTCGCGATCGGCCTGCGCATCGCGCGCTTCGCCGCCGGCTCGCTCGACCGCGTGCTACAGCGGACCCACATCGAACGCACGGCATCGGATTTCCTGTCGCGCGCCGCCCTCGTCGCCCTGCAGATCGTGCTGCTGCTCGCCGTGGTGCAGTTGCTCGGCGTGCCGATGAGCTCGATGTTCGCGATCCTCGGCGCCGCCGGGCTCGCGATCGGTCTCGCGCTGAAGGACTCGCTGTCCAACATCGCCTCTGGCGTGCTGCTGGTCGCGCTGCGCCCGTTCAAGGTCGGTGACATCGTCACCGTGCACGGTGCGACCGGAAAGGTCGAAACCATCAGCATCTTCCAGACGCGGCTGCGCGGCGGGGACAACCAGACCGTGACCGTGCCGAATTCGCTGATCACGGCGGACTCGATCATCAACCTGACGCCGGACACGGTGCGCCGCATCGAGCTCGTGGTCGGCATCGGCTACGGCGACGACATCGACCGGGCGCGCACGACCGCCCTCGGCGTCGTGACGGCCGATCCGCGCGTGCTGCACACTCCCGCGCCGGACGTCCTGGTCTATGAACTGGCTCCGAGCAGCGTCAACCTCGGCATCCGCTGCCACGTGTCGAACGACGACTTCTTCGCCACGAAATGCGAACTGACCGAGCGCATCAAGAAGGCCTTCGACGCAGCCGGCATCTCGATCCCGTTCCCGCAGCGCGACGCGCACGTCTACGTGCACGCACTGCCCAAGGGCGCACCGACGACCTGATGCCCGCGCCCGATGCGCCGTCGGGGAGCAGTGGAATCGCACCAGCGGATCCGGCACAGTCGCCGTCGGCTTCGACGGAGCCGACCACGTCGCGCTCCCGTCCGTGCACGCCGCCGTTCCCCGGGGAGAACCGATGCGTCCGCTCAGTATCGCCGTTGCGCTGTACCTGCTGTCCGCCGCCCCCGTGTCCGATGCCGCCTCCTGGCATCTCGCGGGCGTCGTGGACGTGTCGCACGTCCAGCCCGCCGCCCATCGCGCGCAGCGCGTGTCGATGGATGCCGGCTGGAACGCCGGCGACCGGCATGACCTGGTGCTCGACGTGTTCGGGACGACGCTCGGCGCGACACGCACGGCGTTCGAGAAGCGCAATGACGGCTGGATGTGGCAGGGTCGTCTGGATACGTCGCCCGATCATGCGGTCTCGTTGACGATGCACCGCGGCGTGCTCGCCGGACTCGTGCAGACGCCGCTGGGCCGCTACGAGATCGTGCCGCTGCCCGAGGGCGGATCGGCACTCGTCGATCTCGATACGAAGGCCTTCCCCAGCTGCGGCGGCGGCCTCGAGGCGGAGGCCCTCGCGCGCTATCCGGCGAAGCCGGCGCCGCGCTCCCCCGCGGCGAAGCCCACGGTGGCGAACGCGCCGATCGACGTCCTCGTCGTCTATTCACCACAGGTGCTCGCGGCCATGGGGTCGCTCGCGAACGTCGAAGCGGAGATCCACGCCGCCGTCGACACGGCCAACCTCGCCTTCGCCAACAGCGACATGACGGCCCGCTTCAGCCTCGCCGGCATCCGGCCGTTCCCGCGCGACGAAGTCGACGTCTACGACCTGGAGTGGCTGCGCGTCGACCCGGCCGCGATCGCGATGCGCGACGAAGTGGGTGCCGACCTCGCCTCGCTGTGGGTCGAGCACAGCCTGACCGTCTGCGGCGCCGGTTTCATCATGGACGCGCTCGACGACAGCTTCGCCGGCGACGCCGTGCAGATCACGATGCGAAGCTGCGCCGTCGGCGATCTCGTCTACGCGCACGAGCACGGCCACAACCTCGGCATGCAGCACGACCCGGCCTACGGCGCCCCATCCGCATGGGCGCTGTTCCCGTGGGCCTTCGGCCACTACGTCGACGACATGTTCACGACGGTGATGTCGTATCCGTACGATTGCGCCGGCTACTGCGCCCGCGCCGCGCATTTCTCGAATCCCGAGATCCTCTACCTGGGACAGCCGACCGGAATCGCCGACCAGCGCGACAACCATCGCGTCGGCAACGTCACGGCACCGATCATCGCGGGCTTCCGGCCGCGCGCGAAGATCTTCGCCGACGGGTTCGAATGAAACCCGGGCAACGGTACGACAGCCTCGTCGCGCCTTCGGCACTTCCTCGCGAAGGATCCCGCTCCCGGCGCGCGCATCGCAACCCGGTGGGAGAACCGTGCAGTCCTTCTCGATCGGCATCGCGCGGTCGTCCGGCCGTCGACACTCGCAGTGGAGCCGTGATCGCACCCGAATGTCGTTCGGTAGTTCGGGACAGAGATCGCGCCGGCGGCGACCGGTTCCATCTTCGATGCGACCGGCCTGTCCATGCGGGCCTCCAACCACAAGCCTCGTGCCCGGAGCGGCTGCCGCGGCCGAGCCGTCGTGCGGCTGTTGCTATGCTTCGCCCCGATGAACGCCCCCGACGACGACCCGCGCCCGCTGGCGCCTGAACCACCGCTGCCCGGCGATTGCTGCGACAGCGGCTGCGATCCCTGCGTCCACGATCTCTATACCGACGAACTGACGCTGTATCGCGAACGCCTGGCACGCTGGAAGGAGCGCCATCCGGAAGCGGAATGAGATCACGCGGCGGCTGCACCGGCCATTCGGAACTGCGTGAGGCGGTGGGCGACGCCCACTGCGCTACGTGCGCCTCGCCAGCAGCAGCTCGCCGGACACGGGATTGCCGGACTCCATGCGCAATACGACCGCTTCCCGCCGGATTCCCTCGAATCCGGCGGCGATGAGCGCGTCGGCGACGTGCCGCGGCGAATGCCGATAGCGCCCCGTCTCGGGCAGCAGTTCGGTTCGCTCCGTGCTGCTGCATTCGACCGAGAACGCGAAGCCTCCTCCTGAAGCAAGGCGTTCGCGGACGGCCGCGAAGATCGGCTGCAGGTCCGCCACGTAGACGAACACGTCCGCCGCCACGACCAGGTCCCATTGCCCGACCGTACCGCGCAGGAACTCGAGCAGTTCGGCGACATGGAGTTCGCGATAGATGCCCTTCGAGCGCGCATATTCCAGCATGCGGGGAGAAAGATCGACGCCGTCCATGTGGCGCCCGGAGCGCGCGAGCTCCACGCCCATCAGTCCCGTGCCACAACCGAGGTCGAGCACCCTCGCGGCATCGTCCATGCCTTCCGCCCGCAGGAACCGGGCGAGCGCGCGCGGGGTGGCATAGGCCAGCCGGTCCACCAACGTGTCCTCGAAACGATCCGCGAAGTCGTCGAACAGCGAGCGCACGTAGTCGCTCTCCATGTCGCCCGGCAGGACACCGTCGAGGGCCGCGAGATAGTGCGCCGCGACGGAATCGTCGGGATTGATCGCATTCGCCTGCTCGAACGCCGCGCGGGCCGCCTCGAAATCCCGCAACCGGAGATACGAGCGCCCCAGCCACCCCCAGGTGCCCGCGTCCGTTCTGCCGGCATCCAGCAGCATGCGAAGGCGTAGCGCCGCGGTATCCGCGTGTCCGGACCGCAGCAATGCCACCGCGTGTTCGAGCGCCACGTCGCCGTCGTGCGGCGCCAGCGCAAGGGCACGCGTGCTGCTTTCGAGCGCCGCTTCCGTCAACCCCGACGTCGCCTGCAACGATGCCAGGGTTCGCCATGCCTCCACCACGTGCGGCGCTTGCACGACGACCTGCTCGAGCACGGCGAGCGCTTCGCGTGTGCGCCCGAGCCGGCGCAGGCATTTGCCCCTGTGCAGCGCCAGCGCGACGTGCCCGGGAGCTTGCCGAAGCCCCGACTCGAACGCCTGCAGCGCTTCCTCGACGTGCCCGGCCTGCAGTGCGGCGAGTCCGTGCGCATTGCACGCACCAACGTTTCCGGGAGCGGCAGCGGCGGCCGAGCGCGCGAACCGCAACGCCGCGTCCGGTTGCCCACAGTGGCGCAACGCGATCGACAGGTTGATCACGACGGGGACGTCGTCGGGTCCTGCCTCCGCGAGCGGCGCCAGTACGTCGACTGCCTCCGCATAACGCCGCTGCTGCAACAACAGGACCGACAGCGGGAACGAAGCCTCATCGAGCCCTTCGCGAAGGCATTGGCGATATCCCGCCTCCGCCTCCGTGAGACGGCCGTCCCGATGAAGCGCCAGACAGGAATCCAGAACGGGATGAGCCACGCCAGCCAGATCGTAGTCGGTGGTTTCCAGCCTAGCCCGCGGAAACGAACGTCTCCGCGACGGCCTTCACGCCTCGGCGAACGCGGTATCGGTTCACATGCGTTCGCCCGGCAGCCGGCTGGCCTGCCTCACCCAGTCGAGAAACTGCTTCTCGTCGAACGGTTCGTCCTCGCGGAGGTTCAGATAGCGCGTGTCCTTGCTCCGCGACTCGCCCGGCGGGACCGGACTCAGCGACATGCCGCGAAAGAAAGCGACCTTGATGTACTTCGTGAAGCAGTGGATTCCGAGGAACCAGCCGTCACCCTCGACGCCGTACAGGGGCGAGTTCCATTTCACCGCCTTGTGCACGCCGGGAACGGCGCGTTCGATGAGCGCATCGAGGCGACGACCGAGATCGCGTTTCCAACCGGGCATGGCCGCGATGTAGGCCTGCACCGGCCCGTTGCCTTCGCCTTTGGCGATCCGCGGATTGCCGCCGGCGAGCAGGACGGGCGGCGCGCCCGTCACGCCACCGCCCGGGGCACGGGGCACGGCGGTTTTCGGTACCGGGAGGGGCGCCGACTGCTTCCGTGCCGACGACTCGGTACGCACCGTTCCCGGGCGGGGCGCTTTCGCGCCGGCCTTCCCGACGACGTCCTTCCCTCCAGCTTTCGCTGGCTTCCGGGGTGTCTCCATCGCCATCGCGCATTCTCCTCCTGGATCCGGAAAGCAGGCTCCGGGCGGCTCAGGTCCTCTTTCCCCGACGCCGTCCCGCCGGGGACGCATTCGCGGTCGCCGCAGCGAGAACCAGTGCCTTCAAGGCATCCCCGTCGATCGCATCGCCCTCGTGGATGTCGATGGCGCGCCGGACGCGGCCTTCGAGCCCGGCGTTGAACAGGCCCGACGGATCGTCCAGTTCGGCGCCCTTGGCGAAGGTGAGCTTGACGTGGCTCCGGTACGTCTCGCCGGTGCAGATCATTCCGTCGCGATACCAGACGGGAACGCCACGCCATTTCCATTCCTCGACCACGTCGGGGATGGCCTCGCGGATGAGCGCGCGAACCGTCGCCAGCGTCTCGCCGCGCCAGTCCCCGAGCTCCTCGATCCTTGCATCGATCCGCCGCGAGGGACCGTCCGCATCGGGCATGCCCGTCGCACCGCTCGCCGCTTTCTTCATCGTGACCGTCTTCTTCATGCTCATGGCTGCCATGGATTCAATGCCCCAGGAAGCCTCCCGGCTCGTCGACGGCGGGTGTCCGGCTTCGCCGCGTGGACGCCCGAGAGATGGCCCCCCGGATCTCTCAGCGGACTTCATTGATGCGGACGTGATTGCCCGCGGGATCGCGGAACGCGCAATCGCGCACGCCGTACGGCTGCCGGGTCGGTTCCTGGATCACCTCCGCGCCACTGGCCAGCAGGCGCTCGAAGGTGCCGTCGAGATCGGCGCTGGCCAGGATGATCATCGCGTAGGTGCCCTTGGCCATCATCTCGGCGATGGCACGGCGCTCCCCGTCGGTGAGTCCCGGCGTGACGCCCGGCGGACACAGCACGATGGACGTGCCGGGTTGGCCGACGGGACCGACCGTGATCCAGCGCATGCCGTTGTAGCCGACGTCGTTGCGGACTTCGAAACCGAGCGTGTCGCGGTAGAACGCCAGCGAGGCGTCCGGATCGTTGTGCGGGAGAAAGGTCGAATGGATGGTGAGGTGCATGGGGTCGTGTCCGGTGTGCGAGGAAGCCGTCATGCTAAGTCGGGCTTGGGCATCGGTGCTTCTCGATTCCTGACCGGTCGCGCCACATGCTTCGCCACGCAGGGCGGCAGGCCCGCGGTCGCGTCGGCCGCGTGCTTCCGGTAGGTGCCGGGCGACATCCCGACCAGTTCGGTGAAGCGGGTACTGAACGTACCCAGCGACGAGCAACCGACGGCGAAACAGGTCTCGGTGACGCTGAGGTCACCGCATTGCAGCAGCGCCATCGCCCGTTCGATGCGCCGCGTCATCAGGTAGGAATACGGCGATTCGCCGTAGGCCGCGCGGAACTCGCGGCTGAAGTGGCCGGCCGACATGTGCACGCCGCGCGCGATCGCCTCGACATCCAGCGGTTGCGCGTAGTCCCGGTCGATGCGGTCGCGCGCCCTCCGCAGGCGCGCGAGGTCACGCAGATGATGCTCCGGTGCGAATCGAGTGGCCATCGGCGCGATCGTCCCACGTGCCGCCGGATTGCTCAAACACCGCCGCGGCGCCAGCCCGAGGGCGAGACGACGCTCCTGCGGCAATCGTCGAACCGCGTCGCAGTTCGAATGCCGGAAGCACGGGCACGCGGTTCTCCCTTCGTATACTCGTGCGACTTCATCCTGGGAGCACACGATGATCCGGTACGTTCTCGCCCTGGTGGCGGCTTTCGGCACTCACTTCGCGCACGCCGACGAGGCGGTATTCGACAGCCACGTGCACCTGCGGGAAGGTGAAAGTTCGCTGCGCGCCTACGAAGCCGACGTCGCCGCCGCGCACATCAAGCTCGCAGGCTTCGGCGGGATGTGGTTCGGCGGACCGAACCAGGCGCTGCAAGGCGACCCCGCGAAGATACGCGCCAACAACGACGCGCACCTCGCGCTCGCGGCCAAGCACCCCGAGATGCTGCCGATCGCGACAGTGCACCCCTACGACGGGCAGGACGCGCTCGACGAACTCGCGCGCGTCGCCGCGCGCGGCGTGAAGGTGCTCAAGCTGCATCCGCACACGCAGAAGTTCGACGCCGCCGATCCGCGTGTGCTGGCGCTCGTGCGCAAGGCCGGCGAACTCGGCGTCGTCGTCCTGTTCGACAACGCGAACATCCTGCCCGGCGACAACGAGCGACTGTTCAACGTCGCGATCCAGGCGCCGAAGACGAAATTCCTGTTCGCGCACATGGGCGGCATGAACTTCCGCTTCTGGAACATTCTCGCGCTGGTGCGCACGACCGAGAAATTCTTCTTCGACAACATGTACTTCGACATCTCGGCCACCGTGATCCTGGCGGCCGATTCACCGATCGAGGACGAGTTCGTCTGGACCCTGCGCAACGTCGGCATCGACCACGTCGTGCTCGGCTCCGACTATCCGCAGATCCCGCTCGGCAAGACGGTCGACGCACTCCGCCGCCTCGGCCTGAGCGACGACGAGCAAGCGAAGATCCGCGTCGAGAACGCGCTGCGGCTGTTCGGCCGCACGAAAGCCCAGTCGGAATGAGCCCGTCCCCGCGGGACTGGCGCCGCTGCCGGGCACGGCCGGCGTCGCCTCGACGCGGTGCGGCCGCTTCCGGCCACTGCCTCGTCGAACGCGGCAGGCGTCGCTCCGAGGCGTTCGCGCTGCGATGGGTCCCTGCCTGGAGACAGGATCCGACCCGAGCGTTCTTCACGGAAACTCGCGGACGACTTCGATCCGGCCGACGAGGGCGGCGTTGAACGCGTCCATGTCCTCGGCCGGTATCCAGTACTCGAGGTGGGCGCGACCGCCCGCCTCCCGCACTGGATACCGGTCCAGAAAACTCGTCCTCACCTCGAAGCGCGTGACGAAGCCGGCACCGCTCTCCGGAACGTTCCAGTCGCGCGCGATCTTCACGGCATAGTCCTCGCTGAGTACCGGATAGAAGATCGGCTGCTCCGGCAGGCGCGGGGGAAACGCCCTCATGTCCGCCTGCCGGATCCGTTCCAGCTCCCGGGGGCCGACCGGCCGCCAGAGCGTCGTCGTGGGTTCTCGCATGGGATCGCCGATGTCGGGATGGGTTCGCCCGATCGTTGCACGACGCGACGAAGGCGAACAGAGGTGGGCGGCTCTCCGTCGCTCCGGCGTCCGGTACGCGAACCGGCTTGCCCTTTCGTACAGTGGGAGATCTCGACGGACCGGCGGATGATCCTCGCACCTCGGCAGCCGCTACCGGAGCGTCGCCCATGATCCGCGCAAGGTTCGATCCGCATTCCGTCCGCGTACGTCGTCGCCTGCACGGCCGACTCGTCGCATTGGCCTGCGGTCTGGGCGCGCTCTGGACAGGCCACGCCGCCGCCCTGCAATGCCGCGACAACAACGGCTACACCTGCACGACGACGACCGTCCAGTATGCCGGCGGCTTCAACCCCGACGTCGGCTACGGCGGCTTCGGCGGCGGCAACTGCACCGCCAGCAAGACGCCCGTGGTGTTCCTGCACGGCAACGGCGACCTCGCGGCGAGCTTCGACATGCCGCCCGGCGCGGTCGGCGGCTACGCCACGCCGCCACGCTCGGTCTACCAGGAACTGAAGGCGGCCGGCTACAACGACTGCGAGCTGTTCGGCGTGACGTATCTCTCCGACGTCGAGCGCCAATATCCGCAGTACAACTACCACGAGCCCTACACCTACGACATCCTAAAGACCTTCATCGACAAGGTGAAGGCCTACACCGGCAAGTCGCAGGTCGACATCGTGGCGCACTCGCTCGGCTCGTCGATGGCGCTCGCCACGATCCGGTACTACGGCTACCAGGGCAGCATCCGCCGCTTCGTCAACATCGGCGGCGGCATCCGCGGCCTGCAGACCTGCCTCTACACCGGCTACCAGTCCGCCTACGCACCGACCTGCAATGCGGAAGCCTACGTCTGGCCGTACGACTACTACACGTTCGGCCTCTATCCGAGCTCGGGCGTGCCGTACTACGGCTACAACCGCTGGACCGGCAGCGGCAGCGGCAGCCTGCGCACCCTGCCGGCGAGCTGGACCGGCATCCGCTTCTACACGATCACCGCCGGCCTCTACGACCAGGTGCATTGCTTCACGGTCAGCAACGCCGCCACCTGCCCCAGCGGCGCTCTGTTCAACCCGCGCAGCAACGTGATCGCGCAGGTGAACGTCGGCTTCGGCAACAGCACCTATCAGTACGACTGGAACTGGGCCGACGGCAGTCCCTACAACGCCGGCGGTGGCGACACCAGTAACGGTGTCGGCCACTTCCGCTCGCTCGCCAATACCGGCACCGTGATCCGCAGCATGCTCACGACGACATGCACGACGGATTGCGCGAGCTCGTATGCCGGCATCCACGGTCCGGCGAGCAACCTGTGATCATGGCGACGAAGGAACTGAGCGGCAGCGAGCGGTCCGGATCGACTCGCATGTCCCCGGTTTCCGGAAACGGAAGCAGTCGGTGCCGACGGGTTCCACGGCGCCGTCAAGCACGTCGCCACGCACCGCCCCGAAACGCCCGAATGGCGCAACAGCCGTGCGCTAGGTCCGGACATCGCCACCATGGTGCGCGAACTCAAGCGCCGCGGCGGCCCCGATCTCGTCACCCAAGGCGGCAGCGATCGGGAGGACCAGTTGCTCGCCACGGACCTGGCGGACGAACAGCGCCGGCTGGTCCACCCGATCCTGCTCGGCTGCGGCAAAGGCCTGTTCGACGATCGCATGCAGGCATCGGCGTTCAGGCTCAATGCCTCGACGACCTCGCCCGGCGGCGTGCCGGTCAACCGCTACGTCCGCGACGGCAAGGTGCGGATCGGGTCGTTCGAGTCCGCCTGACCGTCTTCGGACCCGCGCTTGGCCCACGCCCGGCTGCCTATCCAGCCGGGCGTGGGTCGGATGCCGCGGCCGTCTACGGTGCCATGCGAACCAGCCATGGCGTGCCGAACTGCGTCGCGACGACGAGCCGCACGAGACGGTCCGTTCGGCCGTGGGTGGCCGACACCACCGGCACACCGCCGACGTCGATGCCCAGACGCCCTTCGCCCGCGCCATCGGCCGGCTGCCACGCGACCGCGAGCAAGCGGTCCCATGCGACGACCGGCTGCCACGCCGAACGCTCCGCCGAATGCGCCGCATCGCGCGTGACGACGCGCATCGCGACGGCGTGACCGATATGCGCCATCTCGACGGCGAACAGATCATGGCCGTCCGCGCCGATGCCGCGCGCGACGGTCACCGGCCCGACGCCGAGCCCGGCGACGAGGTACTCGTCGAGCGTCAGCGACACCGCGACGCGATCGCCGTCGCCGCCGATCGGAAGAACGAGCACCGATGCCGGCTCGAAGCCGTCCCTGAAGATCACGACGACGTCGGAATCGGTCGCGCTGTTGTCGGCCGGCGTCGGGTCGGTCGCGTTGGTCAGCGCGACCGACGCCGTATTGACGACGCGATCGTCGGCGTCCGCCGCGATCACCGTCGCCGAATACAGGTACGTCACCTGGCCGCCAGGCGGAATCTGCGCGACGTCGGCAAGCGCGTTGCCGCTGCCGTCGGCGCAGGTCGCACCGGCGCCGGGCGTGCACACCCACGCTCCACCGTCCAGGTTCGCCGGCAGCACGTCGCTCACGGCGACGATCGCCATGCTCGGACCGGTCGGATTGGTCACCTCGATCCGGTAGTCGACGCCATCGCCGACCTGCACGAACTCGCGATCGTCGGACATCGTGATCGCGACGTCGGCACGTGCCGTGATCGTGTCGACGTCGGTCGCCGCATTGTTCGACGGAACCGGATCGTCGACGCCGGCCGGCGCGGCAATGGTCGCGGTGTTGCTCAGCGTTCCGGTCGCCCCCGGTGAAACGCTGCACGCCACCGTGTACGTGCTGCTCGCGCCGACCGGCAGCGCGATCGTGTCGGCGATGTGGCCCGAGCCCGACGACGTGCAGGTACCACCGCCGGAGCCCGTGCAGGTCCACGTGCAGGCTTCGACGGCGGGGAACGTATCGTTGACGAGCGCCCCGACGACCGGATTCGGCCCGGCATTGGCGGCGACGATCGTGTACGTGACGCTGCCGCCGGCGACCACGCTCGTCACGCCGTCGTCCTTCGTGATCGACAGGTCGGCGCCGGTGATCGGGGTCGTGTCGCTCGCGGTGTTGTTGCCGGGTGTCGGATCGGCGCCGTGGCTGCCGTCGTCGGCGATCGAGGCGGTATTGGCGACCTGCGCGACGCTCGGCGGCAACGGACTGTTCACGGTCACGCCGAACGTCGCCGATCCGGTCGCACCCGCACTTAACGCGCCGAGCGCGAGCGTACAGGTCGAGCCGGCGGTGCCATCCGGACTGCATGACCATCCGGCCGTGCTCGCGCCCGCGGTGAAGCTCGTGAACGCCGGCACCGTTTCCGTCAGCGTCACGCCGCTCGCCGGCTGCTCGCCGTCGTTCGCATAGCCGAGCACGTAGGCCACCACCCCGCCCGGCGCGACGACCGCATCGCCGTCGCTCTTGGACAGCCGCAGATCCGGCGGCCCGAGCGGCCGGTGGCACAGGGTCACGTCGTCGAGCATCGGCGTGGTCGCGCCGTCGCTCGTGGACAGCACGGCGCGATAGCGCAGGTAGCGATAGCCGTTGAACTGCGCCAGCGATGCGCCGCTGGTCGTGAAGAACGTTGCCGGCGTGCCGTCCGGGCCGACCGGCGAGAACGGCCCGTCGACGGCATGGCTGGCCGCCACCTGGAAGCGCACGGACGTACCCGCCGGTGTCGATGCGGTGAAACCCAGTGTCGTCCAGGCTGTCGCGCCGGACGACGCGATGCCGCTGTCGCGCACCACCGATTCAGCCGTGCCGGATGCGGCGAAGCCGGTATCGAGATGGATCCGGAATCCGGCATCGGTGGTGATGCCGCCGGTCTGCGGAATGCTCCAGACCGTGCCGCTCGTCGCACCGGCGACTCGCGTCCCTCCGGCGTATTCGTCGGAACCGGCCGTCGCCGTGCCGCTGCGCGTCAATGCATAGGTGCCCGGGGAAGGATTCGCGGTCGGCCGGATGACGAACGCGTACTGCGTCCCGGCCACCAACGTCGGCGGGCTGACGAACGTCGCGGTGTAGAACGCGGAAAAGCCGGCGTTGAAGCCCGTCACCGTCGCCGACGCCAGATCGGCGCCCGTCGGCAGGCCACCGCTCGTCGCTCGCAGACCCAGGGTCAGGTTCGGCGTGGTTCCGGTGCAGCCGGAACAGAACAGGTTGACGTCGACGCTGACCAGGGCCCCGGTGGCGGATGGCGTGAAGGTCTGCCCGCCCCAGGTCGTGACGGTGATCCCGACACCGCTGGTACCGACTGTCTCGTTCTGCTGGTCGACACCGACGAGCCGGGCCAGCTGCAGGCTGCCGGGCGCACGTATCGCATCGAGATGATCGAGCGTACCCGCCTGGAAATCGTCCTGGGTGGTATCGGTGAAGCAGGTGGCGCCGGTCGGCGCCGCCTGCCCGGCACGAGGCGCCGAGGTGTCGGGCGCCTCCGCGCCACCGGATCGAAGCGATGCAGGTTCCCGCGGCGGCGCGGCGTCCGCGGTGAATTCTAACTCGACGGCCGCGACCGGACGCGCGGCCGCAACGGCCGCGAACAGCAGGCTCGCGATGAAACGTGACATGGCATCCCCCTGAAAGATGCGGCCCAACGCGGAGGTGGACCTTGGTGCCGGGGAGCGTGCGGCGTATTCGAGAGACGGTCAAGTCGCCGCCGCATGGATTGCCGGCGTTTCACCGCCAGCCAGCTTTCCGCGACTACCCTGCGACGTGGACCACGCCCGGGAGGTCGCCATGTCCGCGGATACCAAAACCCCGTTCGAGCACGTCAACGACGCTTTGGCGCAACTCAAGGAGATGCGCCACTACGCGAAGAACAACGTCGAGAACCTGACGGCACAGTGGCTGCTGTTCGACGGCGAACTGAAGAAGCTCGGACAGACCGAACGGATCGAGTCGCTGATGACGCGCCAAAGCGAACTGCACGACGCGCTCGAAGAGGAAATCGCACAGCTCGAGGAACTGGCCGTGACGTTGCAGCCGGTGCCGGAGGAGGATTCCGCCTCGGCCCGGACCACAGCGCCTTCGCGGCGTTGAGAAACCCGCCTCAGGCGCCCGGTGCCGGCGCCACGTTCAGCGGCGGTGCCGCCAGGCTGCGGTCGGCGTCGCCGCTGGCGCCGGTGCGCAGGTTCGCCGGGATGTGTCCGACGTCGCCGACCGCGATCACCTTGAAGCGCCCGTCCGGCTCGATGCGGATGCGCGTGAGGCTCGCATGTCCGACCGACATCTCCAGCCAGGCCGCGGTGTCGACGCCGAGCGCGCGCGTGACCAGGTAGCGGATGACGTTGCCGTGGCAGACGAACAGTTCGGTCCGCGCCGCACCTGGCGCGGGACGGAAATACGTCGCGAAAACCCGATCCAGCCGCGTCTTGCATGCGGCCGTGTCCTCGGGCTTCTCCTTCTCCATGATGTCGGCGCGACGCGTCGGCGGCGTGCATTCGGCGAGATCGTCGACCACGTCGAACACGCGCCCGGGGAACTCCGCCCCGATCGCCGCGGCGGTGTCGCGCGCCCGCTGCATCGGGCTGACGTGCAGCGCGTCCAGTTGCGGCAGCTCACCGTGCAACCGCGCTCCGGCGAGCCGTGCCTGGGCGACACCGATCGACGACAATGGCGGACCGATCTTCTCGTCGACGGAGGCATCGGGCGTGTAGTTGCCGTGGCGCACCAGCACGATCTCGCGTGCGGCTGGTGCCGCGGGCGACGATGATCCGGCGGCGAGGACGCCGCAAGACGCCAGCGCGGCCATGGAGAGCAGCGCAGCGGAGAGCACGAAAGGAACCGGTCGATGCATCGGAGGACTCCGAGGAGAAGCGAACCGTTCTTCTCGCACCTCGCTCGGCAGGGGTCAAGCGCATGGCCGGAGGCGGCGCTCGGCGACATGCTCCCCGAGTTTCGCCACGGCAGTCACGTTCTCGCCCTGTCCCGCGTCCTGGCTCCGTCGCGAGGAGAATGACTGTGGATTCCGACACTGCCCTGTTCGAACGTTACCGCCCCCGCCTTTTCGGCCTGGCCTACCGCATGCTCGGCACGCCGGCCGACGCCGAGGACGTGCTGCACGATGTCTGGCTGCGACTGCACGCGCAGGATCTCGCCGGACTCGACGATGCGGAGGCGTGGCTGGTCACCGTGACCACGCGCCTGGCTCTGGATCGCCTGCGTCGCACGAAGGCCGAACGGGAGCACTACCCCGGCCCCTGGCTGCCGGAGCCGTTGCTGCCCAAGGACGAGCAACCCGACGCCACGCTCGAGCGCGGCGAATCGCTGACCTTGTCGTTCCTGCTGCTGCTCGAACGCCTGAGTCCGGAAGAACGCGCGGGGTTCCTGCTGCACGACGTGTTCGACTACAGCCACGCCGAGGCGGCAGCGATCCTCGGCATCGCCGAAGAGGCCTGTCGCCAGCGCGTGCATCGCGCCCGATCGCGCCTGCGCGAGGGAAGGCCGCGCTTCCGCGTGGACGAAGCGGCGCAACGACGCCTGCTGCAGCGCTTCGTCGCGGCGATGGCGGAGCCCAGCCTCGACGCGCTGCAGGCGCTGTTCGCCGAAGACGCCGTGCACGTCAGCGACGGCGGCGGCCTGGCACGCGCGACCTTGCGTCCGCTGCACGGCGCCGAGCGGCTGGCTCGACTGTATCGGCAACTCGCCCGGCACCTGAGCGGCGCCCACGTGCGGTACGAAGTGGTCCGGCTCAACGGTGCGCCGGCCCTGCTCTTCCGCGAAAACGAGACGCTCACCACGGCGATGTGGATCGAATGCGACGGCGACCGGATCACCGCGGTCCATGCGCTGCGTCATCCGGGCAAGCTCGCGCGCCTGCTGACGGTCACGAAATCGCCCTTCTCCGCGTCCTTGCACTGAAACGGCCGACCCCGGCCGCCTTTCCCCGACAAGGAGCACGCATGAACCGTTTCTCCGTCCAGCGCCACTACGCCGCCATGCGGCCGCTGATCGACCTCGGCCAGAACGTCCGCGCCGCGGGTCGCCTGGAGCCCGCCCTGATCGAACTCGTGCTGATGCGCGTCTCGCAGATCAACGGCTGCGCTTTCTGCCTCGACATGCACAGCAAGGATGCCCGCGCCGCCGGTGAGACCGAACAACGTCTGTACGTGCTACCGGCCTGGCGCGAGACGACGCTCTACAGCGAGCGCGAACGGGTCGCCCTCGCGTGGGCCGAGGAGCTGACCCGGCTCGACTCGCCCGAAGCCGTGTCCGACGCGCTCTACGAGCGGGCCCGACATGTGTTCGAGGAAATCGAACTGGTCGACCTGAGCTTGCTGGTCGTCACGATCAACAGCTGGAACCGCGTCAACATCGCGGCACGCACGATCGGCGGTTCCTACAAGCCGGCAGCGCATTGAGATTCGACAAGACGCGCGGGCCGAACGGCCCGCGCGGAACCCGGATCCCGATCTCCGTTCCTCCCGGCGCTTTCCGACCAGCGGAGCACAGATCGAGCGAGACCTCGCTTACGCGTCGCCCAGGCGACTCTGCAGGTAGCGCTCGGCACCCAGCATGCGGATCAGGCGCAACTGCTTCTCGAGCCAGTGCGTATGGTCCTCCTCGGTGTCCTTGAGCTGGGAAACGAGGATGTCGCGCGTGACGTAGTCGCCGTGCCTCTCGCACAGCGCGATGCCCTTGGCGAGATGGGCGCGTACGGCGTACTCGACCTCGAGGTCGCGCTGGAGCATCTCCTCGACGGTCGTACCGGGCTCGAAAGGATCCGGCCGCATGTCGGGGGTGCCCTCGAGGAACAGGATCCGCCGCATCAACGCGTCGGCGTGCTGCGTCTCTTCCTCCATCTCGTGATGCATGCGTTCGTACAGCACCTTGAAGCCCAGATCCTCGTAGCGGCGCGAATGGATGAAGTACTGGTCGCGTGCCGCCAGTTCGCCGCACAGCAGGAAGACGAGGTACTCGACGACTTCGGGATGGCCTTTCATCACGACAACTCCAAGCGGAAACGGCGACAGTGTGCCGAAACGCGAAACCGCATGGCGGGATGAGAACGCTTGCGTTTTGCGTTCGCAGAGAAAGTGAGCGCTGCCTTGGATTTTCGCCTGGCCGCCTTGCTTGCTCGACGGCGCCGCCGCCGTGCAGTTCGACATGCCAAGCCGACCAAGGAAGAAAAGCCTGCGTAGACTTCGAGATCGAGGAACCGCCAGCGAAACCAACGGCGCGGCGCAGGCGAAACATTCCGGATCGCGATCCGCGAACGATCTTCGTCGCCTTACCAGTACCGGTATTCGACACGTCGGAATCCGCCATGGGCGCCACGCCAACCTAGACGTGCCGTCCGCTCACGCCTTCCACTTCCATCCGGCGGCAAGCCGCGACGCGCCTCGTGGTGTACATTGCCCCGAAATGGAAGCCGCAGGGGATGCCGCGATGAATTCGAAAAGTCTGGCGAAAGCCGTTCTGGCCGGCGTGATCGCCGCCACGACCACCCTAGCGGCAGTCCCGTCGCAAGCCTGTACCCGGGTCGTCTACCTCGGCGCCAACGACGACGTCATCACTGCGCGCTCGATGGACTGGAAGACCGACGTCGGCACCAATCTCTGGATCCTGCCGCGCGGCGTCGAACGCAACGGCGAGGCCGGTCCGAGCACGCCGCGCTGGACGTCACGCCACGGCAGCGTCATCGCCTCCGGCTACGACGTGGCGACGACCGACGGCGTCAACGAGGCCGGGCTGTCGGCGCAGTTGCTCTGGCTGGCCGAGTCGCAGTACCCGACTCCCACGAAGGACAAGCCGTCTCTCGCGCTGTCGCTCTGGGCACAGTACGTGCTGGACAATTTCGCCAGCGTCTCGGAGGCCGTGTCCGCGCTGGAGAAGGAACCCTTCGTCATCGTCACCGCTTCGGTGCCGGGCCAGGACCGGCTCGCGACGCTGCACCTGTCGATGTCGGATGCGAGCGGCGACAGCGCCATCGTGGAATACGTCGACGGCAGGCAGGTGATCCACCACGGGCGCCAGTACCAGGTGATGACGAACTCGCCGACGTTCGACCAGCAGCTCGCGCTGGAGTCGTACTGGCGCGAGATCGGCGGCACCGTGATGCTGCCCGGCACCAACCGTGCGGCCGACCGCTTCGCGCGCGCGTCGTTCTACGTCGACGCGATCCCGAAGAGCGAGGATCCGGTCGAAGCGCTGGCCAGCATGTTCGGCGTGATCCGCAACGTCTCCGTCCCCTACGGCATCACCACGCCGGACCAGCCGAACATCTCCTCGACGCGCTGGCGCACCGTCGTCGACCACAAGCGCAAGCTCTATTTCTTCGAATCCGCGCTGACGCCCAATACGTTCTGGGTGGACCTCAAGCGCGTCGATTTCTCGCCGAAAGGCGGCGTGCGCATGCTCGATCTCGGACCGAACCAGCGCAACGTGTTCGCCGGCGACGTCGCCGACCGGTTCGTCAAGGCGACGCCGTTCCGCTTCCTCGGTATCTGACGACGCCGGTGCAAGCCGAGGACACGCGGATCGCCGGCCTTCGAAAGGGTGCGCGCCGTACAGGGCTGAACTTCGGCGTGGCGAATCGCCTGCATGGACGAAGCATCGGGATAGAGGCATCGGAATATCGACGGCAAGTCCTCGCCATTCGCCTTCTTTTCTCCGCCGCCTCCGTCCCCATATCGACGCGGACGGAGCCTCACGAGTCCACACCATGAGCGATGCCCTGCACCTCGTCTGCCCGCATTGCGAGGCGATCAATCGCCTGCCCACCGAGCGTCTGGGCGAAGCACCGACCTGCGGCAAATGCCACCGTCCCCTCTTCGACGGCCATCCGGTCGCGGCGAACGAAGCCGCATTCCAGAAACACCTCTCGCGCAACGACATTCCCGTACTGGTGGATTTCTGGGCGCCGTGGTGCGGACCGTGCCGCATGATGGCACCGCAGTTCGTGCAGGCCGCGGCCCAACTGGAGCCGCGGGTGCGCCTGCTGAAGGTTGACACCGAGGCCGAACCCGCGCTCGGCACGCGCTACGCCATCCGAAGCATCCCTACCCTCGCTCTCTTCCGCGGCGGCCGCGAGGTGGCGCGACAAGCGGGAGCGATGAACAGTGCGGGGATCGTGCAATGGGTGCACGGTCACGGCGGATGACGCCGCCCTCGTGCCCCGGCCAGGCATTCCTCCACGAAGAACACCGTCCGGCCCTCAATCCGCCTAGGCGCCGGGTCCTCGGTCAATCGTCGCGATAGCGCGGCCCGTAGCCGCCGCGATACGGACCGAAGCCCGGCCCCTTGCCCTGCATCACGTGGATCTGCACGTCGTAGGTGCGCCCACTGTCGGTCTGTCCGCTGATGTTGATGTCGGCCGCGTTGACGGTGCTCGTGCCGTAGCCCTTGGAATAGCCGATTCCGGTGGTGAAGCTGCCGTGTACCTGCGGGCCACGGCTGCCGTCGTCGGCACGGCTGTCGTTCGCATCCACGATGGCGTTGTCCGAGTTCGCGATCGGCGTGTCCTGCAGCGAAGGCGTCGGCACCTCCAACTGCAATGGCGCCGGGCTCGCTGCCTGGGCCGGAGCGTCGGACTGCGCGTACGCGTAGCTCGCGCACACGCAGAACACGGGGGAAAGAAGCGCGACGGCGCGGGATACGGCAAGGACGTTCACGATCGACTCCTGATTCCACGTCGACCCGGCTCGCATGTGCCGGATCCGTCGCCATTGGACGCTCGCACCGGCCTCCGGTTCAAGCACGAATCGTGGATTTACAACGCTTGCCATGGCCGCGGTTCAGGCAGACCGACAGCACTGCCGATTTCTTGCATTCCCCGGCACCGATTCGTCGCCACTGCAATAGGCCGGGCCCGGAGCGGCGGCGGCGGCCCTTCTGCTCCGCAACCCCCAATTGCCTGCACCGGATCGGGTGGACCGGGTCATTGGCCCCGGTTGACGGGCAAGCGCAGCGATCGCCCGCGCCCGGCACGACCGATGCGGAAGCCGGAATCGAGGGATTGCAGGACTCGGCTCCTCGACCATCGAGAAAACTCAGCCGGACTTCGTTGCCGCCCTCGTCAAGGCCGCGATGAAATCGTTGTCGCCGAACAGCTTGGCCATCCCATCCTGAAGCGCCTTTCAGCCTCGAACTCCAGCTCAGCAACACAGTGCAGGATCTGATCGGCAGCGGCGCGGATCTTGCGATCCGCGTCGGCGCACAGGACGACTCGCTGCTGACCCAGAAGCGACTCGGTGACATCGGCGTCCATCTGGTGGCGTCGCCGGCCTACCTCGCGCGACGCGGCACGCCGGTGCATGCGCGTGAACTGGCCGGACACGATGCGATCATCGCGGCGCCTCTGCTAGCGTGGCCGCTGCGCGATCCGACCAGCGGCGAGGAAATCACCCTGCGCCCGGAAGCACGGCTGCGCGTCGATGAAATGGGGCTGGCCGTGGCCGCCGCCGAAGCCGGACTCGGCGTGCTGCTCAGTCCGACGACCGTCACCCGCAACGCCGTCGCGCGCGGCGCATTGACCGAACTGTTGCCGGGCTGGACGCCACGCCGTCGTCCTTTGTTCGCGGTGTGGTCGCAGCAACGCTACCTGCCGGCGCGGGTACGCGCGCTGGTGGATCACCTGCGAGCCTTCGTGCAGTCCGACCCGCTGCTGGCGGCGTCGCGCGAATGAATCCGGCGCCAGCAGCCACCATGCCGTCGACCAGATTCCTCTTGCACTCGCCTGCGCATTGGCGTAGGTTCCGCGTCCCTCGCCATCCGGCGAGTCCCCGGAACGGTCATTCCATGCGATTCCCATTCGACATCGCCCGCGATCCGATGCTGTGGCACCGCCACGGCGAAGGCTCGTGCGTGCAGGCGAACGAAAGCGGATTCGCCCTTACCTGATCGATCGATTCCCCGTGCGGAGATCGGTCGTCCCGATCTCCGAGGAACGCGAACGCCCTCGGACACGCTGCCGGGGGCTTTTTGTTTTCGGCGTTCGCAAACGGAGGATTTCGCGGCCGCATCGGCCGCAAGGAATTGGTGCCTGGCAACAGGCACCAATGGGAAGCATCGACGAACGTTCCACAGCGGTGCGGGCTCTGCATGCCCGCCCGGTGCGCGCGGCGATGCCGCGGCGTATGCCGGGGAGCGCAAGGCGGTGTTTCCACCAGAACGATGGTTCAAAGGGAGAGCAACGGTCTCATGGACCGTAGGTGCCGGTTCGACTCCGGCTCGTTCGCCATTGGATAGCTCAGTGGGTAGAGCATCAGCCTTTGAAGCTGACTGTCGCGGGTTCGACTCCCGCTCCAGAAACGACCTGTCACGTCGTGGGCCTCACGGCCAAAACCAGGAATCGCCCCGTGCGGGATGTCGCTAGGCGCAAGGCTCAGGCCGGGCACCTGACGGAATTGCGCAATGGTGGACTCGCCGGGCCTTCGCCCTCGGGGCGGGCTGGTGTCGATGAAAGGCTTCCGTCGCAGCGGCAACGCGACGGACACCTCGATCCGGCATCACCCCCGCCCGGAGCGCGTCGGCTCCGCGGCTCCGGCGTCAGGGGCGATTCCACCTCTTGTGGCATCCGTGCCCGAGAGCCTGCATGTCCCTCGTGCAGGTTTCTCGCGATAGAGCCCGCTCTGGCCAGATACGGCCAATTCGGAGCTGCGAGAACCGATCCCTCGCCGTGCGGATCGGACCACCCGTGCCATCAACAAGGAAAAACCCCATGAAGATGATCCAAAGGGTCGTGATCGGCGACGGCGAGCGCGGCCTGGTGTATCGCAACCGTCAGTTCCAGCGCGTGCTCGGTTCCGGCGCGTACTGGCTGTTCGCCCCGTTCTCGCAGGTCGAGGTCGTCGTGCATGACATCGGCAAGCCGGAGTACGCCGGCCGCGACGTCGAGGCGCTGATCGGCGCGCTGGGTGCGTGCCTGTCCGAACACTTCGCACTGGCGGACCTCGGCATGACCGACGTCGGCCTCGTGCTGAAGAACGGCAAGATCGAGGACGTGCTCGCGCCGGGTACGCGCAAGCTGTACTGGACCGGGCTCGTACCGGTCGAAGTGCGCGCGATTTCGGTCGCCGACAGCCTGGAAGTCCCGGCCGACGTCGCCAGGCGTTTGCGCCAGCTCGGCGTGCTCGACAAGGTTGCGGTCTCGCTCGTCGTGCCGGCCGAGTCGGCCGGTCTCGTCTTCATCGACGGCAAGCTCGCGCGAGTGCTCGAGGCCGGCGCCTACGCCTTCTGGAACTTCCAGAAGAACGTGGCCGCCGAGTTGATCGAGCGGCGTGTGCAGGCGCTCGAAGTCGGTGGCCAGGAGCTGTTGACCCGCGACAAGGTTTCGTTGCGAGTCAATCTGGCCGCGAGCCTGCGCGTAGTCGACGTCGTGGCCGCCCGCACCAAGGTCGCCAAGTACGCGGACTTCGTCTACCGCGAGCTGCAGTACGGCCTGCGCCGTGCCGTGGCCGGCAAGACGCTGGACGAACTGCTCGGCGACAAGGCCTCGCTCGACGCCGACATCTTCGGCTACGTGCGCGGCCGCGTGACCGACCTCGGCATCGAGCTGCTCGGCGTGGGCGTCAAGGACGTCATCCTGCCGGGCGAAATGAAGGACATCCTCAACAGCGTGGTGCAGGCGGAGAAGGCGGCGCAAGCCAACGTGATCCGTCGGCGCGAGGAGGCGAACGCGACGCGCTCCCTGCTCAATACCGCCCGGCTGATCGAGGAAAGCCCGGTGCTGATGCGCCTCAAGGAGCTGGAGGCGCTGGAAAAGGTCACGGAGAAGATCGACAAGCTCACGGTCTTCGGCGGCCTGGACGGCCTCATGAAGCAACTGGTCAGCTTGAAGCAGTAGTCCCGTGCGGCCGGAGCGATCCGGCCGCACG
>DBMH01000046.1 GCA_002297645.1 Rhodanobacteraceae bacterium UBA703 | reverse complement strand
ATAGGTGCGGAAGCCTTCGCGCGCGCCGGCTTCGGCGAGCTGCGCACGCAGGCGCCGGTTCGCGCCGACGCCGCCGGCGACGACGAGGGACTTCGCGCCCGTCGCGGCCAGCGCGCGACGGCACTTGATCGTCAGCGTCTCGACGATCGCCTCCTCGAACGCGCGGGCGACGTCGGCCTTGGTCTGGTCGCTCCTGTCGCTGGATTGCCAGGCCAGCAGCACCTGCGTCTTGAGTCCGGAGAAGCTGAAATCGAGACCGGGACGGTCGGTCATGGGCCGCGAAAAGCGGAAAGCGCCCTCGCGCCCCTGCCCCGCCAGCGCCGCCAGCGCAGGCCCACCCGGATACGGCAGGTCCATCAGCTTGGCGGTCTTGTCGAAGGCCTCGCCGGCGGCGTCGTCGAGCGTGTCGCCGAGCAGCCGGTAGCGGCCGATCGCGGCGACCTCGATCAGCATCGAGTGGCCGCCCGACACCAGCAGCGCGACGAACGGCGGTTGCGGCGGATCGGCTTCCAGCAGCGGCGCCAGCAGGTGTCCTTCCATGTGGTGCACGCCGACCGCCGGCACGCCGAGCGCCCAGGCCAGGGAGCGGGCCGCCGTCGCGCCGACCAGCAGCGCGCCGACCAGTCCGGGACCGGCGGTGTACGCGACGCCGCCGAGGTCGCCGACGCCCAGGCCCGCCTGCGCCAGCGTCTCGCGCACCAGCGGCAGGAGTTTCCGCACGTGGTCGCGCGAGGCCAGTTCGGGCACCACGCCGCCGTAGTCGGCGTGCATGCGGATCTGGCTGTACAGGGTGTGGGCGAGCAGGCCGCGGGCCGGATCGAACACCGCCACGCCGGTTTCGTCGCACGAGGTCTCGACGCCGAGCACCGGGCCGACGGTCCCTGCCTTTGCAATGTCTTCGGTCATCGGGATAGAATACACGGCTCGCCCGACAGCCCGGGCGGAAAATGCATACGGAGATAGGTAATGCCCAGCGTCAAAGTTCGCGAGAACGAACCGTTCGAGTTTGCCCTGCGCCGCTTCAAGCGCACCTGTGAAAAGGCCGGCATCCTGGCCGAAGTCCGCAAGCGCGAGTTCTACGAAAAGCCGACGCAGGAGCGCAAGCGCAAGCGCGCTGCCGCCGTGAAGCGTCATCTGCGCCGCGTGTCGCGCGACGTGACCAAGCGCCAGCGCCTGTACTGATTCCGCTGGAATGCGGGCCGCCGCGCCCGCATTCAAGATGAGGCTGTTCATCGGCCGGCATTGCGCAAGCGATGCCGGCTTTTGGTTTTGGAACGAAAGACCGATCGGCACGCGCAGCCCTCCGCTGCGACGTGCCGGAAGACGGCCGCGACCGGACCGCGCCGCCCTTTCCGTGCCGGCGCGGTTCCCGCCGTTGCCCGGGAGGGCTGCGGCACGCCGCGATCCCCCATTCCCCTGCCGAGGAGACTGCCATGTCCCTGAAACAACGACTCACCGACGACATGAAGGCCGCGATGAAGGGCGGCGAGAAGGAACGCCTCGGCACGATCCGCCTGATCAATGCCGCGATCAAGCAGCGCGAGGTGGACGAGCGCATCACGCTCGACGACGCGCAGGTACTCGCCGTGCTCGAGAAGATGCTCAAGCAGCGCAAGGATTCGGTCACCCAGTACGAAGGCGCCGGTCGCGAGGACCTCGCCGCGGTCGAGCGTGCCGAGATGGACGTGATCCAGGCCTATATGCCGGCGCAGCTGTCGGCCGGCGAGATCGAGGCGATCGTCGCGAAGGCGATCGCCGATGCCGGCGCCACCAGCGCGAAGGACATGGGCAAGGTCGTCGGCCTCGTGAAGCCGCAGGTCGCCGGCCGCGCCGACATGGGCCAGATCTCCGCCCTGGTCAAGCAGAAGCTCGGCGGCTGATTCCCCGCCCTGCGGCCGCGTTTCGACGCAGCCGTCGCCGCGGCGACGGCCCGGATGGCGGGACGCGACAGTACGCGTCGCGTCCCGATCGACTCAGGAAAGACCGCTGCCGCGATTGCGGATGTCCTTCAGCACGTCGTAGATGTTGAAGACGACGATCATCAGCTCGCACCAGACTCGCCAGAACAGCACGCCGATCACCATGCCGAGCAGCGAGACCAGGACTCCCTTGATCCCGGATCCGAACGGGCTGAAGGCGGTCAGCAGCCCCAACAGGCTGCTGAGCAGAATCATCGCGACGCCGAGCCAGTAGATGACCTTGATCAGCACCGGCGTGACCATCTTGTCGAAAGACAGCAGATCGCTCACCTGAAACGACATATCCCCTCCCCTTGGCCTGCCTGCGTCCGGCGTGCCGTGCGCCCGCGCCGCAGGCAACGGCGGGCGCACGTGGAGCCGGTCGGGCGACTCCCCGTTTCGTTATAGCAGACCGTCGCCACGCCCCGTGGCATTCTTGCGCCCCCATGTCCGGCCGCATCCCCGAAAAATTCATCGACGACCTGCTCGCTCGCGTCGACATCGTCGACGTGATCCAGGAACGCCTGCCGCTGAAGAAAGCCGGCAAGGACTGGTCGTCGCGCTGCCCGTTCCACGACGAGCGCTCCGCCTCGTTCACGGTGAGCCAGTCCAAGCAGTTCTACCACTGCTTCGGCTGCGGCGCGCACGGCAGCGCGATCGGTTTCCTGATGAACTACGACCGCCTCGAATTCCCCGATGCGGTCGAGGAGCTGGCCGGCCGCGTCGGCCTCAAGGTGCCGTACGAAGGCGGGCGGGCGGCGCCGCGCGAGGACGCGACGGACCTCTACGACCTGCTCGACGCGGCGACGGCCTTCTATCGTCGCCAGCTCGGCGCGAGCGCGTCCGCCCGCGCGTACTTCGCCGAACGCGGGCTCGACGACGCAATCCTGTCCCGCTTCCGTCTCGGCTACGCGCCGGATGGCTGGGACGTGCTGAAAAGCGCGCTCGGCACCAGCGCGCAGCGCATCGCGCTGCTCGAGAAGACCGGCATGCTGACCAGCGGCGAGCGCGGGGGGAAATACGACCGCTTCCGCGATCGCGTCATGTTCCCGATCCTCGACCGCCGCGGCCGCACGATCGCGTTCGGCGGACGGATACTGACCAAGCCGAAGGCGAAATCGGCGGCCTCCCAATCCGGCGACGGCGCCGACTCGCCGCCCCCTCGCGAGCCGGAAGCGTCGTCGACAATGGATTCCCGCAGTCGCGGGAATGACGTCGACAAGAAGTCCGACGCCGATGCGGGAACGGTCGCGCCCGACTCGCGCAAGGGCGAGGGCCCCAAGTACCTCAACTCGCCCGAGACGCCGTTGTTCCACAAGGGACGCGAGCTGTTCGGGCTCTGGCAGGTACGCGAAGCGCACACGAAGATCCCGCGCATGATCGTCGTCGAGGGCTACATGGACGTGATCAGCCTGCACCAGTACGGCGTGACGCAGGCGGTCGCGACGCTCGGCACGGCGACCACGCGCGACCACGCCGAGATCCTGTTCCGGCAGTGTTCCGACGTCTATTTCTGCTTCGACGGCGACCGCGCCGGGCGGCAGGCCGCCTGGCGCGCGGTGGAATCGGTGCTGCCGCGCCTGCGCGACGGGCGCCAGGCGCTGTTCCTGTTCCTGCCCGACGGCGAGGATCCGGATTCGCTCGTGCGCAAGGAAGGACTGGCCGGCTTCGAGCAGCGCCTGAAGGAGGCCACGCCGCTCAGCGAGTTCCTGTTCGGCGAGCTCGGCAAGGACGTGAACCTCGCCAGCCTCGACGGCAAGGCGCGCCTCGCGGAACGCGCGCGCCCGCTGCTCGCGCAGATTCCGGACGGCGCCTTCCGCGATCTCATGTACGGCGAGCTGGAAC
>DBMH01000244.1 GCA_002297645.1 Rhodanobacteraceae bacterium UBA703 | reverse complement strand
GCTCGGGCGATCGCCTGCGGCACCGCGGCGTCGCGGAAGCCGGCGGCGGCGAGCAGGGGCAGGCGGCCGGCGAGCAGGGCGAACACGACGTTCGTGTGGTATTCGCCCGGCGCGAGTTCGAAACAGAACGTCAGCGACAGCCCGAACGCGTCGTGCATCGCGCGGGCGCCGGCCGCGTCGCAGCGTTCGGACAGGCCGCAATAGCCGATGCCGCGGGCGCGGTCGACGACGAGCGCGCCGGTCAGTTCGGCGACGAGATCCGTACGCTGCGAAAGATCGGTCTCGGCGTAGCCGAGCACGTCGCGGAAGAAGCGGCGGATGTCGCGACGCCCGGCTTCGCGCCGACGCACCGCATGGCGCATGCGGCCGACGATCAGGCGGCCGGATGCGGTGGCGAAGACGTTGTTCGGGAACATCCCGTCCGGGCAGGCCGGATCGCCCGGAAACGTCAGCGCCGGCACGTCGTCGCCGAGGCGTCGCGCGAGTTCGGCATGCTGGCGCAGGGCGCGATCGAGGTCGACGTCCGGCGTCGCCGCCATGTAGCGGTTGTCCTGCGAGGATTCCGCCGCGAGGGCGGCGCTGGCCGGCGCGACGAGGAAGGCACCGCGCGCGGTCGCCGCGCGGCGGACCGGAAAGCGCCCGCTGCGGAACGCCGCGGCGAAATCGCCGGGATCGGTGACGAACATCAGGCCTTCCGTCGCCCGCTGCCCTTGCCGTGGCGGAAGCAGGAGACGACGTGGTCGTCGACCATGCCGGTCGCCTGCATGAAGGCGTAGCAGATCGTGGAGCCGACGAAGCGGAAGCCGCGCTTCTTCAAGGCCTTGCTCATGCGGTCGGAGACCGGCGTCGTGGCGGGGACCTCGATCATCTCGCGCCAGCGGTTGCGGACCGGCTCGCCGTCGACGAACGACCACAGGTATGCGTCGAGGCTGCCGAACTCGGCGCTCGCTTCGAGCGCAGCGCGCGCGTTGTCGCGTACCGAGGTGATCTTCAGGCGGTTGCGGATCAGGCCGGGATCGGTCAGCAGTTCGCCGAGGCGTGCATCGGTCAGCTTCGCGCAGTGCGCGATGTCGAAATCGGCGAACGCGCGCCGGTAGTTCCCGCGCTTCTCGAGCACGGTACGCCACGACAGGCCCGCCTGCGCGCCTTCGAGGCAGAGGAATTCGAACAGCAGCCGGTCGTCGTGCAGCGGCACGCCCCATTCGGTGTCGTGATAGGCCTGCATCGTCGCGTTCTCGCGGGCGGCCCAGGCGCAGCGCATACGCTCGTTCATCCGTTCCTCCGGGTGGCGGCGGGTATCATACGCAGACCGCACTCCGCGATGCCGCTCCGCGCGCCCCATGAACTCCTCTCCCGATGCGCGCCGCGGTGCGCTGTTCGCCTTGCTGCTGCCGATCCTGATCTGGAGCTACAACTGGGTCGTGATGAAGCAGGTGCTGGCGTGGATCGGGCCGTTCGATTTCTCGGCGCTGCGCTTCGTGTTCGGTACGCTCGTGCTGTTCGCGCTGATGCTCGCGCGGGGCCAGTCGCTGCGGCCTCCGCCGCTGGGACAGACGATCCTGATCGGTCTCGCGCAGACGGCCGGATTCCAGGCCCTGGTGCAATGGGCGCTGGTCGACGGCGGTGCCGGTCGGACTGCCCTGCTCGCCTACACGATGCCGTTCTGGGTCGTGCTGCTGGCGTGGTGGCTGCTCGCCGACCGCCCCGGCCCGCGCCAGTGGCTCAGCATCGGCATAGCCGCGCTGGGCCTCCTCTTCGTGCTGGAGCCGTGGCGCGGCGTCGGCGGCGCCCTCAGCGCGACGCTCGCGGTGGCCGGCGGCTTGTGCTGGGCGCTCGGCACCGTGCTGACCAAGCGCCTGTTCCTTCGCGGCGGCGTGAACGCGCTGTCGCTGACGACATGGCAGATGGCGTTCGGCAGCCTCGCGTTGTGCATGCTCGCCTTCGCCACGCACGACCGTCCGGTCGAATGGTCGGACAGCCTGCTGCTCGCGCTGGTCTACAACGCGGTGCTGGCTTCCGGCGCGGCCTGGCTGCTGTGGTCGTGGGTCGTCGAGCGCCTGCCGGCGAACGTCGTCGGCCTGTCGAGCCTGGCCGTGCCGATCGTCGGCATCGCGCTGGCGTGGGCGCTGCTCGGCGAGCGTCCCTCGGCGATGGAGAGCGTCGGCATCGCGCTGATCGCGGCGGCCCTGGTCGTCGTCAATTTGCGCCGTCCGCAGAACCGCTGAACGGAAAGATCCGCCGGCTCATCGCCGTCGACGGCGATGAGCCCCGCCGAGGAGCGACCTGGCGCCGTGCTCTCCTCGGGGCGGTTCCGGATCGGGCGATCGTCCTTCCGCGGCACCGCTCGCGGTTTTCCGCTTCAGCGCAAGCCGCGCGCCATCACGACGGCAGCCAGCGGAATCAGTGCGATCAGGTGCAGTTCGACGAGAAGGCAGCGGCATGCGCGTTTCCACTCCGCTTCCGGTACCTGCCAGTGCGGATCGGCGCGACGCGCCTTGCGCCAGCGCAGGAAAGCGAGCGTGGGTACGATCGAGACGAGCCCGACCAGCACGAACAGGCCGACCTTGGCGTGGAACGCGGGATTGCCCGCATAGAACGCCCAGCCCTTCGCGCCGAACACGGCGCGCGAGGCGCCCGTGAGCAGCACGGCGACGGCGAGTGCGCCGTAGCCCGCGTCCGCGCGCGAGAGGCGTTCGAGATCCAGGGACGCGGCGCCCGCCCGCAACAGCACGCTTTCCTTGGCGAGGAACCAGAGCATCGCGAAGATCGCGGCGAAATGCAGGTAGGCGAGGATTGCGTCTTTCCACATGGTCTTGCCCTCCGATCGGCCCGGGCCGGTCGCACCGGTCGATGCCTCGCCCGCGGGCGACGGACGGTATCATGCCGCCGAATCGCCCGTTCGCGAGGGGCCGGCACGCTATGCCGGACGCGGGCGGCGAGCCGCACCCGTCTCCCTTTCCGAGCGCGGCCGCCATCGGAGGATCGCGTCGTGATGCACCGGTTCGCTCGCCTGTTCCTGTTCATCGCTTTCCCGGCGCTGCTGCACGCGGCCGCGGGCGAGAGGGCTGGCCCCGGCGGCGCTGGTCGGCACCTGGCAGATCGTCGAGGACCAGGCGATCGACGCTCAGGGCCGCGTCACGGTGCGCGATCGCGACGTCGCCGGCCTGCTCGTCTACACGCCGGAAGGCCGCATGGCGGTACAGCTCATGTACCGCAAGGGGCGGCCGGCCGTATCGGGCGATCGCGACACGCCGTCCGCCGGCGTCGGTCTCGGCCGCATCGGCTGGAGCGGTGCCGAGGCGAAGGCGGCCATCGATACCTACGACGCCTACTTCGGGACCTACACGGTCGACCCTGCGCGCGGCACGGTGGTCCACCACGTCGACGGCGAATTGCGCCCTTACGGGGTCGGCACACGCTACGAGCGGCGTTACGAGTTCCACGGCGACGAGCTGTGGCTGCTTCCGGCGGACCCGGATCTGCATTGGCGCGCGATCTGGCGGCGCGTGCGCTGAGCGGGATTGGGAAGCAGGTGCCTCACCAAGGCAATGCGTCGAGATCGACGTTGCCGCCGGAGAGGATCACCCCGACGCGGCGGCCGGCGAAGCGCTCGCGGTTCGCGAGGATGGCCGCTAGGGCGATCGCCGACGACGGCTCGACGACGATCTTCAGGCGTTCCCAGATCAGGCGCATGGCAGCGACCGTATCGCGGTCGGCGACGGTGTGCACCGTCACGTCGTAGCGTCGGAGCAAGGCGAAGTTGACGGCGCCGAGCAGGCCGCGCAGGCCGTCGCAGACGGTGTCGGGGACCAGCTCGGTCACGCGCTCGCCGCGACGCAGCGACTCGTGCGCGTCGGCCGCGCCTTCGGGCTCGGCCCCGTGGATGGCGATGGCGGGCGCCAGCGCGCGCGCCGCG
>DBMH01000369.1 GCA_002297645.1 Rhodanobacteraceae bacterium UBA703 | reverse complement strand
GATCCGTCCGGGATCGCGGGCGCTCCCCGACGGCGCGCTTGCACGCAACGGCTCCGCCGCCGTACCCGGCCGGCTTCTCAGGCTCCGCGCAAGCGCGCGAGCTCCGCACGGGCGCGCGACGCGGCGAGGAAGCCGCCGAAGCGGTCGAGGAATTCCTGCGGCTCCAGCCCGACCAGCGGGCCGATGCCGTTGAAGACGAGCTCCTTCTTCGCGCGGACGTCGTAACGGTAGCGGTGCAGGCATTTGCGGAACGGCGGCATCTCCGCGTCCGGGCGCAACTCCACGCGCAGGAGGGAGACGTTGCCGTTAACCAGCAGCGCCGAATAGTCGCGCACGCAGGTCCATGCGATGCGTGTGTCCGCGTCGCTGAACACGATCGCGTCGGCGGTGAGCGTCATCACCGGTTTCTTCGCCAAGCGCCACAGAACGACGCCGGCCACCAGCACGAAGACGCTGCAACCGACCAGCAGGACTCGCAGGGCCCACTCCAGCGGTGCCAGCGTGGCGACGAGCAGCATCGGCACCGCGAGCGCGCCGAGACCGATGAAGTTCTTGCCCGATGATCGCACCACCAGCGGCTCGTCGGCCGCGGCAGCGAGGCGTTCGAGTTCGGTGATGCGTACCTCGCGATCGACCTGCGCGTGGGCGCTGAATTCGATTTCCAGTTCGTCGGCGATGTTTGTCACGGGGGGCTCCTCGAGCTTCTTCAGATTCCGAGACGCGCGAGTTCCTCGCGCGCGCGGGCGGCGCGGATGCGCTCGTCGAACAACTGGAACAGACGGACCTCGCTGATCAGCCGCGCCTTGGCGAACAGGCTGATCTGCGTGACGGTGGTTCCGTCCGCGCGCTGCGGCCGTTGCCCGATGCGGCCCCATGCGCGTTGTTCCGGCGGCGCGTATCCCGGCCGGTGGAACAGCTTGACGGCGGTGAACGCGGTGAACGGGCCGGCGTACCCGGGCACGACCTCGCAGGCGGTGACGTCGTTCCACCGGACCAGGGCGCTCTCGCGCCCGGCGACGAAGCCGTCGGAGGTCAGCGTCAGCACGCGCGAGGTGTAGCGCAGCAACAACATCAGCATCAGCACGACGATGATCGGACCGACGATGCGCAGGCCGGTCGCCAGTCCCTGCGGGGTGCTGCGGTCGAGCCAGCCCGAGTACGCGAGGAACAGGCCGAAAGGCAGCATCAGGAGCGGGTAGACGAGCGATGATTCGTGGATCGCGATTTCCTTCGCCCCGGCCGCGGCGGTCTCGCGCAGCTGGCGGATGTGTTCGGCGCGCGCCGCGTGGGCGTCGGCGGCGTGCTCGTATTCCAGCGTGGAAGCGATGTCGTTCATGGCACCGTCGTCAGGCACCGAGCCGTTCGAGCTCGGCGCGTGCATGTGCGGCGGCGAGGAATTCACCGATGCGCTGCGCCAGCTTGTCGCTGTTCATGCCCTTGGCGCCGACGTGAAGCGTCAGGCGCGTGTCGTACTGGCCGGTCTGGCGGTTGCGCGTGTTGGCGCCGAACGCGATGTTGAGGCCGAGCTCCGGCGGCGTGAATCCGGCCGCGTGCTGCAGCACGATGGAGGTGTGCGTGGTGATGCCATTGGTGGAGTTCTCGGTGACGCCGTAGTCCTCGATGCTGCCCCACGGCAGCAGGGCGTTCTTCACGCGTACGCCTTCCTCGGTCAGCGTGAAGCGCGGCTTGCGCGGACCGAAGATGAACCATGCGCAGAGCGCGGCGACCGCCGCGCTGATCAGGAGAGTGGTGACGGTCCGGGTCGCCGTCAGGTCGTGCCGGGTGAGAGTGGAGTAGATGAGGCCGCAGGCGATCAGCCCGACGAGTCCGGGCATCACGATCGCGTGCGCGGCGACGTCGACGCGGCCGCGGCCGTTGGACTCGATCCGTTTCAGTTCGGCGATGTTCGATTCGCGCTCGGCCTGCGAGCGCTCGGCGAATTCCTGTTCCAGCGAGGAAGCGATTCCGCTCATGGGGCGATCTCCGGATGGATGGACGTTCCCGTCGCCGCACGTGCGGCCGGGTCCGGCCTCGTTCATCACGGAAACGCGGGGATTTGCGTCACGTGCGCGGCTCCCGCGTTCGTCCGCGACGGCGATGACCGGTGCTTTCCGGTCGCGCAAGCGTTGCGGATCCGGTGCGTCCGTCCATCGCCTGGCGGCCGAGCGTGTCAACGCGGTCTCGCGATCGCGATCGACCCGTCGAACTCGAACGTCATGACCGTGTGCGACTGCGTCTTGCCGATGCGGTTGTCGGTGGCGCCGGAATTCGGCAATCCGGTCTTCGCGTCGAAGTGCGCCGTGACCTGTACGGGCAGCGTGGTGTCGCCGAACGTGTAGCGATAGGTGCGTACCGTGCGTCCTTCCTCGGCGCTTTCGCCGAGACAGGCGAGATCCCTCAGGTTCGTGGCGGCGAAATAGCGGCGCAGGTCCGGGTCCGTGGCGAGGGATCGGACCTGTGCCGGATCGAGGGGGCTCCATTCGCCGTCTTCCCGTCTCCATCCCTCCTTGCCGTCGACGATGGCGACTTCGCTCGTGTCCATCGGCAGCTCGTTGCGCAGGTACAGCGAAGCGGGCGGCACGACCTCGACGATCGTCCTGCCGTCGCCCATCGGATATTGCTTGCCGGCCATTTCGGTCGTCGTCCGCACGAAGCTGGTGACGCGGAACGCACCCGCTTCGGGCTTGACCGCGTTGTCGGCGGCGAAGTCCGTTGCACAGTCGGCGCTGGCGAGGCGGGTGGCGATCAGTGCGAGACACATGGGCAGGGCGATGCGGGAATGCATGCGGTTTCTCCGGCGGATATCGAATAGGGGGCAAAGGGCGGCGGCTTCCCGGCTTCCGCGATCGAGGACGATCGCGAAGGCAAGCCATGTCAGCCCGCCGGGGCGGTTTCGAGGCCGAGATCGACCAGCAACCGCGCATCGCGCGTGTCGCGCGTGCGCGCGACCAGCTCGGGCGTGATCGCGACGCCGAGCGCGTCGAGCCGCTGTCGGAGCGACGGGTGCGTGTCGAGCGGATGCGCCTGGCGATCCTCGAGATGCTCCCTCGGATCGGCGAGGCCGCGTTCGGCGACCAGCCGGCGCACCATCGACAGCACGCCTTCGCGCCGTTCCGGCGGGGCCTCGCGGTTGTGGGTCAGTGCTTCGTCGACGAGTTCGTGCAGTACCGCGCTGCGCAGCAGGGCGAGTGCCGCCGGTTCCGTGCCGGCGATGCGGCTGCTGAACGCGTCGGCGGCGAGCTCGCGTTCGCGGCTCCAGTGGTGCACGGCTTCGTCGAAGCTCTGCAGGAACCACTTGCCATAGAGGCTGGCCGGCGCGGTGATCCACGCGCGCCAGCCGTCGTCGTCTTCGTCGTGCTCGTTGGTGATCGCGAAGATGCTGCCGGCGAGCGCGCGATAGATCGGCGTGAAGCGCAGGCCGTAGGCGGTGTCTTCGCCGGTGAAGTGGCCGAGCTCGTGCGCGACGACGGCGGCGACCTGAGCGCGGTCGAGGAAGGCCATGTACGGCAAGGGCAGGTAGAGCACGCGGCCGTCCGGCACGCGCTGGCCGTTGACGAGCGCGACCGGGTGTTCGGTGACGAAGAAGCCCTCGTTCAATCCGACGACGACCGAGTCGGGCAGGCGCGCGCCGGTGCGTTGCGCCACGTCGCGCACGAAGTCCCACAGCAGCGGCGCCTGCGCCGGCGACAACGATTGGCCGAGGATCCCGATCGGCTCGGGCTCCTGGTTGCGCCTTGCGAAGCGGAGCGTGTCCCAAACGATCTTTCCGCCGTACCAGACCAGCGCCAGCGCGACGAGGCCGCCGAACATCGTGAGCTTCATCGCGCCGCCGGACAGGTGCGGGTCGTCGAAGGCATGCACCACCTCGAACGCGAGCGCGCCGACCAGTCCGGAGAACACGAGCAGGGTCTGCGACACCATGAAGGCCGGCAGCCAGCGGCGGCCGGATTCGAACGCGCGCAGCAGCGCATCGCGCGATTGCAGGGCCTGCGCGGCGGCGCGGCGCATCGCCAGCAGCGCCGCGCAGAACGTGGCGGTCGCGAGCGCCCCGAGCAGCAGCGTGGTCAGCGCCAGCGGTCTCAAGAACGCAGCCGTGGCGGCGATCTGCGCGCGCTGGTAGATCGGCGCGTCGAGCAGCCACGTGCCGGCGCGATGCCACTGCCACAGCGCGGTCAAGGCGATCGCGAGCGGCACGCCGAGGCCGATCCAGAAGGCGAGCGGCTTGCGGGGGGAGGGCTTTGGTTCGGTCATGGTGGCGGGCGTCTTGACGTGATGGTCGATACATCACGCAAACGCGCCGCAAGTGCGCATTTTTCGCACGCCTCAAGGCGAGAGCTTGAACCAGGGGGCACGGCGAGCGCGCGGAGAAGAGCGAAAAGAAGGCTTCGTCTTCCTCTTCGTGTCCAGGCCTCCGCTTGTTTGGCGCGCATCCAACGCGGGAGCGCTGGAATACGAATCCCTTGATTCTCGCCGTCACCTATCCCGTGAGTGGGGGATGCTTCGTCACCTCTCCCGCTGGCGGGAGAGGTCGACGCGCGAAGCGCGGCGGGTGAGGGGATTCGGAACGAGGCGCTTCACTCCGATTTCCCTCACCCCAACCGTCTCCCGCAAGCGGGAGAGGGAGAAAAAGCGTGTGCTCCCCCGCGAGCGGGAGAGGGCTTCAAGCGGCTGGGTTTCGACGCTGATCGGGTCCCGCATTTCCTTCGTGTCTCGGTCCTTTGGCTCTTATCCGTGTGTCCGTGTTTCAGGCTTTGGACTCAAGCCCGATCGCCGCGCAATGCACGCACCTTCGCTTCGAGCGCGGCGGCGCTGGCCTCGGCCGCCGGTACCGGATCGCCGAAGGCGACGCCGATGCGCGCGCGGAAGCGCCGCGGCAGG
>DBMH01000314.1:993-13169 GCA_002297645.1 Rhodanobacteraceae bacterium UBA703 | reverse complement strand
CCGCCGGCCAGCGACGACGAACTCGGCTTCCTCGTGCGCTCGTTCGCCGAGATGACGCGCGAGCTCGAATTCGCCGGCGCGCGCGCGCAGAAGAGCGCACGCGAGACCGAGCAGCAGCGCGCCTGGCTCGAGGCGGTGCTGGAGCGGCTCTCGGCCGGCGTGCTCGGCTTCGATCGCGACGGCAGCCTGCGCGTCGCCAACCGGGCCGCCGAGGCGATCCTCGGCGTCTCGCTGGCGCGCTACGTCGGGCGCAATCTCGTCGAGCTGAAGGGCGAGCACGCGGAACTGGCGGCGTTCGTCGAGCCGATCGCGCGGCATCTGCGCGAGAACCTGCGCGAATGGCGCGAGGAGGTCGTGATCGACACGGTCGCCGGTCGCCGCATGCTGATGCTGCGCGGCGCGGGGCTGCCCGAGCAGGCCGGCTACGTGGCGGTGTTCGACGATCTCACCGTGCTCAACCGCGCCCAGCGCGACGCCGCGTGGGGCGAGGTCGCGCGGCGTCTCGCGCACGAGGTCAAGAATCCGCTGACGCCGATCNNTGGAGGAGGGGGACCTGTCGGTCAGGATGGAACGGGTTTCCGACGACGAGATCGGCAGGCTGACCGGCAGTTTCAACTCGATGATCGAGCGGCTGGACGTAACCAAGCGGGAACTGGATCAAATTCATTTTAATCAGATGGAACGAGCCGACCGGTTGGCATCGGTCGGAGAGATGGCTGCCGGTATCGCCCACGAGATCAAGAATCCGCTGACGCCGATCCAGCTCGCCGCCGAACGCCTGCGCCGGCGCTTCCTCGGCCGCCTGCCGCCCGAGGAAGGCGAACTGATCGACCGCGCCACGCACACCATCGTAAGCCAGGTCGAGGCGCTGAAGACGATGGTCAACGCGTTCGGCGACTACGCGCGGCCGCCGCAACCGTCGACGCGGCCGATCGGCCTGCACGTGCTGGTCGACGAGGTGCTGGACCTCTACGAGAACGACCAGCGCATCAGCCTCACGCGCCGCTTCGCCGACGGCGAACCGCTGGTGCGCGTCGATGCCGTGCGCCTGCGCCAGGCGCTGCACAACCTGCTCAAGAACGCGCTGGAAGCGATCGGCGAGACGCGGAAGCCGCACATCCGCGTCGAGACGCGCTACGCGCAGGCGGAAGAGCAGGACTGGATCGAGCTCGTCGTCGCCGACAACGGCCCCGGCCTGCCGGCGGACTTCGGGGAGCGCTGGTTCGAGCCGTACACGACGAGCAAGCCCAAGGGCACCGGCCTCGGCCTCGCCGTGGTCAAGAAGATCGTCGAGGAACACGGCGGCAGCGTACAGGCCGGCAACGGCGTCCAAGGCGGCGCGGAATTCGTGCTGAGGCTGCCGCTGGAGCGTCCCGCCGGGACGCCGCTCGAGTCCTCCACCGCCGCGCCGCCACGGCGCTGAAACCTCGCGCTGCGACGATTCCCCGTCGTGCCCCGTCCTTGTCCGCGGTTCTCGTCGAGGCGCGGACCGGTGCAGCCGTCGCGCGTGGATGTCGCGGCGGACGGGCTCCGCGCACGAAGTCCTCGGAAAAAGCTGTCGCACGAGCGTCGCCGGTCTTCCGCAACGATTCAGCCGCGGATGCGCATCGTCGCCGGACGCGACCTGACATGGAATGGAGCGTTGGATGGTTCCGAACGAGGCGGCCGCACAGGCTGCCATCCCCCTGGTGACGGTGGCGTTGTGCGTGCACAACGGCGCGGCGTTCCTGCGCGAGCAGATGGATTCGATCCTCGCGCAGAGCGAATCGAGGCTGGAAGTCGTCGCACTGGACGACGCCTCGACCGACGACAGTCTCGCCATACTGCAGGAGTACGCCGCGCGTGACGCGCGCGTGCGTGTCGAGTCGAATGCGCTGAACCAGGGGCCCTCGCGGAGCTTCGAACGCGCGATGTCACTCGGCCGCGCCCCGTTCGTCGCGCCGAGCGACCAGGACGACGTCTGGCACCCGCACAAGCTGGAGCGCCTGCTCGCGGCGATCGGCGACCACGACCTGGCCTACTGCGATTCGGCCTATGTCGACGCGGATGGCCGCGCGGCCGGGCGTTGCGTTTCCGACGACGTGACGATGCTCGAAGGACGCGCCAGCCTGCGCTTCGCGCTGACGAACTCGGTGTCCGGGCATGCGATGCTGGTGCGCCGCGACCTGTTCGAGGCGGTGCAGCCGTTCCCGGCGGACGTGTTCCACGACTGGTGGCTTGCCGCCAGCGCGGCGGGGCGGCGCGGCGTGCTCTATGTCGACGAGCCGCTGGTGCATTTCCGCCGCCACGGTGGCGCGCTCACCTCGCTCGGCCGCGAGCGGGGCCGTTTCGCGAAAGCGCGCACGCAGGCGTGGTTCACGCAGTGCCGGCGTATGCTGCGCGTGCTGTCCGCACGCTCGGGACCGCACCGGCAGGCGGCCGCGCGCCTGCTCGCGGCGCTCGATCTCGCCCTCGTCGGCGGCAGCCGCTGGCCGCTGCTGGCGGAAATCTGGCGCCTCCGGCGCGAACTGGCGGCCGACGATCGCGTGGTCGATCACGCGGTCCGCCTGCAGTTGCGCATGCTGCGTCGCCTGCGCCGCGTCACGCAGGACGAGCGCGACATCCTGATGCAGCAGATCTTCCTGCGCTGACGAAGGCGCGCGATCCGGCGCCGGGAACCGCCTCGGCGCAGCGATGCGCTTCAGCCGAAGCGGCCGAACCAGCGCCGCGGCAGCAGCAGCTTGAGCGCGCGTTCGGCACTCTTGCGGCGCAGGCCCTTGTGGCGCAGGCCGCGCCACAAGGGGGCGATCCACTGCGAGCGGGGGCGGTCGAGGATCGCCTCGCGCATCTCGGCTTCCAGGCGATACATCGCGGCGAGTTCGAGCGCCAGCCGTCGCCGTGCGTCCGGCAGGTCGGTGCGCGCGGCGACGCAGCGTTCCTGGTCGTCGGCGATCTCGCGGTACATCGCGAGCACGCGGCGCTGGCGTTGCTCGAAACCGGCGCGGCCGCCGGTACGGCGGTCGAATACCCAGTCGCCGAGGTTGTTGTCGTGGCGGCGATAGCCGAGCAGAGGCTCGTCGAGGCAGGCGCAGTCGCCGACCAGTGCGGCGCGAAGGCTCAGCATGTTGTCCTCGACCTTGCCGACCAGCGGCGGCATCGCCGTCAGCAGTTCCCGCCGCAGTGCCATCGACGCGCCGAGCACGGTCGCGAGCTTGCCGCGATGCAGGAACCAGCGCTGGTCGACGCGCGCGGGCAGGCCGCGTACCTGGCGGGCGAGGATCCGGCCGTGCACGTCGATGTCGTCGACCGCCGAGCCGACCAGTTGCACGGCCGGATCCGCCGCCAGCACCGACAGCAGTCTCTCCACGCGCCGTGGATAGGCGACATCGTCGCCGGCGAGGAAGACGAGGACGTCTCCCGAGGCCTCGGCCGCGAGCTCGTCGATGTGCGCGCAGAGGCCGAGGTTGCGCGAGGTGCTGCGCAGGCGTACGCGGTGCGGGCCGGCATAGCCCTCGAGGACGGACCGGGCGATTGCCAGCGTGTCGTCGTTGGAACTGTCGTCCGAGACGATGATCTCGCAGGGCACCGTCTGCGCCAGCGCCGAATGCAGCGCGTCGGCGATCGTCGACGCCATGCGGTACGCGATCAGCAGGACGGTCGCTGTCAGGGGCGGATTCACGATGGCCGTCCGCGTCCGGGCGGCCATGGCCCGACGAATTCCTGTCGCATGGGGTTCGCCTCGATCAAAAAGGGCGTGGTCTACCCGCGCTCCGCGCGGAGCCGGCCCGTGGCCGGAGCGAGAGCGCGTGGCGGCGGGCCGGTGCCGATCCACGACCGCGGCCAAGCGTAGAGGACGCGATACCGGCCGTCGAGCGAATACACGACAGGCGCATCACTCCGTCGCAGCCAGCGCGCGCTGCGCGCGCTCGATCTGGTGGCGCGGGGACTTCGCTTCGATCATGGCGGCGATCGCGGGTTCGAGTTGCCGTCGCGCGCGCGTCTTGTCGCCTTCGAGCACGGCGAGCCGTCCCTGCAACGCCTCGAAGCGCGCCGGCCAGTCGTGCTCGCCGGTGCCTCGCTGCCACGCGGCGAGGTCGAGCGAGGCGACGAGGTCGCGCACGAGCGGCAAGGCATCGGCCGCTCCCGACGCGAGCAAGTCGTCGGCGAGGTCGAAGCGGCCGCTCATCGCCAGCGGCGGCGGTTGCCCCGTGCGTGCGCGCGACTCGGCATCGTAGTCGGCGACGAGGCGCTGCATCCACGGCAGCGCCGCGCCGTCGCCGGCCAGGTAGTCCACGTGCGCGAGGCCGATCGCGGCCGCGGCGGCAGCGGGATGCCCGAGCGCGAGGAGGGCGTCGTGGCAGCGCTGCGTGGTCGCGCGCGCCTGTGCGTAGTCGCCCATCGCCGTGTGCGACGCGGAGACATAGGACAGCACTTCGACCACCGTCATCGTGTCGTGTCCGGCGATCTCGCGCATCAGGTCCGCCGCGGCGAGGCCGAGCGGAATCGCGTCCGCGTAGCGATGGCGGTCGTGCGCGAGGCGTGCGGACAACGCGATCACGGTGGCATAGGCCGTCGTGCCGTCGAGGTGCCGCGCGGTCAGCTCCGCGGCCACCTCGTCGGCGATGCGCCGGGCTTCCTCGGCGTGGTGCAGGACGCGGTGGATGTTCGCGAGCTGGATGCGCGCGAGCGAGATGGCCAGCGTGTCGCCGGCGTCGAGCTGGCGCAGGTTCTCGACCGCGCTCTCGCGATACGGCAGCGCGAGCGCCGACTCGCCGGTGCGGTAGAGGTAGTCGCCCCAGGCGAGGTCGCGCGCGAACGCGACTTCGGCGTCCGCGCCCGGCGGCACCGTCGCCGCATCGAGCACGGTGCGCGCCTGCGTATGTTCGTATTGTCCGATCAGCGCCTGCGCGAGGCGGTAGCGCGTCAGCGCGAGCGAGCGAGCACTGGCGCGCGGGTCGTGCTCGAGCAGGTCCAGCGCGCGGCGGAACTGCACGACGGCGAGCGGATACTCGGTGGTCTGGTTGTAGAGCGAGCCGAGTTCGCCGCGCACCTCGGCTTCGAGGCGGGGTTGTCCGGCGAAGCGCTGCCCGACCTTGTCGGCGGCGGCACGGATCGCGTCGATCAGGGTCGGCTCGCGCGTCGAGGAGCGCTGGTCGGGACTGGTCGCGCGCATGATGTCGTCGCGCAGGAAGCGGCGCGTGGCCTCGGCGATGGACTGCTGGCGCAGCGCTTCCTCGCGCTGGTCCTGCGCGAACAGCAGCAAGGCCGTGCTGGCGACGAGGCCGCTGGCCAGGAGCGCGATCGTGGCCACGACCCACGGCCGCCGCGCGCGCTGCGTTTCCAGCGTCCGTTGCAGCACGTGCGCGCGTTCGCGCAGGGCGCGTTCGTCGTCGATCGCCTCGCGTCGCTGCGGCAGGCTGCGCAGTCGGTGGGCCAGTTCGGCGGCGGAGCCGAGGCGCCGGGCGAGGTCGCCGTGCGCCGCGGCTTCGATGTCCTCGCGCAGCAGTTCGTCGTCGACGCGGCCCTGCCAGCCCGGCGTGATCGGCGCTTGCAGCTGTCCGATGCAGAACTGGTAGAGCATGACGCCGAGCGCATACACGTCGGCCTGAGCGGTCGGCGCCTGGCCGGCGAGGACCTCGGGCGCGAGATAGAGCGCGGTGCCGGCGGCCGCCGACGTGCCGGCGTCCTCGCACGTGAAGCCCATGCGCGTGACTTCCAGTTCCGCCAGGCGCTCCGGATCGAGCAGGCCGCCGCAGCCGAAATCGACCACGCGCGGGCGCGGACTCGCCTCGTCCATCAGCACGTTCGCGGGCTTGAGGTCCTTGTGCAGCACTCCGGCGCCGTGCGCGGCGGCGACCGTCTCGGCGATGTCGGCGAGCAGTGCGATGCGGCGCTCGAGCGGAACCGCGCCGAGTCCGCCGTGCGCCTGCGCCCATTCGATCAGGTTGCGGCCCGCATGGGGCAGTTCGATCGAGAACGGCAGGCTCTCGAAGTTCCAGTCGACCGGCTGGACGAAGTCGGGACGATCGCCCAGCGTCTGGAGCAACACGCGCGCCAACGTCACCTCGCGCTTGAGCGAGGACAGGCGCGGACCGTCGAAGGCGAACTTGAATACGCGTGGTTCCCGCGTGTGCCGGTGCCGCGCCAGCCATACCTCCACGTCGCCGCCGTTGCCGAGCGGTTCGGCCAGCACGAAATCCGCGCGGTGCGGCACGGCACTGCCGGCCTCGAGTGGCGAGGCGCCGGGCGAAAAACCGGCCACCGGTTCGGCATGCACCGGTACGCCGAGGCGGTAGCCGACACGCGCGACGTTGCCGATGACGCGGAACTCCTCATCGCCGAGCGCCCGTCGCAGCCGGCTGACGAGGCTGTTGATCGTGCTGTCGGTGATGTGGCGATGGCCCCACACCGCATCGAGGATCTCCTCGCGCGTGACGACCTCGCCGGCATGTCGCAGCAACAGCTGCAGCACCTGCAGGGGGCGGGTCTGCAGCTCGCATTCGACGCCGCCGACGCGCAGCACGAACGCCGCCTCGTCGAACTCGGCGGGACCGAACCGCCAGAGCATGGGTGTGGGAGCCGGAGGCGGACGGGAGTTCATTGGCCGGAATGATAGGGGCTGAGGCAAGCCGGCGACCGCGCGTCCACTGGAATCGCCGCGCATTCGAGGCCGCACGACGCCGGGGCATGCGCGCCAAGCGATTGTTTTTCATCGACCGCGGCGGGCACAACAACTCGCAACGTCCCGACGGAAGGCCGGCGCGTTAGCGTCTTCGACCGCACGGCGCGCGAGCGTGCTCGTTCGTCGAAGTCGTGGCTCGACATAGGAAAAGGGGGATGGTGATGGACAGGGGGATTGCAGTGGTCCGCTGGATACGGTTCCTGTGCCTGTTGTGCGGGCTGCTCGGCGCGAAATCCGGCCTGGCGGAGACGGCCTGGACGCGCACGAGCGGCCCGGAGGGCGGCTACGTCTACGCCATCGCCTCCGCGCCCGGAGCGATGTACATGGGCGTCGACGGCAGCGGCGTCTACAAGAGCCTCGACGCGGGCGTCACCTGGGCGCCGTCCAACGGCAACGGTGCGCTGGATACCGCGCGGATCTACGCCCTGGCGGTCGATCCGGCATCGCCGGCCACGCTCTACGCGGGGACCGATGCGCCCAACGGCGTCTACAAGAGCACCGACGGCGGCGCCACCTGGAACGTCGTGAACAACGGCTTTCCCTCCGCCTTCGTGCAGGCACTCGCCATCGACCCGGGCAATCCGCAGATCGTGTATGCGGCGACGTATTCCAGCATCGTCAAGAGCACCAATGGCGGTGCGAGCTGGGTGTCGACCGGCTCCGGTCTCGGCGACAACGTGCGTGCGATCGTCGTCGATCGCAACAACTCGGCGATCGTCTACGCGGCCACCCAGAACGGCGTATTCAAGAGCACCAACGGCGGAGGCGCCTGGTCGAGTGCTTCGGCCGGCATGAGCAATCTCAATGTGAACACCCTGGTCCCGCATCCCGTCACCGCGAACGTGCTGTATGCGGGCACCGGCACCGGCCTGTTCAAGAGCACCGACGCCGGGGCCAGCTGGAACCCCAGCGGCATCGACGGCGGCATCCTGTTCGTCGCGTTCGACCCCGCCACGCCCGCCACCCTGTACGCGGCCAGGAACGGCGCCGTCCACAGGAGCGTCGATGGCGGCGTGAACTGGACGACGGGCGGCCCGGCCGGACTGGGCGGCAATACCGTCAGCACGATACGGGCGATGATCGCGCATCCGTCGCTCGCGAATACCTTGTACGTGGGCACGCAGGGCGCCGGCCTGTTCAGGAGCGTCGACGGCGGCACCAGCTGGTCGCGGCCGAACAAGAGCGTCGCTGGCGTCCTCGTGCGCGCCCTCGCCGTCTCGCCGACGGCTCCGCATGCGGTGTACGCCGGCACCTACGGTGGCGGTTCGTTCCGCAGCAGCGACGGCGGCGCCAGCTGGACCCTGATGGCGTCCGGGCTGACCAACGACTTCGTGCAGGCTTTCGCGTTCGATCCCGTCACTCCCGGAACGATGTACGCGGGCGCTGCCGGCGGCCTCTACAAGAGCATCGACGGCGGCGACCACTGGAGCACGATCACATCCGGACTGGGCAATCCGATCGTCAGCGCGCTGGTGGTTCGTCCGGACGCGCCGGCCACGGTGTACGCGGGGACGTCCGGCGGCGGCGTGTTCCGCAGCGCCGACGGCGGCGCGCAATGGGCGAGCTTCGGCAGCGGCCTGGGCAACCTGTCCGTGCGCAGCCTGGTCCTCGTCCCTTCGGCACCGGCCACGATGTACGCCGGCACCGACGGCAGCCTGTACAGGAGCACCGACGGCGGCGCGACCTGGAGCGCCCTCGGCGGCGGACTGCCCTCCGCTCGCACGCCGCTCGTCGCGGTCGATCCGGCCGCGCCCGGCACGCTGTACGCGATCGTCTCCGACGTCGGCATCTACAAGAGCACGGACGGCGGCGATCACTGGTCGTCCGTCGACACGGGCTCGGCCGCCCGCAACGCCTCGGCACTGGTCCTCGATCCGCTGCATGCAGGAACGGTGTATGCCGGCATCGCCTTCGGCGGGGCCGTGCGCAAGAGCACCAACGGCGGTGCGACCTGGGCGGACGCCAGAAGCGGCATGTATGCCTCCGACATCGTGCAGGCGATGGCGGCCAGTCCGGACGAGGCCGGCGTGCTGTACGCGGGCACCAACGGGCATGCCGTGTACAAGAGCGGCAACGGCGCGCTCAGTGCCGACGCGCGCCTGTCGAACCTCGTGCTCGACGACGGCAGCGGCGCGGTCGGCCTGTCGCCGGCGTTCGATCCGGCGACGCAGGCGTATGCCGTCACCGTGCAGGCCGCGAGCGCCACGGTGACGCCGACGGCATGGATCACCGATGCCGTCATCCGCGTCAACGGCGTGCTGGTGGGCAGTGGCAGCGCCTCGGCGCCCATCCCGCTGGCCGTCGGTTCCAACGCGTTGAGCGTCGCCGTCACCTCGGGCGATGGTTCGAGCAGCCGCACCTATGCGGTGACGGTGACGCGGCCGAAGATCACGCAAGCCATCGACTTCCCCGTGCAGGGCGGGCAGACGTATCGTGCCGGCGGCACCTTCTCCGTCGATCCGCCAGCGACGGCGACGTCCGGCCTGGCCGTGGTGTACAGCAGCCTCAGCCTCCCGGTCTGCACCGTATCCGGCTCGACCGTGGCGATGCTCGGCGCCGGCACCTGCACGCTGGCGGCGAACCAGGAAGGCAGCAGCGACTATGCGGCGGCCGCGCAGGTCACGCGGGACGTCGCGATCGGACCCGGCACCAACGTCATCGCCTTCCCGCCGCAAGGCGGCCAGACTTACCGCGCCGGCGGCACCTTCGCCGTCGATCCGCCGGCGACGGCGACGTCCGGTCTTGCCGTGACGTACGGCAGCCTGACGCCGTCGGTCTGCACGGTGGCCGGCGCGACCGTGACGATGGTCGGTGCCGGCACCTGCACGCTGGCCGCCGACCAGGCCGGTGACGCGAACTACGTGGCCGCCGCGCGGGTCACGCGTGACGTCGCGATCGCCAAGGCGAGCCAGGCGCTGGACTTTCCCGCGCAGATACCGGCTACCCGTGCATTCGTCCCGGGCGGCACCTTCGCGATCGCTCCGCTCGCGACCAGCGTCGAGCCGAACTCCGGCAACGCGATCGCCTATTCGTCGTTGACGACCGGGGTCTGCACGGTCGTGGCGCGCACCGTGACGATGGTCGGGCCGGGCCACTGCCGGATCGCCGCCGATCAGTCCGGCAACGCGAACTACACCGATGCCGCGCAGGCCACGCAGGGCGTGGGTCTCGTCGCGAGCGTGGTCGCGCAGCCGCAGAGCGCGACGGTCGCCTTCAATACGACGCAGGCGATTGCGCTCGGCGGCAGCGACCCGAATCCGGGCGGACCGTTCGCATTGACCTACACGATAGCGACGCCACCGGACCACGGCACGCTCGGCGCGCTCGACGCGAATACCGGCGCACTGACCTACACGCCGGATCGCGACTACGTCGGTACCGACCGCTTCACCTTCACGGTGAGTTCGGCCAACGGCACCTCACCGCCCGCGACGGTGGACATCGACGTGGTGGCGCCGCAGCTCGCGCTGGCGATTGCCGGCGATCGCCAGTACGCGCGTTACGGCGAAGTCGTCGACTACGTCGTGACGCTGACCAATGCCGACCGTACGGCCAATGCGGTGCCGGTGATCTTCACGCTGTCGCCGGGCCTCGACGCACAGGCGGCGCGCCTGACCTGCCAAGGCATGGAGGGCGGTGCGAGCTGCATGCCGGACGCGTCCGATCCGCTGCGCTTCCTCGTGACGTTGCCGCCGAACCGCACGTTGACATGGCTCGTCGGTGTTCCGGTGCGCAGCGATGCGACGGAGCCGGTCGTGACGCTCGGTGTCGCGGCGATCGGTGCATCGACCGTTGTCGACACCCGGACGCTGGTGGTGTTCCGCGACGGCTTCGACGCCAGCGATTCCCCGTCGGTGCCTGTGCTCGAGGGGGCCACGGCGGCGGCGCTTCTCGATGGCGAGGCCTTGCAGGACGTCGGCGTGCCGATGTTGCCGTCGGCGGCGGCGAGGGGGGGCGCACGGCTGGTCGTCCGCGACGGCCGGCGCGAGGTGCGCGTCGAAGTCCGCCCGCTCGGCGGGACATTCCTCGTGCGCCTGCGCGAGCGCGACGGGCGAGGCCGCGAACGTGCCAGCGCATGGCACGCGGCGCGCGCCGGCGCGGTGCTGACGCTCGGCAGCGCGGCACCGCAGGAGGCCTCCTCGGCAGTCGATCCGCAAACGCCGCTGCGTGCCCTGGTGTTGATCGGCGCGGAGGCGACGGTCGTCCTGCCGTGAGCGGCGTCGCGCCGCTCCTGTCGCTTCCCCGTTCCGGCGGAGAAGCGGCGGGATGGCGCGATGGGTCGACGGAAGAGCGGGTCGCGATTCGTTCGCGGCATTCCCGGCGGGAGCACCGGCCTTTAGGCGTCGGCCGACAGCGGTTTCCGTGGAGGTGCCGTCACGGCCGCGCGCGACGCCGGTCCACGGTCATGGCGAGGTGGGTTCCGTCCGCAGCAAGGCGCGACGGTCGGGGCATCGCGAATCCGCGCCGGTTCGACCGCACGCCATTCGACGCGGGCGCGGGCTGATGCGTCAAAGCCGCTGCCCGCGTTCGAGCAGCCAGAGCTTGATGAACTTCTGCCGCACGTAGTTCGCTTCCACGTACGCGTAGACGAGGCCGCGCCAGCCGTCGAGGAAGCCGCCGCGCAGCACGTAGCCGCGCACGAAGCGCCACCACGGATTCAGCACGAGATTGGCGAGTCGCGCACGGCGCCCGCGCGCGTGCATGTGCTCGGCCATCAGGCGCGCGTAGCGCTCGAGCCGGCCGAGCTGGTCGGACAGCGAGCGGTAGGCATCGTGCGCGAGATCGCCTTCGAGGGGCCGCACCGTGCCGTCGACGCTGGCGTGCTCGTGGATCTCGCGCGCCTCGCGCCAGCCGCCGCGGCGGCGGTCGAACAGGCGCAGCACGCGATCCGGATAGGCGTTGCCGTGGCGCAGCGGTGCGCCGAAGTACTTCGTCTCGCGCGCGAAGCGGTAGCCGGCCGCACCGGCGAAGCCGCCGTCGCGCGCGGCCTCGATCGACGCGCGCAGCGGCGGTGTCACGCGCTCGTCGGCGTCGAGGCAGAGCACCCAGTCGTGCGTCGCCGATCGCACGGCGAAATCCTTCTGCGAGCGGTAGCCGTCGAACGCGCGCTCGATCACGCGCGCACCCTTCGCGGCGGCGCGCTCGCGCGTGCCGTCGGTGGAGCCGGAATCGACGACGACGATCTCGTCGCAGAACGCGAGCGAACCGAGGCAGGCGTCGATGCGGTCGGCTTCGTTCAGCGTGATGATGCAGGCCGACAGGCCGGGGCGGGATGAGGCGGGCATCGTGCAAGCGTAGCCGAGGAGTCGCGCATGCCGGAAGATCGACGGGCCGCAGCATTCTTCTTGCCGCGGCCCGTCGCGCGCGCGCCTGCGAGGTGTGTCGCGTTGCGTCGCAGGCTCCCGGAGCATGCCGGGCCGCCGGCGGGAGGGGGCGGCGCGGAAGCTTTCCCGCAGGCAGGCGGGAAAGCGGGAGCTCCTACTCTCCGGACAGTTCAAGCGCCAACACGGCCTGC
>DBMH01000314.1:726-946 GCA_002297645.1 Rhodanobacteraceae bacterium UBA703 | reverse complement strand
CCGGGTTCGACGCGGCTCCATGCGCTCGCGCGTTCGCCGTTCGCGTCGCGGCCGAGCAGGCGAGCGAAGGCCGCTTCGCCGCGGGTCGTCGCCTCGATGCGCGCCTCGCGGCTGCCGTCGCGAACGATCAGCGCCGGTGCGGGAAGGCGATCGGCTGATGCGTCCCGCGGCATGGCGACCGGCAGTGTTTCCGCCTGGGCCGCCTCGTCGCCACCGTCGA
>DBMH01000314.1:0-710 GCA_002297645.1 Rhodanobacteraceae bacterium UBA703 | reverse complement strand
TCGAAGCCGTCCTTGAAGATCACCAGCGTCTTCGCGTCGGCGACGGAGCCGGCGCCGATCGCCGAGACCGTCAGCGTCACCTCGTCGCCTGCCGCATCGCTGCGCACCGGTACGCTGACCAGCCAGGTCAAGGTGCGGCTCGCCGGCAGCGTGGCGGTGTAGCGCAATGGGTTGCCCGCCTCGGCATCGCAGCTCGCGCCGGTGCCGGCGCCCGTGCAGGTGATCTGCGCGGCGGCACCGTCGAGGCCGGCCGACAGCGTGAACGTCACCGGCACCGCATTGGCCGCGGCGCTGTCCGCCGTCAGCGTCACGCTGTAGTCGACGACGCGACCATAGCGCGCGAAGCGGCTGCCGTCGGCGATGCGCAGCGCGAGCGGCGCGGCGACCACGTCCAACGCCACCGTCGCTGCCGGAGAGATGCCGTTGGCGCTCTGCACCGTGAAGGTGAACGCATCCGCACCGAGATAGCCGGCATTCGGCGTGTAGGTCAGCGTGCCGGCACTCGCATTGAACGCGCCGATCGTGCCGTGCTGCGGTGAGCTGCCCAGCGCGTAGGTCAGCGCGTAGGGGCCGCCGATATTGCCGTCGCTGCCGGCCAGCTGGATCGTCCGTGCCGTGTTGAACGTCACGCTCGCCGATTGCGCCTGCGCCGCCGGCAGCACGGCGGCCTGCACGATGATCGTCGCCGTCGCGCTCGCCGCGTTGTAGTT
>DBMH01000139.1:254-7019 GCA_002297645.1 Rhodanobacteraceae bacterium UBA703 | reverse complement strand
TCTTCGTGATCGGCGACCTGGCGAGCGTGACGCAGGACGGCACGCCGGTACCCGGTGTCGCTCCGGCGGCGAAGCAGATGGGCGCGTACGTCGCCGCGGCGATCCGCGCGCGCCTCGCCGGGAAGGCCGCGCCGGCGTTCCGCTACCGCGACTACGGCAACCTCGCCACGATCGGGCGCATGGCGGCCGTCGTCGACCTACGCGGCCTGCACCTGTCCGGCGTCGTCGCATGGCTGTTCTGGCTGTTCGCGCACGTGTTCTTCCTGATCGGCTTCCGCAACCGCATCGTCGTGCTGAGCGAATGGGTGTGGTCGTACTTCACCTACCAGCGCAGCGCGCGCATCCTGCTCGGCCGCAGCCGCGATCGTTCCGGCTGACCCGCGGCGGCCCGCCTCGACCGGACGCGCGGCGGGACCTTCTCAGGAACCGGCCTGCGCCCGCCACGGGTCGTAGCTGCCGAAGCTCCACAGGTGGCCTTCGAGGTCGCGGCAGCTGTAGCCGGCGCCGCCGTAGTCCTTTTCCTCGTAGTCGAGAACGATGGCCGCGCCGGCCGCTTTCGCCCGCTCGTAGTGCGCCTTGCAGTCGGACACGATCACGTAGGCGCTCTGCGTGGCGCGGCCGCCGATCTCGTCGGGCTGCGCGGTGTACTGGCTCCACGGCCCCGGCTTGGCGACGGAGCCGAGCATGACCATGCCGTTGCCGAAGACGAGTTCGGCGTGATGCACGACGTCGCCCTCGGCGTAGACGGCGTGTTTCGTGAATCCGAATGCCCGGCACAGCCACTCGATCGCGGCAGGCGCGTCGCGATAGCTGAGGCAGGGAAGGATCGTCGAGACGGTATCGGCGGCGTGGTCGGACATGGAGATCTCCGTTCGCTGGGATGGAGAGCCAGCGTAGTCCCGTAGCGCACGGGAGTCTTGTAGATTTCGGCAGCTGCGTCGGTCTTTCGGACCCTAAGTCAATGCGACGTGGTTCACGTCCGGGCCGCGCCGCAGCGCGTACTCGCCGGGCGTCATGCCGGCGAAGGCACGGAATTCGCGCACGAGGTGCGGCTGGTCGTGGAAGCCGCAATCGGCGGCGATGCGCGACCACTCGATGCGCCGACCGCGTTCCATCGCGTCGATCGTGGCGCGGAAGCGCAGCAGGCGCGCATAGGCTTTCGCGCCGGCACCGACCTGCTGCTGGAAGAGTTCGCCGAAACGGCGCGCGGAATAGCCGCTGGCGGCGACGAGGCCGTCGACGCGCGCGATGCACGGGGATGCCTCCAGCGTGCGCAGCGCCCAGGCGATCGCCGGATGCACGGCATCGGGGCGGTAGCGTTCGCGCAGCCAGCCCTCGAGGAGGGCGATGCGCGCGGTGGCATCGAGGGTGTTCAGCAAGCGCTCGCGCAGCGCCCCGACGCCGGTGAGGCCGAGCGCGGACAGCGAGGCGTGCGTGTCGGCGAGCCGCTGCATCGGCTCGCGCAGGAAATGGGCCGCGCCGCCCGGGCGGAAGATCACGCCCATGACGGCGATCTGCTCGCGCGTGTCGATCAGGAAGCTGCGCAGGGCCTGTCCATTGAGCGCGCAGCCTTCGGTGCGCTCGCAGCGTCGCGTCGCGTCGTCCGCGTAGACGCGCGTCTCGTCTTCGAACAGGTTGACGATCAGGCCCGCGCCCGGCGACGGCAGGAGGCGCTCCAGCCGGAATTCGCCCGGCTCGACGCGCCAGTCCCAGATCGTCGCGATCGAATCGCGCAGCGGCGGAGCGGGTCGGAACTGGACGAAGGACATGGATCACCTCGGCGGGTCCTGCAGGTTACATCGTCGCGCCGACGCGCTAGCCTGCGACCTCTCGACGAATCGCCGGAGATCCCCATGCCGCAGGACTACACGATCACCCGCAACGACGCGCACGACCGTTTCGAGACGACCGTGGACGGCGTGCTGTGCGTTCTCGAATACCGCCTTCGCGGGGACGTCATGACGATCACGCATACCGGCGTGCCGGACGCGGTCGGCGGCCGCGGCATCGCCGCCGCGCTGACGCGTTTCGCGCTCGACGACGCCCGCCGCGAAGGCCGGCGCGTGGTGCCGGCCTGTGCGTATTCGATCGCGTGGCTGGCGAAGCACCCGGAGTACGCCGACCTCGTCGATCGCGGCTGACGCGCAGGATGCCGGGCGGGCGCGGAACCGTGGACGAAGTCGCCGGGGGGATGGCGACGACCTTCTTCGAGGTCGAGGAGGTCTTCACCGAACCGCCGGACCTGATCGTGCTGTCGCTCGGCTTCGCCTCGGCGCACGACCCGTACGACGTGCTGCATTTCGCCTGCGGGCGTCCGGACGGACCCGAGACGCCCGAGACGCCATTCCATGTCGAGCGCACGGATCAGGACCTGGCGTGCAGCGGCCGCGACGTGGTGAGCCTGACCGCGTGCGGCGACCGGATCGAACTGGTGTTGAGCGACGCCGGCATGCGCGCGCTGGGGCTCGAGCGTCGCACCTCGTTCCGCTTCGGGACCCATCCGGAGTTGTATCCGGTCGCCTGCCGCCAAGTGGCCGCGATGGCAATCGCCGGACAACGCAACGTGTTCGTCGCGGACCGGGACGGCGACGTCACGGCGACGCGAGTCGACTGACCAGGCTGGGTCCGTCCGCGTAGCGGATGTCGTGGATGCGCCAACCGTCGCGCGTCGGCTTCAGCTCGTACACGAGCTCGACCCAGTCTCCGCTCGCGGCATGGAAGCGGACCCGCGCTTCGCCCGGCGCGGGGCCGGCTTCCACGCGCAGGTCGCTCGCGCCCGGGTCGGAGGAATTCCACAGCGGTGCCATGTCGAGTCGGCAGACTTCCCGGGTGCGGCGCTCGCATTCGTGGTTGTTCCGGATGAGTCGCGTCAGCGGCTCGTCGAAGTAGCGCCGCAACGTTTCTGCCGGCTCGTCGAACAGCGGACGGCGTGCGGAATGCGTTAAGACGGCCTCCCAGGCATAGGTCTCGTACAAGGCCTGTACCAGGGCGACTCCGGGTGCCGTCTCGCTTCGCGCGAACGCAGGCAGAGCGAGCAGGGACAGCACGCATGGAAGGAAACGGGAGAACCGCGAGGGATTCGGAGAAGGGGGATTCATCGGATGCCGGCGAGGTTGGGTTCGTGGGCGGGCCGTGGCGCAGCGGACGTTTGCCTCATCGGACGGGGAGCGGCTTGTCGGGTTCCTGTCCGCGATCGCGCATGCGCTGGCGCTCGATCTCGCGCGAAGCGGGGGGCCAGGCCACACCCAGGGCGACGAGGCGATCGCGGATGTCGAGCATGCGACGCTGGGCCGGAGAGCCGGCCTGCTGCCTGCCGATCTGGAACTGCAACTGCCCGGCGAACGAGACGCCGTTGACGTTGACGAAGTGCGGGCTGGCTCCGCGATCCAGCAGGTACAGCACCTGGTCGAGCTGCATGCCCATCAGCGCGCGCATCAGGGCCGTGTTGCCGAGGCCGTCCTTGCGGTCGACGTCGGCGCCGCGATCGAGCAGGAGTTTCAGCGTGGCGGCGGTGTGTTCGCGCGCCACGTCGAACAGGATGGGCGTGCTGCCGAGGATCGCGTCGGGACTCGCGCCGCCATCGAGCAGGGCCCGCACGTAGCGCGAGCTGTCCGCCTGCAGCGCGACGCCGAGCACGCTGCCGAGATCCGGCACCGGCTGCAGCGGGTCCGCGCCGGCGCGGACCAGCACCGTGACGATCTCCAGCTGCTGCGGCTTCCCGCCCATCGCACGATGCAGTGCGAAGAACAGCGGCGTCATGTCCTGCGCACCCGGTCGGTTCAGCCCCGACGGGCCCAACTGGCGTGCCAGCGCCTCGGTCCGCGCCACGTCGCCACGTTCGATCGCCTGCGCCAGCGCGAGCGGGGTGCCGGAAAAATACGCCTGCGCCGGTCGATCCCCGGCGAGGCCGTCGCCGGCGGCCAGCAGCGGAGCCAGAGCCAGGAAGCGGATCAAGGTGCGCAGCGGCGTGCGGATGTTCATGGCTCGGCGTGTCCGTCGTTCCGCATCGGCTCCGGATGCGTGCCGCGGACCACGGTTGCCGGCACGGATCGAAGGGTGGTTGCAGGCAAAGAGGCCGCCGTCATCGGGACACCGTACGGGCCTCGCCGTCCAGGGCGCGCAGCACGTCGATCGCGTCCAGGCTGGCCTGTGGAGGTCGCCGCCGACGTGCCGTTTCCACAGGGCCGCCGCCTGCGTGCGCCGACGCGTGCAGCGTGGAGACGCCGTCGTGGCCGGCGCAAGGGCAGTCGCCGACATACACGCCGATGTCCGGATACTCCCGTGCCTCGATCCTGAAGCGGGAGCCGAGCCCGCCGCACGGGTTCCACGGCTTCGCGAAGCCGATGCCCTTGGACGCGCTGATCGCGACGTGATCCCCGGCCCACGAGGTCGGCCGATCGGTCGGGAAGCGGCACCTGGCCGGAATGCCGCCGTTGCGGGATTGCATGAGCGCGACGTAGCGGGCCGGCAGGCGGCAACCCAGCTCGGCTTCCACGGCCGCGATCGTCTCCGGTGCGGGTAGGGGTTCGAGGTACTCCGTGAGCGCGTAGTCGGATTCCTCCCGGAAACCGGCGAGGGCGAAGCCTTCGAAGCAGGTGTGGGACGGCGGGTTCATGGGCGGATTCGCAGGTTCCGGGGGAGGCGGGGCTCGTGTGCGCGACGCCATCCGCGTTCTTCGGCAGGAATCCCGGAACCGTTCCGGATTGCGGCAACTTTTTTTCGCTCTTGCCCGGCAACGGCTGTCCGGTCCGGGCGTTTCAGTGCGCGGCGACGCCGGCGAGCCGACGGGTCATCTCGGCGTGCCGCGTGCGCACGGAGGAGTGCGGGACGAAGCGCTCGGCGAGCAAGGGCGCCATGCGCCGATGCAGCGCGCGCGCCTCGTCGACCTTGCCGCGCTCGAGCAGCACCTCGGCGAGGTCCAGTTCGGTCTCGATCGTGTTGTTGGAGTCCCGGCCGATCCGCTCGGGCAGGATCTCGGCGGCGTATCGCAATTCCGTTTCCGCTTCGGCCAGGCGTTTCTGGTCGCGCAGGATCACGCCTCGCGCGCGCGCGAGGTAGCCGAAGCGCTGGTGCCTCGCCGGATGGATCGTGCCGAAGAGCGTGCGCGCCTGCTCGATGTAGTCGAGCGCTTCCTCGAAGCGCCTGCTGCGGCGCATCCATTCGGCCAGGAGCGACAGGCGGCGCCCGCGGTCGATGTTGAATTCCCTCGACTCCGGCCCGCCCTCGATGTCCGGCTCGATCAGCGGCAGCGCCTCGTCCAGCTTGCCGTTCTTGATCAGGTTCAGGCCGAGGTTCAGGCGATACAGCCTGACGCTGGGGTCGTCTCCGTCGTCCGACTGGCGTTTCGCGAGAACGAGCGCCTCGCGGAACATCGGCGTGGCCCCGGCGACGTCGCCGGCCTGTTCGAGCGCGCTGGCGAGGTTGTTCAGCGCGATCGCGTAGGAGCGCGACTCCTGCTGCCCGCTGGTGCGCAGGAGTTCCAGCGTCTCGCGCATGACGGCCGTGGCCTCGACCAGGCGGCCCTGCAACTGGATCGCCTGCGCGAGGTTGATGCGCGTGGTGATGATCCAGAGGCTGGCGGGGTCGAGCGAGCGCAGGCGCGTGTCGAGCAGGCGGCGCAGCACGCGTTCGCCGTCGGCATAGCGGCCCTGCTGCTCGTACACCATCAGCAGGATGCCTTTCGCGTTGAGCACGTCCGGCGCGTCGTCGGGCAGCAGGCTCTGCATCAGCGCGATGCTGCGCTCGGCCTCCCGCTCGGCGTCGTCGAGACGGTTGAGACGCATGTACACCTCGGACAGCGCGTAGACGCAGCGGGCGTACGTGACGCGCTCCTNNCGCTCGCCGTGCGTGGGCCTCGGCGGCGGCCGGGTCGCCGTTGCGCGCCTGCGCGATGGCGAGCGTGGACAGGATCTCGGCGGCAAGCCGGCGTTCCTTCGCCGCGGTGTCGCCGAGTGCGGCGAGGGCATCGCGCAACGTGGATTCGGCCAGGTCGGTGCGGTCGGCCAGGATCATCGCGAAGCCCTGGTCGGCCAGGTAGCCCGCGCGCTGGCGCGGGGTTCCTCCGTACAGGCCTGCCAGCTCGATCGCCTTGCCGAGCGTGTCGATCGCCTGCTGCATCAATCCGAGCTCGGTGTAGAGCCTGCCGAGCGTGGCGAGCAGGCGCGCCTGCTGCTCGGGCGCTTCGTCCAGTCGCGCCTCGATCTCCCGCCGGCCGCGATCGACGAGGTCGCGCGGACTGATCGGACGGTCGCCGCCGTGGTCGGGCGACGCCGAGCGGAACAGGGCGACCAGGTAGTCGATCGCCTCCTGCGTCGCCACCGACTGGCGTTGCGACAGGGCCTCGGCGCGCAGCGCGCGGTCGCGCTCGCGCGCGAGCTGTCCCACGAACGCGATCGACGACGCAAGGATCGCGACCAGCGCGACGGTCGCGACGCGATGGCGGAGCACCTGCTTGCGCAGGCGGTACAGCAGGCGATCGGGCGCGGCGAGCACGGGCCGCCCGTTCAGATGACGCTCCAGGTCCTCGGCCAGCGCGGCAGCGGAAACGTAGCGGCGCTCCGGTTCCGCCTGCGTGGCCTTGGCGACGATCAGCACGAGATCGCCGGCGATCCCGGACCGGCCGCCGGGCTTCGGCAACTGCGGCTGCGCGTCGCCGTCGGGCGCCCTGCCGGTCACGATTTCGCAGAGCAGCAGGCCGAGGCCGTAGATGTCGGTAGCGGTGCTGACCGCGCGTCCTGCACGCTGCTCCGGGCTGGCATAGGCCGG
>DBMH01000139.1:0-194 GCA_002297645.1 Rhodanobacteraceae bacterium UBA703 | reverse complement strand
GGCTTCAGGTCGCGGTGGATGACCAGGTGCTGGTGCGCGTACTGGACCGCCGCGCAGATCTTCGCGATCAGGCGGAGGCGGGCCGCCAGCGGCAGGTTGCGCTTCCGGCAGAACGTGTTCAGCGGTTCGCCGTCGACGTACTCCATCGCGAGGTAGGGCTGTCCTTCGGGCGTGCTGCCGCCGTCGAGGAGGCG
>DBMH01000358.1 GCA_002297645.1 Rhodanobacteraceae bacterium UBA703 | reverse complement strand
CCCGGCCAGCGCCGGCAGCGGCTCGCGGCCGCTGTTGCCGAGCACCGGCCGCGACACGGCCTGACGCAGATCGCGCTCCAGCGCGGCGACCGCGCGCGTCACCGCGGCGAAGCGGTCCTGCTGCTCGGCCAGCGCGGCGCGCGTACGCGCGATCTGCGCGAGTCCGCCATAGGCCGCCGCGGCGAGCGCGGCGAATACCGCCATCGCGACCAGCAGCTCGACGAGGGAGAAGGCCTGGCAACGGGGGGGACGAGGGCATGGTCCACCGCGCGTGGGCCACCTTTCCGTCTTTCCGAATATCCGGCTTCCGGATCCCCGCCTCATTGCAGCACCTGTCCGGCGAAACCGCTCAGCGTCGCCGAGGGTTCGTCTTCCTCGCCGACGAACACGCGGATGTCGATGCGCCGGATGCCGGCATCGGACGTCGCCTTCACCTCGCGCGTCCAGCGCCAGTCGCGATCGCCGAGACGTGCGTGCCCTTCGCTGCGGCCGGTCGGCGGAAAACCGCCGGCGAGGCGCGTTTCTTCCAGCGCGTTCGCGGCGACCCAGCCCGCCAGCGTGCGTTCGCGCAATCCGTCGAAACTCCGCACCTGCAAGGCGGCCGCACGCGTGAGCGCGAGCAGGGCCAGCGCGACCACGGCGAGCGCGATCAGTACCTCGATCAGGGTGAAGCCGCGCCGGCGGCTCATCGCGGCGCGTCCAGGCGTTCGCTGGCGATTCCACCGTCCTCGCGACCGGAAATGCGGTACCGCAGTGGCGCGTCTCCGAGCGCGAGGGTCAGCGAGAACGGCGTCAACTCCCCGGACGAGAAGCAGACCAGTTGCGGTGCGGACCGTTCGGCGGTCGCCAGTTGCAGCGGCCGTCCGTTGCGCGCCAGTTCGAGGCGCAAGGCCTGCGGCCACTGGCGCGGCCGGAACTCGCCATCGCCGAACTCGCGCCACTGCGCGCCGTCGAGCCGCTGGAAGCGATAGCCGCCGGCGTCGAGGACGGTTCCGATCTCGCGTCCGGTCAGTTCGGCCGTGTGGCAGGCCTGCTCGGCCAGCGCGCGGAAACGCCCGGCCTCGTCGGCGAGACGTCGCTCGGCATTGCCGGAAATGGACAGCGTCAACGCGACCGCGACTACGGCGACGATCACGAGGACGACGAGGATCTCGATCAGGGTGAATCCACGGGAAGCACGCGGATCCACGCTCGAAGCGAGGGGCGGAAGAGGCGATTCGCGCGGAAGAAACCGCTCCGCTACGACACCGGCCCGGCTCGCTGCGGATCCGCCGCAGCGCTCGCTGCGGCGCCCTGCCTCCGCTGCGCCGGTTCCGGCCTCACTCCCAGTTACCGACATCGGCGGCCTCGCCCTCGCCGCCGGGGCGGCCGTCCGCGCCGAAGCTGTAGACGTCGATCTCGCCGTGCTGCCCGGGCCGCTGGTACTGGTACGGGCGGTTCCACGGATCCTTCGGCACGCGGTCGAGGTAGGGACCTTTCCAGGCCGCTGCCTCGGGCTGGCCCGACGGTTTCGCGACCAGCGCGTCGAGACCCTGCTCGCTGCTCGGATAGTTGAAGTTGTCCAGCTTGTAGAGGTTCAGCGCCGTCACGATGCCGGCGATGTCCTGCTTCGCGCGTGCCACGCGCGCCTCGCCCGGTCGCTCCATCACGCGCGGCACCACGATCGCGGCCAGGATGCCGAGGATCACCACCACGACCAGGATCTCGATCAGCGTGAATCCGCGCGCTCCGCGCGAAGCCGGCGTGGCAGCGGAGCCGCGAAACACGGAAGACGGAAAGCGGGAAACGGGGAAGCGGCGCATGGCGAGCTTGTGCGACGGAGGCAAGGGCCCGGATCATATCAGGGCCATGCCTTCTCTCTCCGCCGACCTCGCCGCACGCGACCTCGCCGTCGTGTGGCACCCGTGCACGCAGATGCACGACCACACCGTCCTGCCGATGCTGCCGATCGCCCGCGCCGAGGGCGCCTGGCTGCACGGCCACGACGGCAGGCGCTATCTCGACGCCGTGAGCTCCTGGTGGACCTGCCTGCTCGGCCACCGCCATCCGCGCATCGTCGACGCGCTGAAGGACCAGCTCGACCGCCTCGACCACGTCATGCTCGCCGGCTTCACGCACGAGCCGGCGATCGAGCTGGCCGAGGAACTGGTGCGCATCGCGCCGAAGCCCGCCCGCCATCCGCCGCCGAACGACGTCGCTCCCGCGAACGCGGGAATCCATCGCCCGGACGCCTCCGAAAGCGACAGGGATGCCCGCCTGCGCGGGCACGGCGCCGACACCCCTTCGCCGGGACACGACGTTCGCGCCCTGACGCGCGTGTTCTATGCCGACAACGGCTCGTCCGCGATCGAGGTCGCGCTGAAGCTGTCGTTCCACTACTGGCGCAACCTCGGCCACGGCACACGCACGCGCTTCGTCGCGCTGACCGGCGGCTATCACGGCGAAACGCTCGGCGCGCTGTCGGTCACCGACGTGCCGCTGTACCGCACGACCTACGCGCCGCTGCTGATGGAGCCGATCTTCGCGCCCTCGCCCGATGCCTACGAATCCGAGCCCGGAGAGAGCGCCGCCGACTGCGCGCGCCGCCGGCTCGGCCAGCTGCGCGCGCTGCTCGAACGGCATGCGCACGAAGTCTGCGCCGTCATCCTCGAACCGCTCGTGCAGTGCGCCGGCGGCATGCGCATGCACGACGCGTCGTACCTGACCGGCCTGCGCGCGCTCTGCGACGAGTTCGACGTGCACCTGATCGCCGACGAGATCGCGGTCGGCTTCGGTCGCACCGGCACCTTGTTCGCCTGCGAGCAGGGCGGCATCGCGCCGGACTTCCTGTGCCTGTCGAAAGGACTCACCGGCGGCACGCTGCCGCTATCGGTCGTGCTGACGACCGGCCGCGTCTACGAGGCGTTCTACGCCGAGTATTCCGCCGGCAAGGCGTTCCTGCACTCGCACAGCTACACCGGCAACCCGATCGCCTGCCGCGCTGCGCTCGCCACCCTGTCGGTTCTGCGCGACGAGCCGGTGCTCGAGCGCAACCGCACCCTCGCCGCGCATCTCGCGTCGCGGCTGGCGCCGCTCGCCGGGCATCCGCACGTCGCCGACGTGCGCCAGACCGGCATGATCGCGGCGGTCGAGCTGGCGAAGGACAAGCACACGCGCGCCCCGTTCCCTGCCTCCGAACGCCGGGGCCTGCGCGTCTACCGCCACGGCCTCGAACGCGGCGCCGTGCTGCGTCCGCTCGGCAACGTCGTCTACTTCATGCCGCCGTTCTGCATCACGCCGGACGAGATCGACTTCATGGTCGAGGTGGCGATCGAAGGCATCGAGCTCGCCTCGGCCTGACCGGCGATATGCGGGGGGCCATCGAGGAACACGAGCGCGTAGCACGCGAGCTCGGGTGCACATGCCGTCGCCCCCGGCTGGCGCAAGTTCGTCGGAAGAGCGGCACGTATTTCGATGGAACGACGCAGCGCGATGAGTACGCCGACGAACGGACGTCGTTCGTGAAGCACTCGGTCGTCGCGCGCCTGCCCGGGGCGGCACGGTCCGTCGACGTCGAGCGCATCGGCCCCTGGTCACCGACCATGCGGTGATGAAATTCGACGCGTGACCCGGCGAGCATCACTTCGCACGCGAGCACATGAGAGCGTGCGCAAATCGCGATCGTCCCTCGAATACCTCTGCCATCCCAACGAAGCGCCCTTCGATAGTCGAAGGGCGGGGTCCTCTGGGGACCCACGTCGATTTCCTCTGGAGCGCCCGGGAGCGTGAAAATGATCGGCCTCCGGCTATTGGACAGCCAATGCCCGCACGCTCATGGGAATCACGACAACCGATACTCTGCAACGCCGTGATTCATGCCCCCATTGAATGCCTGATTGCTCCGTAATCCAGCCATGCCTCACCCATCATCACCGACCATTCACGGCAATTGGACGCCCGGCATAGCGCATGAAAAGTGAAGTGCGCGTTTCTTCATAAAGTCACTTATGGAATATATGAATATTCCATAATAGCCAAGTACATCACAAATTCATTAAAGGATTTTCCGTTTCCTTTAGGCGCCCAAGTGCATCACCTAGCGTTCAGCGCCTGCCGTGCCGCCGGGATCCTCGGCACCGCAGAACCGGCGGGGAGATTCAAACCAAGGGGTCAAGGGAATGAAACGACGGGGAGATCTGCGAGCGCGCCTGACGGGCGCGCTCGCGGTGGCTATCGCCACCGCACTGTATGGCGCCGCATCGAACGCGGCCTTCCGCATCGGCAATCCAACGGTCGCCGGCGGCGGCGGGAGGGTCGCAAACACCTGCTTCACGCTCACCTCGACGATCGGTGAGCACGCAGCGGGTTTCGCCTCGAACGGCACCTATACCTTGACGTCCGGCTTCCAGGCGACCCAACCGCGCCGAAGCGTCGACGTGATTTTCAGAAATGGCTTCGACGGTCAGCCAAAGGAATGCATCCCATGACGCACAAGAGCCTGTTTCTCGCCATCGCGCTCAGCCTGTCCAGCGGCGCGGCCCATGCCGACCTGGTCGACCCGCAAGCCAACCAGATTCCGGATTTCGTCTACCAGGGACGACTCGAACAGAACGGCCTGCCCGTCAACGGCAGTTACAACCTGTCTTTCTCGTTGTGGAACCAGGCGACCGGCGGCACGCAGATCGGCTCGACGATTCACGAACCGGCCTACCCGGTCATTGATGGCGTCTTCAGTATTTCGCTGGCATTCCCAGGGGCTTTCGCCGGCGATCAGACCTACCTGCAGGTCAGCGTCAACGGCTCCCCCTTGCCCAGGCAGCCGATATCCACTTCCCCGGTCGCACAGTACGCGCTCACCGGCTCGCGCGGAGCCACGGGTGCCACCGGACCGGCCGGAGCTGCCGGTGCGACGGGAGCACAAGGCCTCGCCGGCCCTACCGGCCCTACCGGCGCGACAGGTGCAGCCGGCGCCACCGGTGCGACAGGACAAACCGGCATCCAGGGCCCGACCGGCGTCAGCGGCCCCACGGGCGCGACGGGAGGCACCGGCACGACGGGCCCGACCGGCCTCAAGGGCGATGCAGGCGATATCGGTCCGCAAGGCGTTGCGGGCGCAACCGGGCCCAAGGGCGATGCCGGTGATATGGGACCTCAGGGCCTGACGGGACCCAAGGGCGATGCAGGCGACATGGGTCCGCAGGGTCCCACGGGGCCTCAGGGCCTGACGGGCCCGAAGGGTGATACCGGTGATGCCGGTCCGCAAGGTGTGGCGGGTACGCCAGGCGCAACCGGTCCCAAGGGCGACACTGGCGACGCTGGCCCGCAAGGTGCGGCCGGACCGAAGGGTGACACCGGCGATACCGGTCCGCAGGGCGTGGCAGGCGCGCCAGGTGCCACCGGCCCCAAGGGCGACACCGGCGACGCAGGTCCTCAGGGCGTAGCGGGTACGCCGGGTGCGACAGGCCCCAAAGGCGATATCGGCGATGCCGGCCCGCAGGGCGTGGCAGGTACGCCAGGCGCGACCGGTCCCAAAGGCGACACCGGCGATGCCGGCCCGCAGGGTGTGGCAGGTACACCGGGTGCCACCGGTCCAAAGGGCGATACGGGCGACGCCGGTCCGCAGGGCGTGGCAGGCACACCAGGTGCCACCGGCCCGAAGGGTGACACCGGTGATGCCGGTCCGCAGGGCGTCGCGGGTACGCCCGGCGCGACGGGCCCCAAAGGCGATATCGGCGATACCGGTCCTCAGGGCGTGGCAGGAACACCAGGCGCAACCGGTCCCAAAGGCGACACCGGCGATGCCGGCCCGCAGGGTGTGGCAGGTACGCCGGGTGCCACCGGTCCAAAGGGCGATACAGGCGACGCCGGTCCGCAGGGCGTGGCAGGTACGCCGGGTGCCACCGGTCCGAAGGGTGACACCGGTGATGCCGGTCCGCAGGGCGGGGCAGGCACACCAGGCGCAACCGGTCCCAAAGGCGACACCGGTGATGCCGGTCCGCAGGGCGTCGCGGGTACGCCCGGCGCGACGGGCCCCAAAGGCGATACCGGCCCGCAGGGTGTGGCGGGTACGCCAGGTGCCACCGGTCCCAAGGGCGATATTGGCGATACCGGCCCTCAGGGCGTGGCAGGCGCGCCGGGCGCGATCGGTCCCAAGGGCGATACCGGCGACGTCGGTCCGCAGGGCACGGCCGGACCGAAAGGTGACACCGGCGATATCGGTCCCCAGGGCGTGGCAGGCACGCCGGGCGCGACCGGCCCCAAAGGCGACACCGGCCCCAAGGGCGATACCGGCAATACGGGTCTTCAGGGCCTGCCGGGCGCCCCGGGTGCGACCGGCCCGAAGGGTGATACCGGCGACACGGGCCCTCAAGGCGTGGCCGGTGCCCCCGGCGCGACCGGCCCCAAGGGCGATACCGGCAATACGGGACTTCAGGGCCCGCCGGGCGTCCCGGGCGCGACCGGCCCGAAGGGCGACACGGGCAATACGGGACTGCAGGGAGCAACCGGTGCCCAAGGCCCGACGGGGGCGCAAGGGCCGACCGGCCCCAAAGGTGACGTGGGCAATGCCGGCACTCATGGCGATACGGGTCCGCAGGGGCCGACCGGTCCGCAAGGTCCTGCCGGTGCTCAAGGTGCGACCGGAGCAGAGGGGCCGACAGGTGCGCAGGGGCCGACCGGCCCCGCCGGGGCGACGGGTGCGACAGGCGCTACCGGCCCCTCAGGCTCCGGTGGATCCCTGTTCTTCGGCAGTTCGGGAGGCAACAGCGTCAGCGCCAACGGCACCCACTACGTCGGAATCGGCAGCCTCGACGCGACCGACGCCAACGTGGCGGTACCTTTGCCGGTCGCGGGTACGGCCAGCGGATTGCAGGTGCACCTGAGCGCCGCTCCCGGCGCGAGCGGCAGCGGGCATACCTACACGTTCCACGTGTTTCACAACGGAGCCAGCACGAGCGTCACTTGCGCCATCAGCAATACCGCGCAGTCGTGCACGTCGGCGCTCACGCTCAGCGTGGCGGCGGGGGACACCGTTTCCCTGCAGGCGGTCGGCACGGGCAGCCCGAACGCCGCGCTGGTGACCTGGGCGTTCCTCATCGACTAGGGTCTACCTTCGCTCCTCCGAGGCGTCGATCGGATCGAGCGAAACAGAGGAGCCATCGAGCGTCCAGGCCGGACGCCCGGTGGCTCGGGTCAGGCATCGGGAACGAGCGATCGGACGCCGTGCGCTCCGATCGCCAGCCGACACGAAGCTCCGCCTGCGCGCGATCCCCGCATCGGCACGGATGACGCGCGACAAATGAAAGACAAGACGCCCCACGACGGGACGGGCACGATCTCGCGCCGCTCCTCCTCTGGGCTTGCGGACACCGACGACATCGCGAGCTCCACGCCGCACGATCCCCGAAGCACCAGCGCTTCCGACGTGGCAAATCCACCGCGCGCCATGCACGGCATGCAGCAATCGGGAAACCCGGCGCATTCCGCGACGCCATGCTCGCACGCGCTGGCGCATGCCAGGCCTTGTGCGCACAATCCCCGTTTCCCTGCGTCACGGAGATTTCCATGCGCATCCCTCGCATCTACGTGCCGCAAGCGCTGCGCCCCGGTCTCGAGATCGAACTGCCGGTGCAGGCCGGCGAGCACATCGCGCGCGTGCTGCGCATGGAGCGCGGCCATCCGCTGCGCCTGTTCAACGGCGACGGCGACGAGTACACCGGCGAGCTGGCCTCGCTCGCGAAACGTTCGGTCACCGCGCGCGTGCTCGAGGCGACGCCGTCCGCCGACATCGAAAGCCCGCTGCGCATCACGCTCGGCCAGGGCATCGCGCGCGGCGAGAAGATGGACTGGATCCTGCAGAAGGCGACCGAGCTCGGCGTCGCACGCATCGTGCCGCTGGTCACCGACCGTACCGAGGTGAAGCTCGACGCGGAACGCGCCGAGCGCCGCATGGCGCACTGGGAGGCGGTGATTGCCTCCGCCTGCGAACAGTGCGGACGCAATCGTCTTCCCGAACTCGCCGAACCGATGAAGCTCGCCGACTGGGCCGCGCGACTCGGCGACGAGGCCGGCCTGCGCCTCGCGCTCGATCCCCAGGGCGATGTCCGGGCACGCGGACTCGACGTCGGCGCGTCCGCGACGCTCGTCGTCGGCCCGGAAGGCGGGCTGTCGGAACACGATCTCGCGACGCTCGGCCAGGCCGGCTTCCGCGGCCTGCGCCTCGGCCCGCGCATCCTGCGCACGGAAACCGCCGGCCTCGCCGCGCTGGCCGCGCTGCAGGCGATCCACGGCGACCTCTGAACGCGGTGGGTCAGACGTCGTCCACGGACGGCTCCGGTACGTAGACGAGAAGATCGCCCGGCTGGCAGTCGAGATACGCGCAGATGCGCTGCAAGGTCTCGAAGCGGACCCCCTTGACCTTGCCCTGCTTCAACAACGACAGGTTGGCCTCGGTGATGCCGACCCACTCGGCGAGGTCCTTCGACTTGACCTTGCGCTCGGCGAGGACGACATCGAGCCGGACAACGATCGGCATGCGTCGGCTCAGGCGAATTGCGCGTTTTCGCGCGCCAGCGCGGCCGCCTTGCGGATCAGCCCGGCGATCTGCCACACGATGGCGCCGAACAGCAGCGGCAGGCCGACACCGGCATCGAAGTCCAGCTTCAACGCATGGGTTCCGGCGACGTGCCAGATCGCGACGAGTCCCGCGAGCGGCTCGGCCAGCAGGCCCGAAAGGCCGGCCGCCACCATGCCGATGCCGACGCCCTCCAGACGCGCGGCCGTGCTATCGCTGAAGTGCTCTCCTCGGGACAGGCCGGCGAAACAACGCGCGGCCTGCCACAGGCCGAAGGCGACCGAGGCGACGGGCAGCAGGCCGAGCACGACGATCGCGACGCGCTGCCAGGCCCGCAGCGCTGTCGGTGCGTCGGTCACTCCCTGCTGCACCAACAGGGTCTCGATCGGCGACGCGTACAGCCCGAAAGCCACCAATGCCGGCAGCAGCAGCGCGAAGGCCAGGCAGACGGCGGCCAGGATCCGCGGAGTTCGCGGTTTCGGCGCGCGCGGCGAGGGATCGACGGGGATCGGTGCATCGGTCATTGCGGCGTCCTGAGAATTGAATTGCCGAAGCGGCGGCACCGGAATCCATCTCGACTCTTCTTCGAAATCGCGGTTTTCGATAGTGCGATTTTCGACAGCGCGATGTTCGACAGCACGATGTTCGACAGCGCGATTGTAGCGACGCCGCGCCGATCCGCCGCCGCGCGTCGGGCCGCCGGCAGCGAGACGCAGAAGGTCACGACCGGCAGCAGCACCCCGTGCTGGTCTGCCACTGAGTCGCGGCGCCACGGGCGCGATCAGGCGAGGCGCGGCAGGCGGCCGCGCACGCTGTCGGCGTCGTGCGGCCCCGCCTCCGCGACGAGGTCGCGCGCGGCCTCGACCTGGCCCCAGACGTTCCACAGCAGGACGCCGCGCACGCGACCGTCGTCGAGGTAGTAGACGACGCCTTCGCGGTACGGCTGCACCCACTGCTCGACCACGTCGAGACGGTCGTCGAGCAGGCCGACCGCTTCGTAGCCGAGGTCGAACAGGTCGGAATAGAAGAACGGCAGCGTGGTGTAGTCCTCGTCCGTTCCGGCCATCACGCGGCCGGCGTGACGGCCCATGCCGATCGCGGCGTTCTCGTGCTCGACACGCAGGCGCATGCCAAGCGGCGCGCAGGGGAAGCGGGCGACGTCGCCAGCGGCGAACACGTCCGGATCGGCGGTGCGCAGCCGGGCGTCGACGACGATGCCGTCATCCACCGCCAGCCCCGCTTGCGCGGCGAGGTCGGTGTTCGGCACGACGCCGAGACCGGCGACGACGACGTCGAACCTCGCTTCCGTTCCGTCGGAGAACGCCAGTTCGACGCCTTCACGCGCGCCACGTCCGCCGACCACGCGCGTACCGGCGCGCAACGTTACGCCGCGCTCGCGGTAGTAGCCGTCGAGGAAGTCCGAGAGACCGTACGGGAAGCGGCCGGCGCCGATGCCGTCGCCGGGAAACAGCATCGTCACCCGGCAACCGGCGCCGGCCAGCGAAGCGGCGATCTCGCTGCCGATGAAGCCACCACCGACCACCGCGGCCGAGGCACCGGGAACCGCCCGGCGCCGCAACGCGAGATAGTCGTCGAGCGTGCGGAAATGGATTACCCGCTCGTCCTCGATCGGCAGGCGCCGCGGTGTAGCACCGGTCGCGAGCAGCAGCCGGCGGTAAGCGTAAACGCCCCCCTGGTCGTCGACCACGCGGCGCGCGACGCGATCGATGCCGACGACGCGACGCCCGAGATGCAGCACGGCACCGCTCGCCGACGTGCCGAGATCGATCGATTCGATCGGCCTGTCGTCTTTCCACAATCCCTTGGACAGCGGCGGCCGCTCGTACGGTGCGTGCCGCTCGTCACCGACCAGGCCGACGCGCGCGGTGCGATCGAGTTCGCGGATCGCCTTCGCCGCTGCATCGGCGGTCATGCCGGCACCGACGATCAGATGGTCGTACTCGTATGCCACGATGCGCCTCCGTCGATTCGTCGGAAGATCCGCCCCCACTCCGGCCCGCCGCCACGCGCGGATCCGTCCGCGAAGGACGCCGTCGTGCCGCTTTCCGGCGGTGTTCGCGCAAACAGGATACTCCCGCCCGCTCGTTGCGCAGTGCCCTCGCGCGGCGCTTCCGGAGGAAGGAACCGGCCGCCATGTCCGGGGGCGGAAAACGGGGCGCCCGACGGAGGATCCCGCGCGTCCCGATACCGTCGGCAACCAGCGACGGCCGTCGCGGCTTCGCCTACGATGCGGCCCGATGAGCGATTCCCGCACCACCGCCATGCCGTCGGCCTATGCCTTCGACGACCTTCGCGTCGATCTCGCGCGCCAGCGCGTGACACGCGACGGCGTGGCGCTCGACGTCGCCGGACTCAGCTTTCAGCTGCTGCGCTACCTGCTCGAGCAGGGCGATCGCGTGGTCGGCTTCGACGAACTGATCGACCAAGTCTGGTCGCCGGCAATCGTCAATGAGGAGACCGTCACCCAGCGCGTCAAGCTGCTGCGCCAGGCGCTCGGCGACGACGGTCGCAATCCGCGCTACGTCCGCTCGGTGCGTGGCCGTGGCTATCAGCTGTGCAGCCTGCCCCGCCCCGCCAGCGAGGACAGGGCGTCACCGCCGGTCGCGGGATCCGCTTCGCGCCAGTGGGCTTTCGGCGCGCTCGCACTGGCCGCCCTCGCCGGGGCGGCAGCATGGCTGCTGCACGCACGCGCACCGGTGCCGGCCGTGCCGAGTGCCCGCGAGGAACTGCTGCAACGCGCCCGCTACTACGCCGGCATCGGCCAGGCGGACAACAACGAGCGTGCGATCGCGCTGTTCGAACAGGCGCTCGATGCGGATCGCGACGACGCCGTCGCCGCCGTCGGCCTGAGTCGCGCGCTGAGCGCGCGCCTGTGCCTCTACAACGGAACGCCGGACGCCGCGCTGCACGCGCAGTCGCTCGCGGAAGCGGTCATCGCGCGCGCGCCCGGCGATGCCGGTGCGCACTCCGCACTGGCCTACTCGTTCGATTGTCGCGGCGACGTCGACGCGGCGATCCGCGAGTACGAGAAGGCGGTCGCGCTCGATCCGTCCCGTGCGGACAGCCGCGCCTCGGTCGCCAACCTCTATCTCGTCCGCGGGCGCCTGGCGGATGCGCTCGAGGCCAATGCCGTCGCCGCGAAGAGCGGAACGGCGCTGCGTTTCCTCGACCTGCAGTTCGCACGCAATCTCGAACTGCTCGGCTTCACCGCCGAAGCCGAGCAACGCTACGCGAAGCTGTTCCGGCTGTATCCGGACAACGTGTTCGGCAACGTGGCCTATCCGCGTTTCCTCTTCGCGCAGGGTCGTTACACCGAAGCCGAAGCCGCGCTCGCCGATGCGATGCGCCGGCCGCGCCATCCCGACCTGCTGTTGCTCGGCGGCGAACTCGCCCTGCTGCACGGAGACCGGGCGGCCGCGGCGCGGGCGTTCGCCGACGCCTCGTCGCTGCGACTGCACCAGAGCCTGCCGCAGACCTTGTCGCGCCTGTACGCGGCATCGCCGCCGGAACACGATTGGGCGGCGAGGCGCGCGGCGGATCTCGCCGGACGAAGCGCGGACGACGTGCCCGACAGCTGGATCGAGGTCGCGCTGCTGCGCCGCGAGTCCGGCGACGTGCCCGGCGCGATCGACGCGCTGCAGCGCGCCGTCTCCGCCGGTTTCCGCGACCGCGCGTGGCTGCAGGGCACGCCGTTG
>DBMH01000169.1 GCA_002297645.1 Rhodanobacteraceae bacterium UBA703 | reverse complement strand
CGGCCCCGCGCAGCCGCCGGGCCGGTCGGGCGCAGCGACGCCGGGCCCGAAGCGGGCGCGATGGAGCCGGAAACGAGCGCGTCGTCGCCCGACACCACCTTCGAAGCGGTGTACCAGAAGCTGCACGGCCTGGCGCGGCGCGAGCGACGTCGGCTCGGTGCGCAGGCCACGCTCAACACCACCGCGCTCGTGCACGAGGTCTACCTGGACCTGTGCAAACGCGACGATCCGCAGGGGATCCGCGACTTCTACGCCTACGCCGCACGGGCGATGCGCAACCTGCTGATCGACGCGGCGCGCCAGCGCGTGGCCGCCAAGCGCGGCGGACAACAGCACCACACCGGTCTGGACGCCCTGGACGAGGCCGGCATCGGTCGCGACGCCGAGCAGGCGCTCGAACTCGACGCGGCGCTGCGCGAACTGGCCGAGGCGGATCCGCGTTGTGCCGAGGTCGTCGCGCTGCACTACTTCGCCGGCCTGCCGCTCGAGCGTATCGCCGAACTGCTCGGGGTGTCGCTGCGCACGATCAACCGCGACTGGCAGTTCGCGCGGGCCTGGCTGCGCGAGCAGCTGATGCCCTGACCGGCATGCGCCCCGCGCCTCGCCCGACCTGCAACGCGCGCGCGCGACCCGCCTGGCGCCCTGGTGCGCCGTATCACGTCTAGTACGGCATGCCGCCACCATCCGACCTGCGCCGCTGGTTCGAGCACTGCCTGGATCTGCCTGCGGACCAGCGCCAGGCGTGGATCGAGCGGAATTTGTGCGATGCCGACGACCGGCTGCGCCTGCACCGCCTGCTCGCCGCGGCCGCCAGCGGCGAGGCCTGGCTCGACGAAGACATCGGCGTGCGCATCGTGCGCCTGCTGGACGGCACGGACGCCGCGACCGCCACGTTCGGCGGGCGCCTCTGCGGTGCGTTTCGCCTGGTGCGCGAGTTGGGCCGGGGCGGCCAGGGCATCGTCTACCTGGCGGAACGCGCCGCCGGCGACTTCACCCAAACCGTCGCGGTGAAGCTGCTGCGCCGGGCGATCCTCAGCGACCACGACCTGCGCAGCTTCCGTCGCGAGCGCGACATCCTCGTGCGCTTCGACCATCCGGGCGTCGCGCGCCTGATCGACGGCGGCATCACCGACGACGGCATGCCCTACCTGGTCATGGACTACCTCGACGGCACGCCGCTGGACGCCTGGTGCCGGCGCGAGAGGCCCGGCCGCGAACGGACGCTCGCGTTGTTCGCCGCGCTGTGCGCGATCATCGCCGCGGCGCACCGCCGCCTGATCGTGCATCGCGACCTCAAGCCGTCGAACGTGCTGGTGATGCGCGACGGCGCGGTCAAGGTGCTCGACTTCGGCATCGCGCGCCTGCTCGACGAAGACGAGGACGCCACGCGCACGCAGGCGCGCATGCTCACGCCCGGCTATGCGGCACCTGAACTGTTCGGCGGCGACGCGGCCACGCCGGCGGCGGACGTCTACGCGCTGGGTTTGATGCTGCGGCAGATGCTCGACGGCGACTTTGCCGATCCGCGATCGCGACCGGTCGGCACCGGTCGTACCGCGGTGCCGCGCGAGCTGCGCTGGATCATCGAGCGGGCCACGGACGCCGCGGCAGCGCAGCGTTACCGCGACGGCGCGGAACTGGGCGAGGACATCGACCGTTACCGCAACCGGTTGCCGGTGCATGCCCATCCTCCTGGCCGCTGGTATCGCGCCGGCAAGTTCGTCGCGCGCCATCGCAGCGGCGTGGCCGCCGCGGTCCTGCTGGTCCTGTCGAGCACGATCGGTTTCGGCGCCGCGCTGTGGCAGGCGCACGTGGCGCGGCAGCAGGCGGCATTGGCGGCGCAGGAGGCCGGGCGCGCGACGGCGGTGCGAGGTTTCGTCGACCGCATGTTCGATGCGGTGCGCGACGGCCGCGCACGCGCCGACGAGCCGTCCCTGCGCGAGCTCGTCGCCAGTGCCGGCGACCAGGTCCTGCAACAGCCGCCACGCGATGCCGCAACGGCGGTCGACCTGGCCACGCTGTTCGCCGACCTGGCGGCGGCCGGCGGTGACCTGGACCTTGCCAGTCGTCTCGCCGATACCGCGGCGCGCAGCGCCGACGCGCAACTGGCTGCCGAGGACCGGCTGCGCATCGGCGCACACGTGCTGCGCGGCTACGTGGCCAGCAAGCGCGAGGACTACGTGGTCGCCGAAGCCGAACTGCGGCCGGCGCTCGCCGACCTGGACCGGCTCGGCCTGCGCGGCCGTCCCTTGCTGCAGGCGCTGGAAGGCCTGCAGGCCGTGGAGAACATGCGCGGCGATGCGGTCGCCTACATCGCCTTGGCGCGGCGCGACATCGACGAGCGCCGGGCGGTTTTCGGTGCCGACGATCCCGCATTGGGCATCGGCTTCAACAACCTGGGTTCCGCGCTCGAAGGCATCGAGGACTATGCCGGTGCGCAGGCGGCCTACGCCGAGGCGACGGCCTTCGAACTCGCGCATCGCGGTCCGCACAACGAAGCGACTGCCGAAGCCGAGTGCGGGCTGGCCTCGACCCTGGGACGGGCCGGCCGCTGGCGCGAAGCACTGACGCGGTTCCGTTCGTGCACGGCGCGATTCGAAGCCTTGCAGCACGCGCCGACGCAGCCGGAGGTCTACGCGTCGGCCAAGTGGTGCGTGCTCGAGGGCTGGATGCTCGGCGAACGCCTCGACGAAGCCTGCCGTCGTGCCGACGAGGCCAGCGCGCGCGTGTTCGCCGGCGATCGCGACTACGCCGGCGAGAGCCGCCAGCGCAAGGCGTCGTGGATGATCGAGCGCGGCGTGGACTACGCGCAGGCCGAAGCGCTGCTCGAACAGGCGCGCGCGCTGTACGGCGACGGTCCGCTCAATGCGATGCGCAAGGGCCGTGTCGACCAGCTACGTGCCGAACTCCTGCTGGCGCGTGGCGCCTACGCGCAGGTGCGGGGGCTGGCGCCCGCGACGATCGACCACCTGCGCCAGCGGCCGTTCAAGCTGCAGCCGCTGATCGCGCAGGCGCAACTGTTGCTGGCCTGTGTGCACGCGCCAGGTCCCGAATGCAGTTCCGATCTGCGTGCCGACATCGAGCGGCGGCAGGCGCCGCTGCTGGCTTGGCGCCATCCGCAGATGCTGCAAGTGCAGGTCCTGCTCGCGCGCGTCGATCTGGAGCGGGATCCGCGCGCGGCGGCGGCACGCCTGCGTGCGGCGGTGGACCCCGCCGCCGCCGAGCTGCCAGCCTTGCATCCCCGCCTGCTCGAAGCGCGCCTGTGGCTC
>DBMH01000133.1 GCA_002297645.1 Rhodanobacteraceae bacterium UBA703 | reverse complement strand
AGGACGCACGCGCGGTTTCTTCGAATCCGGCCCGCGTGTTCGACCGGGAGGCGGTCCGCGCCATCGAGCAGGCGAAGTTCGAGCCGCGTCTCGACAAGGGGCAGCCGGTATCGGCGACGCTGAGACGCAGGATCGAGTTCAAGCTCGGCGACTGAACCGACGGACGACGCCGTCGACGAACAGATCCGGACGAACGGATCCGCACGCAGGCCGTGCGGATCCGTTTTCGTTCGTGCGAAGACGATGCCCGCGCTCGCGCAGAACCGGAGCGGGTCCGGTCGAGGCGGATCAGTGTCGAGGCGGAATCAGTCGGTGCCGCCGGACAGTTCCGTGCCGTCGCCGTGGTCGATGCCGGCCCAGTTGACCTCCGGCAGGCCGAGATAGCGGTCGAGCAGCATCGGCATCAGTCCCATCGGCACGGCGGATTCGCAGTTCCACATCATCACGGCGCCGAAGCGGTACTTCGGCAGGAACGCGATGATCGCGCGGTATCCCTGCACGGCACCGGCATGGAACACGAGCGTCGTGCCGGCGTAGTCGTAGACGCGCCAGCCGAGTGCGTACTGCGCGTCGAGCACGCGACCGCGCCGCCACGGCGAGGAGCGCTTCTCGCGCTCGGTTTCCACGAGCGGCGAGTGCAGGGTCTCGAGCAGTCGAGGCGATAGCACGTCGGGGCGTCCGCCCATCTGCGCGATCAGCCATTGCTCCATGTCGCGGATGCTGGCGTTGACGCCGGCTGCGGGAGCGACGTGGTAGTAGTTTTCCTTCGGTGCGAACGGCGTCCATCCGTTCGTGCCGCCGCGATGGTGCGGCCGCGCCCAGCTCTTCGATCCTTCCAGCGCCTCGCGTCCGTAGGTCGCGGTCCGCATGCCGAGCGGATGGAAGATGCGTTTCTCGACCTGGTGGTAGTAGAAGTCGCCGGTCGCCGCATAGGTCATGTCGCCGACCAGGCTGAACGCGATGTTCTGGTAGCCGTAGCAGTTGCCTACCGGGCAGGTCAGCGGGACCTCCGCGAGGCGATTGACGAGGAGCGGGTAGGGCTCGTCCTGCTCGAGGAGATTGTCGTAGGTGTTGTGCGGAAGTCCGACGCGATGGCTGAGGATGTCGCGCACGGTCAGCCGCTGCGCGCCGTCGCCGTCGTTCAGCGTGAACGCCGGCAGCAGGTCGGCGGCACGCGTGTCCCAATGCAGCAGGTTGCGTTCGACCAGGATGCCGGTCAGCGTGGCGGCGAATGCCTTCGACAGCGAGGCGAGACGGAAGGCGGTATCGCCGGAGACGCGTTCGCGCGTATTCACGTCGGCGAAGCCGATGCCGCGCTCGAGCAGGACCTGGTCGTCCTTGACGATCGCGGCGGCGAGGCCGGACACGTCGTTGGAGGTCTCGATGCCGTCGAGCCAGCGGTCGAAGTCGCGGGCGACGCGACCGGCGTCGGTCGCTACCGCATGCGCGTCGACCATCGGAATGACGACCGGTGGAAGCGGTGCGACGCGACGCGGCTGCGCGGCCTGCCGGCTGCGTTTGCCTGCGACCTGCTTCGCCGCCGTCTTTTTCGCAGGGACGGCATTCTTCTTCGCCGCCGCCGTGGCCTTCGCGCCGGCCGCGGGGCGCGCCTTTTTCGTCGTGGCTGCTAGGACGGAGGAGGAAGCGACGGCGGTGGCGGCGAGGGCCGCCAGCAGGGCGATCAGGACGCGTGGGGTACTGCTCAATGCGTTCTCCGAACCCGACGTCCGCTGCAACCTCGTGCAGGCAGCCGTCGGCTGCTATGCTGAAATCCGCGTCGATTCTAGCTGCATCGAGAAGGGGAAAGGAACATGAGCCTGCTGGTTTTTCTGGCCGTCGTGGTCGGTCTCGGCTTCTTCTTCATCGGTCTCTACAACGGCCTCGTCACCGCCCGCAACGCCTACAAGAACGCGTTCGCGCAGATCGACGTCCAGCTGACGCGACGCTACGACCTGATCCCGAACCTGGTCGAGGTGGCGAAAGGCTACATGAAGCACGAGCGCGAGACGCTGGAGGCGGTCATCCAGGCGCGCAATTCCGCCGTGTCCGGCTTGTCGGCCGCGAAGTCGAGTCCCGGGGACGCCGCCTCGATGCAGCAGCTCGCCGGCGCCGACAACGCGGTGACGCAGGCGCTCGGCCGCCTGTTCGCGCTGTCGGAGGCCTATCCGGATCTGAAGGCGAACCAGAACATGATGCAGCTCAGCGAAGAGCTGACGTCCACCGAGAACAAGGTCGCCTTCGCGCGGCAGGCGTACAACGACGCGGTCATGGGCTACAACAATCGTCGCGAGCAGTTCCCCGGTTCGCTCGTCGCCGGCCTGTTCGGATTCGCGGCCGCCGAGCTGCTGAAGATCGAGGCGGACGCCAAGCGCGAAGCGCCGAAGGTGGCGTTCACGTAACAGGGGCGCGCGAACGGGAGACGCCCAAGGGCGCTCGCGACACGATCCGCGCGGCCCGTTTCGTTTCCCGCCTCCGAATTCCCGTTTCCCGTCCGATGAATTTCTTCGAGCATCAGGAGCTCGCACGCCGGCAGACGCGGCGCATGCTGTGGATGTTCGCGCTGTCCGTGTGCGCGATCGTGGTCGTGATCGACCTGGTCGTCGTGTTCGCTTTCGGACTCGACGGCGGGCTGCGCGCGGGCACGGGGCCCGTGACGCGCGTGCTGGCGCCGGTCAGCCTGGCCGTGGTCGGCGTGATCGCCGCCGGCTCCTTGTATCGCGTGGCCAGTCTGCGTGGCGGTGGGGCGGCCGTCGCCCGCAGCCTCGGCGGTGTTCCGGTGTCGCCGGCGACGGGCAATCTGGCCTACCAGCGCCTGCGCAACGTGGTCGAGGAGATCGCCATCGCCTCCGGCGTGCCGGTACCCGAGATCTATGTGCTGGAGGACGAGGAGGGCATCAATGCCTTCGCCGCCGGCTACGCGCCGGCGGATGCCGCCATCGCCGTCACGCGCGGCGCGCTCGACAAGCTGACCCGGAGCGAGCTGCAAGGTGTCGTCGGGCACGAGTTCAGCCACATCCTCAACGGCGACATGCGCCTGAACATCCGGCTGATGGGCGTGGTGTTCGGCCTGCTGGTGATCGCGACGATCGGTCGGCGCATCGCTTCCGGCACGCGCCGCAGCCGTGACGCCGGCGGAGTGGTGATGTTCGGGCTGGTGTTGTTCGCCGCGGGTTATCTCGGCGTGGTGCTCGGACGCGTGATCAAGGCGTCCATCTCGCGCCAGCGCGAGTACCTCGCCGATGCCTCCGCCGTGCAGTTCACCCGCCAGGCCGACGGCATCGCCGGCGCGCTGAAGAAGATCGGGGGGCTCGCGCAGGGATCGAAGCTGGCCGGCAGCGGCACCGAGGAGATCGCGCACATGCTGTTCGGCGACGGCGTCGGTTACTCCGCGCTGTTCGCGACGCATCCCCCGTTGGCGACGCGCATCCGCCGGCTCGATCCGGCCTTCCGCGAGGACGAGTTCAAGGCGATCGCGGCCGCATGGTCGCGCCCCATCCAGGTCCTCGACGAGGATGCCGATCGCGGCGACGTCTCGATTTCGGGGTTCGCGCCAGCGACGGCATCGAAGCGTCCTTCGCGCGAGCGCGAAGCCCGGCTTCCGGATGCGCGCGCCGAGCTCGAGCTGGTGCCCGGTATCGTCGCCGATCAGGTCGGCACCTCCGGAGGCGATGACCGTGGCGTGGCGCGGACCCTGCGCAGGACGGTTCCGCCGTTCCTGCGCGAGGCCGCCCGCCGGCCCGAAAGGGCCGTCCCGCTGGTCCTGTCGCTGCTCCTGAACGAGGAGCACGAGGTGCGCGGGCACCAGCTGGCGTTGATCGCCCGGCACTACGACGAAGGCACGCGGGAAACCGTACGTGTCTACGCGGAAGCCTTGCCCGGGCTGCATCCGATGCAATACCTGCCGCTCGCGGCCATGGCGTTCCCCACCTTGCGCCGGCGCCCGCGGCCGCAGATCGCGACGTTCATCCAGGTGTTGCGCGAGCTGATCGATGCCGACAGACGCGTCACGCTGCGCGAATACTGCCTTGCGCGGCTCGTCGACGCGCAGATCACGGCGACGCTCGATCCCCCCGCTGCCGTGCCTGTGGGACGCGCAAGGCTGGGCGCGCTCACGCGCGAGTTGTCCGACCTGCTCGCGATCCTGGCTCGCTACGGCAACGACGACGAGGCGGCGGCTCGACGCGCGTATGCCGGCGGCCTGCACGAGGTCCTGCCGCAGGCGACGATTCCCTACGCGCCGCCGGCGGACTGGGCTGCCGCGCTCGATCGCGCGCTGCCGGCGCTCGACC
>DBMH01000083.1:5482-6022 GCA_002297645.1 Rhodanobacteraceae bacterium UBA703 | reverse complement strand
GTCATCGACGGCTCCGTCCGCGGTCGCCTCGCACGCATGCAGCAGGCCCTGGCCAACTGATGGAACCCTGCACCGCCGTCGCACGACGCGACGGCGGTGCCTTCCGGGCGGTCAGGAAGACCGTTCCGGAAAACGGATGCACCGTCACACCGGGCGCGCACGTGCCCGATTGCGGATCGCCAACGACGGCAACGACGACGTCGGAGGTCAAAAGTCGAAGCTCAACCGGCGCGGAACACGGCCCGAGCGAGCGTTGATTTTCGACTTTTCACTTTCGACCCCTTGGACCCACGTCGCATCCTCCGGATGCACGAGCAGGAACCACGACCATGGCAACTACGATCAATCCGTCCGAAATCAGCGAACTCATCAAGAGCCGCATCGAGCAGTTCAAGCTGTCCGCGGAAGCGCGCAACGAAGGCACGCTGACCAGCGTGTCGGACGGCATCGTGCGCATCCACGGCCTCAACGACGTGATGTCCGGCGAAATGGTCGAGCTGCCGGGCAACACCTTCGCCCTCGCGCTGAACCTCGAGCGCG
>DBMH01000083.1:0-5412 GCA_002297645.1 Rhodanobacteraceae bacterium UBA703 | reverse complement strand
CGATCGACGGCAAGGGCCCGCTGAACGCCAAGCACACCTCGCCGGTCGAGAAGGTCGCGCCGGGCGTGATCTGGCGCAAGTCGGTCGACCAGCCGGTGCAGACCGGCTACAAGTCCGTCGACTCGATGATCCCGATCGGCCGCGGCCAGNNGGCCAGCGCGAGCTGATCATCGGCGACCGCCAGACCGGCAAGACCGCCCTGGCGATCGACGCGATCATCAACCAGAAGGGCTCGGGCATTAAGTGCATCTACGTCGCGATCGGCCAGAAGCAGTCGTCGATCGCCAACGTCGTGCGCAAGCTCGAAGAGAACGACGCGCTGGCGCACACGATCATCGTCGCCGCCTCGGCGTCCGAATCGGCCGCGATGCAGTACATCGCCCCGTACGCCGGCTGCGCGATGGGCGAGTACTTCCGCGACAACGGCGAAGACGCGCTGATCATCTACGACGACCTGACCAAGCAGGCCTGGGCCTACCGCCAGATCTCGCTGCTGCTGCGCCGTCCGCCGGGCCGCGAGGCGTATCCGGGCGACGTGTTCTACCTGCACAGCCGCCTGCTCGAGCGCGCCGCGCGCGTCAACGAGGAATACGTCGAGAAGCACACCAACGGCGCCGTGAAGGGCAAGACCGGCTCGCTGACCGCGCTGCCGATCATCGAGACGCAGGCCGGCGACGTGTCCGCGTTCGTTCCGACCAACGTGATCTCGATCACCGACGGCCAGATCTTCCTCGAGACGGACCTGTTCAACGCCGGCATCCGCCCGGCCGTGAACGCCGGCATCTCGGTGTCGCGCGTCGGCGGCGCGGCACAGACCAAGATCGTCAAGAAGCTGTCCGGCGGCGTGAAGCTCGCGCTGGCGCAGTTCCGCGAACTGGCCGCGTTCGCGCAGTTCGCGTCCGACCTCGACGCCGCCACGCGCGCGCAGCTCGAGCGCGGCCAGCGCGTGACCGAGCTGATGAAGCAGAAGCAGTACGCGCCGCTGTCGATCGCCGAGCTGTCGCTGTCGATCTACGCGGCCGAGAAGGGCTTCCTCGACGACCTGCCGCTGAACAAGGTGCTGCCGTTCGAAGGCGCCCTGCACGCGCACTTCCACGCCAACTACGGCGACCTGATGAAGAAGATCGTCGACACCGGCGACTGGAACAACGACATCGAGGCGACGTTCAAGAAGGGCCTGGAAGAGTTCAAGAAGACGGGAAGCTGGTGAAGCCGGGAGTGGAGATTCGGGATTCGGGATTCGGCAGAGCAAAAGCCTGTCCCCCGCGAAAGCCGGCTTCTCCACCAATCCCCAATTCCCAATCCCGAATCCCGTCTCAGCGAGCGTAGCGAGCAAGAACCATGGCAGGCGCAAGAGAAATCCGCACCAAGATCAAGAGCGTCCAGAACACGCGCAAGGTGACGCGCGCGCTCGAGATGGTCTCGGCGTCGAAGATCCGCAAGGCGCAGGACCTGATGAAGGCCTCGCGCCCGTACGCGCGCCTGATGAGCCAGGTCATCGGCCACATCGCGCACGCGAACACCGAGTTCGAGCATCCGTTCCTGGTCGAGCGCGAAGAGGTCAAGCGAGTCGGCTACCTCGTCGTGTCGACCGACCGCGGCCTCTGCGGCGGCCTCAACACGAACCTGTTCCGCCGCCTGCTGGCCGAGATCCGCGGCTGGCAGGAAAAGGGCGTCGAGGTCGACGTGGTCTGCATCGGCCAGAAGGCGACGCAGCTGTTCCGCCGCCTCAAGGTCAACCTGGTCGGCTCGGTCACGCATCTCGGCGAGAAGCCGCAGATCGCCGAGCTGATCGGCGTCATCAAGGTCATGCTGGACGCCTACACGGAAGGCCGCATCGACCGCCTGAACCTCTGCTACAACGACTTCGTCAACACGATGACGCAGCGCCCGACGATCGCGCAGCTGCTGCCGCTGCCGCCGTCGGAAGAGTTCAATACCGCGCATGCGTGGGACTACATCTACGAGCCGGACGCGGCGACCGTGCTGGAGCACGTGCTGACGCGCTACATCGAGTCGCTGGTCTACCAGGCCGTGCTCGAGAACCTCGCCAGCGAGCACGCCGCGCGCATGGTCGCGATGAAGGCCGCGTCGGACAACGCGACCAAGGCGATCGGCACGCTGACGCTGATCTACAACAAGGCGCGCCAGGCGGCGATCACGCAGGAAATCTCGGAAATCGTCGGCGGCGCAGCGGCGGTCTGAGAAGCCGGGATTGGAGATTCGGGATTAGGGATTCGGAAAAGCGGCAATCTCCACGCTTTCACCAATCTCCAATCCCGAATCTCCAATCCCGATACAAAGCATTCAAGCAATTTAGCGGAGCCACTCCAATGAGCCAGGGCAAAGTCGTACAAATCATCGGCGCCGTCGTCGACGTCGAATTCCCGCGCGAGTCCGTGCCGAAGGTGTACGACGCGCTCAAGGTCGAGGGCACGGCCCTGCCGATCACGCTCGAAGTGCAGCAGCAGCTCGGTGACGGCGTCGTGCGCACGATCGCGCTCGGCTCCACCGACGGCCTGAAGCGCGGCCTGGTCGCGAACAACACCGGCGCCGGCATCAAGGTGCCGGTCGGCAAGGCGACGCTCGGCCGCATCATGGACGTGCTCGGCAACCCGATCGACGAAGCCGGCACGATCAACGCCGAGGACCAGTGGGTCATCCATCGCTCCGCGCCGTCCTATGACGAGCAGGCCGCGGCCAACGAGCTGCTGGAAACCGGCATCAAGGTCATCGACCTGGTCTGCCCGTTCGCCAAGGGCGGCAAGGTCGGCCTGTTCGGCGGCGCCGGCGTCGGCAAGACCGTGAACATGCTGGAACTCATCAACAACATCGCGACCCAGCATGCGGGCCTGTCGGTGTTCGCCGGCGTAGGCGAGCGCACCCGCGAAGGCAACGACTTCTACCACGAGATGATCGACGCGGGCGTCGTCAAGCTCGACGACAAGACGCAGTCGAAGGTCGCGATGGTGTACGGCCAGATGAACGAGCCGCCGGGCAACCGCCTGCGCGTCGCGCTGACCGGCCTGACCATGGCCGAGTACTTCCGCGACGAGAAGGACGAGCACGGCAAGGGCAAGGACGTGCTGTTCTTCGTCGACAACATCTACCGCTACACGCTGGCCGGCACCGAGGTGTCCGCGCTGCTCGGCCGCATGCCGTCGGCGGTGGGCTACCAGCCGACGCTGGCCGAGGAAATGGGCGTTCTGCAGGAGCGCATCACCTCGACCAAGACCGGCTCGATCACCTCGATCCAGGCCGTCTACGTCCCGGCCGACGACTACACCGACCCGTCGCCGGCGACCACCTTCGCGCACCTCGACTCGACCGTCGCGCTGTCGCGCGACATCGCGTCGCTCGGCATCTACCCGGCCGTCGACCCGCTGGCCTCGACCAGCCGCCAGCTCGATCCGCTGGTGATCGGCCAGGAGCACTACGAAGTCGCGCGCCGCGTGCAGGGCACGCTGCAGCGCTACAAGGAGCTGAAGGACATCATCGCGATCCTCGGCATGGACGAGCTCAGCGAGGACGACCGCAACACGGTCTACCGCGCGCGCAAGATCGAGCGCTTCTTCTCGCAGCCGTTCACGGTCGCGCAGGTGTTCACCGGCGCGCCGGGCAAGTACGTCACGCTGAAGGAGACCATCCGCGGCTTCAAGATGATCTGCGACGGCGAGTGCGATCACCTGCCGGAGCAGGCGTTCTACATGGTCGGCGGCATCGACGAAGCCTTCGAGAAGGCCAAGGCGATGGAGAAGAAGGCGGCCTGACGGCCGCCGGGATTCGGGAGTCGGGATTGGGGATTCGGCAGAGCACTAAGCCCGCGACGTCCGCCTTTTCCGAATCTCGAATCCCCAATCTCCAATCCCGTCGAACGAGCGAAGCGAGAAAGACATGAGCACCATCCACTGCGACATCGTCAGCGCCGAGGAAGAGATCTTCAGCGGCGAGACGCAAATGGTCATCGCGACCGGCGAGATGGGCGAGCTCGGCATCACGCCGCGCCACGCGCCGCTGATCACGCGGCTGAAGCCGGGCCAGGTGCGCGTGCAGCTCGCGAACGGCGAAGAGCAGTTCTTCTACGTCTCCGGCGGCATGCTCGAAGTGCAGCCGACCGTCGTGACCGTGCTCGCCGACACCGCGATCCGCGCGAAGGACCTCGACGAAGCCGCCGCACGCAAGGCGAAGGAAGAGGCCGAGCGCGCGCTCTCCAACCGCACCGATGCACTGGAAGTCGCGCAGGCGCAGGCGCAGCTCGCACAGGCGCTGGCCCAGCTGCAGGCGCTGGAGAAGCTGCGCCAGTCGCTCAAGCACTGAGCCTTCCGCGATCGTCACCAGAAACGCCGGCGCAAGCCGGCGTTTTTCGTTCCGGCCTCCGGCGCTTGCGACGAAGGCGAGGACGTGGCGAACTCGCCGTCATGACGTTCCCCCGCGCATCCTTCGGCTGGCCCGCGCTTCTCCTGCTCCTCGCGGTGTCGCAGCTCCCGTTGGCGCTCAACCCCGGTTATTTCAGCCACGACGAGCTGCAATGGGCCGCGCGTGCCGACGTGTCCACCTGGTCCGCTCTACCGTGGGAGTCCTGGACCGACTTCGGCGTGTTCCAGTACCGGCCGCTGACGTTCAATCTGTGGCTGCTGCTCTCGTACGCGCTCTTCGCGACGCCGATGGGAATGCACGCCGTCTTCGCCGGCCTCGGCCTGCTCAATGCCATGCTCCTGGGCAGGGCCGTCCAGGCGGCCGGTGCGCCGCGCCGTGCCGCGATGGCCTCCGCCGCGGTGTTCACGCTGCTCCCGTATGCCGTGTACGTGCACGGATGGGTCGGTACCCTGGCCGACCTGCTCGTGCTGCTGGCCGTCCTGTTCGGCGTGCGCTTGCTGCAACGGAACGCCGCCGGTCTCCCCTCCCTCGTGACCGGCCTCCTGCTCGCCCTCCTGACCTGCGCGGCCCTGCTGAGCAAGGAGTCGGCGATCGTGCTTCCCGCGGCCCTGCTTCCCGCCCTGTATCGCCATCCGCATCCACGCAGGGCGCTGGCCCTGGTCGCAGTCGCCAGCCTGCCCGTCGTCGCCTATCTCGCGCTCCGCCTCCCTGTCATCCTGTCGACGCCGGCCGGCAGCGAAAGCTACGCCTGGTCGATCGGCCACGTACCCGCGCGCCTCGCGGAATACCTCGCCTACCCGTTCCTGCCGCCGCTGTTCGAGGTCGGCTCGACGCTGTCCAAGAGCCCCGCCCGCCTGCTCCTGGCGGCCGCCTGCCTGGCCGCACTGCTCGGCGCACTCGCCAGCGCCGGCTGGCGCTGGAGCGGCGCCTGGATCGCGCTGGTCGTCGCCTTGCTCGCACCAGTGCTGGTCCTGCCGGCGAGCTATGCGCAGTACGCCTATCTCGCCGGCGCGGCGGCCGTCGGCCTCGCCGCGG
>DBMH01000165.1:3067-5854 GCA_002297645.1 Rhodanobacteraceae bacterium UBA703 | reverse complement strand
CGGGAATCGGCGGCTGGTTGCTCAGCGCGCCCGGCACGCCGATGGCCTGCTGTCCGCCGTTGCCGGTCTCCGCCGTCTGCTGGCTGCGGATCGCCGTTTCCGGCGCCGGGTTGGGGCGATAGGTTTCGGCGACTTGCTCGGTCTGCGAAAAGTCGATGTCGGCAGTGACCTGGGCGCGCACGTTGCTCGCGCCGACCACCGGGGCGAGGATGGATTCGATGCGCTTGGTGTAGCTCGCCTCCATCTCGCGCACGTACTTGAGCTGGGTCGGGTCCAGCCCGGCCTCGCGCAGTGCATCGCGCTGCTGCGAGATCAGCTTGCCTTCCTGGTCGATCACGCTGACGTTGAGCGGGTTCAGCTGCGGCACGCTGGATGAGACCAGATTGACGATGCCAGCGACCTGGATCGGCTCCAGCGTGCGGCCCGGATGCAGGCTGACCAGCACCGAGGCCGAGGTCTTCTGGTCGTCGCGCAGGAAGGCGGTCTGCTTGGGGATGGCCAGATGCACGCGGGCGGCGCGCACGGCGGCGAGCGACTGGATGGAGCGCGCCAGCTCGCCCTCAAGGCCGCGCTGGTAGTTGATCTGCTCGGCGAATTGGCTGACGCCCAGCTTCTGGTTCTCCATCAGCTCGAAGCCGACCAGGCCGCCCTTGGGCAGCCCCTGCGAGGCCAGGCGCAAGCGGGTGTCGTGCACCACCGCCTGCGGCACCAGGATGCTGTGACCGCCCTCGCTGTAGCGGTAGGGGATGTTCTGCTGCTGGAGCGCGGCGATGATCTGGCCGGCGTCCTTCTCGTCCTGAATCGAGAAGAGCACCGAGTAGGGCGTTTCCCTCGACCACAACAGGCCGCCGATGATCACGGCCAGCAGCAGGGCGACGCCGATCATCCCCGTCAGCTTCTGCCGCTGGGTGAGGCGGTTGAACGCCTCCATCGTGATCGGGAACGGCGATGCCGCCGCTACGTTTTCTGCCATGGTGTCTTTAGTGTGGTGAGTGTGGGATGAACCCATGCGCGAACCAATTTGCCCGCTCGCGGATTGTGAACCCCGCAAGCAAGAGCGGTTCCACTAAGAAGCGGCAATTTTTGCCGGCAAATCGGCAGCCTGCTTTCTTGTTACCCCCGGCCGATTCTGCCATCATCGGTCGCCATGAAATCCCCTGCGGCATCGGCCGTTCCTCCCGGCGAACCTCTTGGTGACCCCCTTGCGTCCGGCCTCGTCGCCGGCGGCGAGGCGCAGCATCTTGCCGAAGCCTTTCGCGTTTTCAGCCAGGCCTCGGAAGAACTTGCCGCCGCCTACAGCGAACTGCAAGGCCAGGTGGCGCAGCTGACCGCCGAACTGGCGGCGGCTAACGGCGCGCTGCGCCAGCAGTATTTGGAAAAGGCCGCGCTGACCGAACGGCTCACCCTGCTGCTTGACGCCCTTCCTGCCGGCGTGGTGGTGCTCGACGGCGCCGGCTGCGTGGTGCAGGCCAATCCGGCGGCGGACCGCTTGCTCGGCGCCGCCGGGCTTGGCTCAGAAGTCGGCGCTGGCTTCGAGCATGCCGCTTTCGATAGCCAGCGAGACGCCGGGCGAGTTCATCGCCGGCGACCGCCGCCTGGCCGTTGCGGTGACGCCGATCGATTCGGCCGGTGGCCGCATCGTCCTGCTCCACGACATTACCGAGGCGCAGCAGCTGCGCACCCAGGTCGAGCGCAACCAGCGCCTGGCGGCGATGGGCGAAATGGCCGCGCAGCTCGCTCACCAGCTGCGCACGCCGCTGGCCGCCGCGCTGCTCTACGCCGGCAATCTGGAAAACCCCGAGCTGGCCGTGGCGCCGCGCGTTTCCATCGCGCAGAAGACCGTGGCCCGGCTCAAACACCTCGAACGCCTGATCCAGGACATGCTGCTGTTCGCCCGCGGCGAGGTGCTCGGCCGCGAAGGCTTCGCCGTCGCCGACCTGCTCGCCGAGCTGACGCATACCTTCGAGCCGCTGGCGAAAAATCGCGGCATCGTCTTCCAGGTGCATGACGAAGCGCCGGGCCTGGCGCTCACCGGCAATCGCAAATCGCTGCTCAGCGCCATCACCAGCCTGCTCGAAAACGCCCTGCAGGCGCTCGAAACCAACGAGGGCGCGATGCCCGACGGGCGCATCGCGCTGAGCGTCCGCGCGCAGGGCGACAGCCTGCTGCTGAGCGTCAAGGACAACGGTCGCGGCATGCATGCGGAAACCGCGGCGCGTCTGTTCGAGCCGTTCTATACCACCCGTCCCGAGGGCACCGGCCTCGGTCTGGCGATCGCGCGCGGCATCGCCCGCGCCCACGGCGGCGGCATCGAGGTGGTGTCCAGCCCCGGCGCCGGCGCGGAATTCTTTCTCACTTTGCCCCTGTCGGCCGCCGAGGGCGGCCGCGGCGCCTCTCCGACGTACCCCGAACACTCCGATCAGCCATGAGCGACGCCCACACCAGCCTGAACATTCTTGTCGTCGAGGACGACGACGCCCTGCGCGATGCCCTGCTCATCACCCTGGAGGCCGCCGGTCATCGCATCACGGGCGCCGACGGCGGCCCCGCCGCGCTCGCCGCGCTGGAGAAGGAGACGTTCAGCATGGTCGTTTCCGATCTGCGCATGTCGCCGATGGACGGGCTGACCCTGCTCGGCGAGATCCGCAGCCGCCATCCCGGCCTGCCGGTGCTGCTGATGACGGCCTTCGGCGACGTGGACAAGGCCGTCTCGGCGATGCGCGGCGGCGCCTGCGATTTCATGCTCAAACCCTTCGAGCCGAAGGCACTGATCGAGCAGATCGCCCG
>DBMH01000165.1:0-3020 GCA_002297645.1 Rhodanobacteraceae bacterium UBA703 | reverse complement strand
GCCACGGTGCTGCTCACCGGCGAATCGGGCGTCGGCAAGGAAGTGTTCGCGCGCTACATCCACGACCAGTCGGAGCGCGGCAAGGGCGGCAGCGGCGGCCCCTTCGTCGCCATCAACTGCGCGGCGATTCCCGACAACCTGCTCGAAGCCACCCTGTTCGGCTACGAGAAGGGTGCCTTCACCGGCGCGCAGACGGCGCAGGCCGGCAAGTTCGAGCAGGCCAACGGCGGCACGCTGTTCCTCGACGAAGTCGCCGACCTCGATCCGGAACTGCAACTGCGCCTGTCCAGCGTGATCGAGCGCCGCGCGCTGATCCGTTGCGGTGGCCACGAACCGGTGGCGATCGACGCGCGCATCGTCGCCGCGACCGCACAGGACCTCGAAGCGCTGGCGACCGCCGGACGCTTCCGCGAGGAGCTGTACTACCAGCTCAAGGTCGTGCCGCTGGCGGTGCCGCCGCTGCGCGAGCGCAGCGACGACATCCCGGAATTGCTGCGCTACCACGCCGACTGGTTCGCCAACCGCGACAAGCTGCCGTACCGGCACTTCCCGGTCGCCGTGCAGAACCGCCTGCGTCACTACGCCTGGCCGGGCAACCTGCGCGAACTGCGCAACCTCGTGCAGCGCCTGCTCGTGCTCGGCAGCGGCGCCGACGTCGGACTCGACGAGGTCGAACTCGCACTCGGCCAGTCCGCGACGGCGGCAGCGGCGCCGGCATCGGCCGCCCAGGCGCCGGCGATCGACTTCGGCCTGCCGCTGCGCGAGGCGCGCGAGCAGTTCGAGCGCGCCTACCTGCTGCACCAGCTCGACGCCGCCGGCGGCAGCGTCGGCAAGCTGGCCAAGGCGGTCGGCATGGAACGGACGCATCTGTACCGCAAGCTCAAGGATCTGGATATCGACCCCCGCGCACCGGTGCGCGAGGGGACGTGACGGAAGCGGCCGCGAGGCCCTCGGACCACAGGCAGGAGGACGCGACATGCGATGGATGACCTTGTGTGCGGCAACGCTGGTGTTCACGGCGACGGCATCGGCCGCCGGGCTGAAGGTGGATCGCAAGACGATCGAGGCGAAGTCCACCGCCTACGAGATCAAGGCCGAATACCCGCAGACCGGCGTGAAGGCCATCGACCAGGAGATCGCCGGCTGGGTCGAAGGCGAGGTCGCGACCTTCAAGAAGGAGGCCGCGCCGGAGCAGGATTCCGCCGGCGGCGCCTGGACGCTGGACATCGGCTACACCGTCGAACGCAACGACGCCGACGTGCTGGCGCTGCTGTTCACGCTGTCGAGCTACACCGGCGGCGCGCACGGCAGCCACGTCTTCCGTACCTGGAATTTCCTGTTGCCGGAAGGCACGCGCGTCGACCTGGCGCAGGTCCTCGACGGCGGCAAGGCGCTGGCGAAGCTCAGCGGGATCGCGGTGGCCGACCTGAACAAGCAACTGCTGACTCCCGACGGCATGACGGACGCGGACTGGATCAAGCGCGGCGCCGGACCGGACTGGGGCAATTTCGAGGATTTCCTGCTGTTGCCGGACGCGATCAAGATCGAGTTTCCGCAGTACCAGGTCGCCGCCTACGCTGCGGGACCGCAGGAGGTGCGGGTGCCGCTGTCGGCGCTGTCCGGTTTGTTGCGCAAGGATCCGCGCGTGCCGGCCGCGTCGTTCGACTGCGCGAAAGCGGCGACAGCCGTGGAACGCGCGATCTGCGCCGACGGTGCGCTGGCGCGGCTGGACCGCGAAGTGGCACAGGCCTACGGCCAGCGGCTGGCCGACATCGAGGCGGCCAGCGACAAGGAAGCCGTGCGCGTGGCGCAACGCGGCTGGCTGGAGCGCCGCAACGCCGCCTGCAAGGACCAGTCCGGAACGGCGCTCGGTGCCTGCCTGACCGGCGTCTATCGCACGCGGCTGGCCGAGTTGTCGGCGACGCCTTAGGCGCGAAATCCGGCAGGCCGTTCAGCTGCCGTTTGCTGCGGTGCGGAACTCGGGGTGTGGAATCGGGTCTGAGAAGCCAGATTCATCCACACTCCCCATTGCCGCCCGTCACCGGGCGGTTTTTTTTGGGTCCGTTCCGCGGCCGTTTCCGACAGCGGCAGTGCGGAGCGATTTTCGGGATGACACGGGCCATCGGACCATCCAATCGCGGCCGTTCCCGGCCGCATTTCTCGTGGCGAGCAAAGAGGAACTGATCATGCGACTCGACGGCAAGGTGGCGATCGTGACGGGTGCGGCCAGCGGCATCGGCAAGCGCATCGCCGAGGTCTACGCGGAAAACGGCGCGGCGGTGGCGATCGCCGACATCAACCTCGACGCGGCCAACGCGACGGCGAAGGAACTGGTCGACAAGGGCGCCAAGGCGATCGGTGTCGCCATGGACGTCACCGACGAGGCGGCGGTCGATTCCGGCGTCGACGACGTCGTGAAGCAGCTCGGTTCCGTCGACATCCTCGTCTCGAACGCCGGCATCCAGATCGTCAACCCGATCGACAAGTTCAGCTACGCCGACTGGAAGAAGCTGATGGCGATCCACGTCGACGGCGCGTTCCTGACCACGCGCGCCTGCCTGCGGCAGATGTACGCGCGCGGCAAGGGCGGCGCGATCATCTACATGGGTTCGGTGCATTCCAAGCTCGCCTCGCCGCTGAAGGCGCCGTACGTGACGGCGAAGCACGGCCTCGTCGGGCTCGCGCGCGTCGTCGCCAAGGAAGGGGCCGCGCATGGCGTGCGTGCCAACGTGATCTGCCCCGGCTTCGTGCGCACGCCGCTGGTCGAGAAGCAGATTCCCGAGCAGGCGAAGGAGTTCGGCATTTCCGAAGAGGACGTGGTCAAGACGATCATGCTGAAGGACACCGTCGACGGCGAGTTCACTACGGTCGACGACGTCGCCGCCGCCGCGCTGTTCTTCGCGGGCTTCGAGACGAATGCCCTGACGGGACAGAGCCTGATCGTCAGCCACGGCTGGTGCATGGAATGAACGGCGACGGCGATGCGGCGATGCGTCGCCGCGTCGGCGCCCGCGTCTCGC
>DBMH01000166.1 GCA_002297645.1 Rhodanobacteraceae bacterium UBA703 | reverse complement strand
CGCGCCGGGAACGCCGTACCGCGTGCGTTCCCGGCGCGCAAACGCCGTCAGTCGCGCTCCCACGGCGCACGCATCTCCCCGCGTGACGATCCCGCGCCGGCCTCTTCCGGAGCGTGTTCGGGAACCGTGATCGCCGGCAGCTTGGCCGCCTCGAGCCTCGCGTTCGCTTTCGCCAGGTCGACGGCGCGGAAATCCGCGAATTCCTTGCGGATGTCGCCGAGCTCGCGCTCGAGCGTCTCGATGCGCGCCAGCTGGTAGTCCGACGGCCTGCCTTCGTAGAACATGATCGCGCCGTAGAGCGTGTCCGCATGCTCGCGCAGACGCTCCTCGCCGGTGATGGCACCGCCTTCCTTCGTCGCGACGATCTTCCTGCGGATGCCGTCGGCCTTCGCCGACAACGCGGCGAGCAGCGTGCGGTTCGCGTCCTTCGGCGCGAGCTTCGCCGCTCCCGCATCCGCCTGCGTGCGCACGGCATTGATCCCGTACACGAGGTCGCTCATGCCGCCGAACAGGGCGCTCACCCGCATCGCCGCATCGTACTGCGCGCGGCGATCGGCGAGGCCGAACTTCACGCGGCGGTCCAGGCCGATGTCGAGCGTCGTCTCGTACGTCTCCTTGCCCTTGGTCATGCGCACCGTGTAGGTGCCCGGCGGCACGCGCGGCCCCTGCGCCGCATTACCGGCAAGTTGCGCGGCCGGCGGCACGCGCGGGGGCTTGGCGCGCATCGACCAGGTCACGCGGTTGATGCCGCGGCGCACGCTGGCCGGGATCGTGTCGACGAGACGCCCCTTGTCGTCGAGCACGTCGATCTTGAGCTTGCCGAACAGGTGGCGGCTCTTCTGGTAGTAGACGATGTCGGCACCGTTGGGCGGATTGGGGCCGCTGAAGCTGGCATCGCCCTCGGCCCACCCGCCCCAGGCGTTGATGCGCTGCTGCGCGGGACGCGAGGCGAGGAAGGCCGCCTCGCTCGCCAGCGTCTTCGCGTCGAGCGCACGCAGCGGCGTCAGGTCGTCGACGATCCAGATGCCGCGGCCGTGCGTGGCGAGCGCCAGCGAGGCGTCGCGGTTCTGGAACGCGATGTCGCGCACCGCGACGGCGGGGAAATCGCCGCCCTTGAACTGCGCCCATTCGCGGCCGCCGTCGATCGAGATCCACAGCCCGAATTCCGTTCCGGCGTAGAGCACTTCCGGCTTCTGCGGATCCTGGCGCACGACGTGCACGTAGCCACGCAGTCCCTTCGGGTCCTTCGGCGAAACGAGCGCGCTCCAGCTCCGGCCGTGGTCGCGCGTCACGTAGACGTACGGGTCCATGTCGCCGACGGTGTGGCGATCGAACGCGACGAACGCGGTGCCCGCGTCGAACGCGCCGGCCTCTATCCACGACACCCACGAATGCGCCGGCACGCCCTTGATGTTGCCGACGAGGTTGCTCCACGACTTGCCGCCGTCGCGCGTCAGCTGCACGTTGCCGTCGTCGGTACCGACCCAGATCAGGCCGGCCTGTTTCGGCGACTCGCTGATCGAGTAGATCGTCGTGTGCATCTCCGCCGCCGAGTTGTCGACGGTGACGCCGCCGGATTCCTCCTGCTTCTGCTTCTGCGGATCGTTCGTGCTGAGGTCGGGCGAGATGCGGTCCCAGCTCTGCCCGTGGTCGCGCGAACGGAACAGGAACTGCGAGCCGATGTAGATCGTGCCCTTCTCGTTCGGGCTCAGCGCGATCGGCGTGTTCCAGTTCCAGCGCAGCTTCTCGCCGTAGCCGGCCAGCGGCTGGATGCTGCGCATCTCGTGCGTGTGCCGGTTGATGCGCGCGATCGAGCCGCCCTGGTACTCGGCGTAGAGGTAGTCCGCGTCGGCCGGGTCCTCGAACATCCAGAAGCCGTCGCCGCCGTACATGTTCTCCCAGCGCGAGTTGGTGACGCCGCCCGGATACGCGCTGTCGCCGACCCAGGAACTGTTGTCCTGCAGGCCACCGTAGACGCGGAACGGATCGGCGCCGTCGACGCTCACATGGTAGAACTGCGACACCGGCAGGTTGTCGTGCTTCCACCACTTGTTGCCGCCGTCGTACGACTGCCACAGGCCGCCGTCGTCGCCGCTGATCACGTGCTGCGTATTGGTCGGGTCGATCCAGATGTCGTGATGGTCGCCGTGCGTGCCGCCCCCGACCCCGGCGAAGCTCTTGCCGCCGTCCAGGCTCTGGATCAGGCCGAGATCCGGCTTGAACACGCGGTCGGGATTCTTCGGATCGACGATCAGGTTGGCGAAGTAGAACGGACGCCAGACCATCATCTGGCTCTTGTCGCGCTTGTCCCAGGTCCTGCCGCCGTCGTCGGAGCGGTAGAGTGCCGAGTCGGTCGATTCGACCAGCGCGTAGACGATCTTCGCGTCCGACGGCGCCACCGCCACCGCGATGCGCCCGTACGGTTTCTTCGGGAAACCCGGATTCGCCGCCGGCGTGACCTCGGTCCACGTGCGGCCGCCGTCGGCACTGCGGAACAGCCCGCTGCCCGACGGGGAATCCGGCGTCTCGCCGCCGGAGCGGAAGGTCCAGCCCTTGCGGCGGAAGTCCCACAAGCCGGCGAACAGGACGTCCGGGTTCTTCGGATCGAAGCTGATGGAGGCACATCCGGTGGACAGGTTGCCGCCCTTGAGCACGAGGCTCCAGTTCCTGCCGCCGTCCGTCGTACGGTACAGGCCGCGCTCGGCCGAATCGCTCCACAGCTTGCCCGGCACGCAGGCGTACACGGTATCGCCGTTGCGCGGATCGACGAGGATCTTCGCGACGCGCTCGGATCCCTCGAGACCGACGTGCGTCCAGGTCTCGCCGCCGTCGCCGGAGCGGTAGACGCCGTTGCCGATCGACACGGAGTTGCGTGTCCACGCCTCGCCCGTGCCGACCCAGACGTTCTGCGGATTCGACGGATCGAGCGCGATCGCGCCGATCGACTGCACCGGCTGCTTGTCGAACACCGGCTTGAACGTCGTGCCGCCGTCGCTCGATTTCCACACGCCGCCGGAGGCCGCGCCGACGAACAGCGTCGTCTTGCCGTCCTTGCCTGGCGTCGCGGCGAGCGCGGAAATGCGCCCGCTCATCGCCGCCGAGCCGATGTTGCGCGCACCCAGGCCGGAAACCGCGCCGGCGTCGAAGCGCGTTTCCGTGACGCCGCCCGCCGCTCCCGCCGCGGCCATCGCCGCTCCGCCGCAGAGCGCCGCCAGAACCCCGCCGCCGATCAGCGCCGACCGGATGACTGCATCGAGCCTGCTCATTTCGCGTCTCCCTTGCCCTGTGCCGGGAACGCGAACATCGCGTCCTCGAGCGCGACGTTCGCCTCACCCTTGTCGATCGTCATCTGCTGGTTGCCACCGTCGCCCTTGTTCTCGATCGCGACCGAGAACGGGAAATACACGCCGGCGACCTCTTCGTAGTCGCCGTAGTCCTCGACGGTCTCGACCTGGGTGCCGCGCACCTTGCGCTGCGACACCTTGCGGATCTCGAGCCAGTGGTCCGGATCGAGATAGACGTACTCGACGTCGCCGTTCTGCAGGGTCACCTTGAGCTTGTGCGCCTCGGTGCCGTCGACGTCCTCGGTGCCGAGGTAGTCGATCTTGCTGCCGCGCGCCTGCCAGTCCAGCAGGGGACCGCCGATCGGCGCATCGTCCGCCAGCGCGCGCGCGTCGTCGGCCGACATCTTCTCCGGATCCTTGCGCCCCTGGAACGGCGAGATCTGCCATGCCTCGTGCCCGTCCCAGGCCTGCACCATCGTCAGCCCCTGCAGGCTGGCTTCGGTGCGGCTCGACCCGGGCGCCTTGCGGTACGAGGTGAAACCCAGCTCGAACTGGCCTCCGAAGACCACCTTGCCGCTCAGCTTGAGCGTCTTGATCGCCTGCAACTTCTCCGCACCGCCGCGCGCCTGCAGGTTCCTGGCGACGATGTCTTCCACGCCGATGGCCTGCGCGCCGCCGCTGGCCAGCGCCAGCGCGACGAGCACGTACTTCATACGCATTCTCATGTCCTTCTCCCGATCCGGACGGATGGATGGCTCAGCTCCCCGGCTGCCGGAGGCAAGCCTAGTGGAACCGGATCCATCCCAGGATGGGCTCAAAGTCATACCAGGGGACCATGGCCACTCATCCCTCGGGAGCCGATCGGCACGGTGACGCGGATCGGCGGCCTTCGCGCCGCCGCGACCTCCGGACTCAGCAGGCCGCCGCCCGCTCCAGCAGCAGCTCGCGCTCGCGCGTATTGCGCGCCAGCGCGGCGGCGCGCTCGAACTCGGCCCGGGCTTCGTCGCGACGGCCGAGCTTCTGCAACAGGTCACCGCGCACGCTGGGCAGCAGGTGGTAGCCGGACAAGGCGCGCTCGTCGCGCAGCGCGTCGACGATCGCCAACCCGGCCTGCGGGCCGGACGCCATCGACACCGCGACCGCGCGGTTCAGCTCGACCACCGGCGAGGGCGCCAATGCCGCGAGCCGGGCATACAGCACGGCGATACGCGCCCAGTCCGTGTCCTCCGCACTCGGCGCGCCGGCATGGCAGGCGGCGATCGCGGCCTGCAACGCATACGTTCCCGGCTCGCCGCCGAGCCGGCCCGCACGCTCCAGCGCGGCGAGACCGCGCCGGATCAGCAGGCGGTCCCACTGGCCCCGGTTCTGCTTGAGCAGCAGGATCGGTTCGCCGTCGGGACCGATGCGCGCGCGCAGCCGCGAGGCCTGGATCTCCATCAGCGCCACCAGGCCGTGCACTTCCGCCTGATCGGGCATCAGTTCGGCCAGCACGCGCCCGAGACGCAGCGCGTCCTCGCACAGGGTCGGGCGCGTCCAGTCGCTGCCGGCGGTCGCCGCGTAGCCCTCGTTGAAGACGAGATAGATGACTTCGAGCACCGACGACAGCCGCGCCGCGAGTTCGTCCGCGCGCGGAACCTCGAACGGCACCTGCTTCTCCGCGAGCGTGCGCTTCGCACGCACAATGCGCTGCGCGATGGTCGCCTCGGGCACCAGGAAGGCCCGCGCGATCTCGTCGGTCGTCAGGCCGCCGAGCAGGCGCAGCGTCAGCGCGACGCGTGCCTCGGCGGACAGCACCGGATGACAGGCGACGAACACCAGGCGCAGCAGGTCGTCGCCGATGTCGTCCTCGAGCGTGGCGTCGGCGTCGGCTGCCCGGTTCTCGTCCTGTCCCAGCTCGATCTCGTGCCCGAGTTCCTCGTGCTTGCGCAGGATGAGCTGCTGGCGGCGCAGCCGGTCGATCGCACGATGCTTCGCCGTCGCCATCAGCCACGCGCCGGGATTGTCCGGCACGCCGCGCTCGGGCCACTGCTCGAGCGCGGTCACGAGCGCGTCCTGCGCCAGTTCCTCGGCGAGGCCGACGTCGTGCAGCATGCGCGCGAGCACGGCGATGAGCTTGGCCGACTCCATACGCCAGACCGCCTCGATCGTTTTGCGGATGTCGGTCGCCGTCATGGCGACCGATCAGACCATCGCCTCCGCGCCGGCGCAAGCCGGCACGTGAGGCCCTGTTCAGCCGCCATCGAACGGCTTGGCGCAATTGATCATCCACGGCACGCCGAAGCGGTCGACGGTGATGCCGTAGCGATTCGCCCAGAACGTCTCCTGCATCGGCATCTCCACATTCCCGCCGGCGGACAGCGCCGCGAAGATGCGCTCGGCCTCCTCCGGCGTGCCGACGTCGAACACGACGTAGGCGCAACGGATCCTGTGGTACGGATACGCCGACGTGCTGTCGGTCGCCATGAGTGCGTCGCCGCCGACCTCGAGACGCGCATGCATGATCCGGTCGCGCTCGGCGGCGGGCATGTCCTCGCAACCCGGCGTGTCGCCGTAGCGCATCAGGCTCACGATCCTTCCGCCGAGCAGTTCGGCGTAGAACTCGAATGCTTCGCGGCAGTTCCCGTCGAAATTCAGGTAGGTGCTGAGTTTCATCGCTGGTTTCTCCGGCAGACGGGCAGGTTCAGCGCGGGGCGATCCGGGCGCGCAGGCGCTCTTCCTGCTCGCGCAGCTCGGGCGTGAGTTCCGCGCCGAAATCCTCCGCTTCGAACACCCGGCGGATCTCGATCTCGTCGCCCGGCTCGAACGGCGCGCGCTTGAGCCATTCGACCGCTTCTTCGAACGAGTGCACCTGCCACAGCCAGAAGCCGGCGACCAGCTCCTTGGTCTCCGTGAACGGCCCGTCGATGACCGTCCGCCGGCCGTCGCTGCCGAAACGCACGCGCGCGCCGCGCGAACTGGGATGCAGGCCCTCGCCCGCGAGCATCACGCCGGCCTTGACCAGTTCTTCGTTGTACTTGCCCATCGCAGCCAGCATGGCTTCCGTCGGCATCACGCCGGCCTCGCTGTCCTCGTTCGCCTTCACCATCACCATGACCCGCATGTCGGCTCTCCCGAATCCGGAGCGGGCGACGGCCGATCCGCCGCCTGCGCTCTTGCCGGGACGACGAACGAGCGCGCGCCCGATCGACACGCCGGAGCGAGACGCCTCAGGGAACCGGAGCCGGCGCGACGACGGGTCCGGGTTCGCCGCGCCGCTGCACCGCCCGCGCCAGCGAGCGCCCGAGGCGCATGCCGGGCCGCTCGACCCAGCGGTAGACCAAGGTGGCGAACGCGACAGTGAGCAGCAGGTTGGCCACGAGGTAGACGAGCAGGTGCCGCGTGCGCCACCACGAATCCTGCGGCAGCCGCTGCAGCAGCCAGAGCATCGCCAGGAACACGACCGGATGGAACAGGTAGATCGAATAGCTGATCCGTCCCAGCCAGTCGGTCAGGCGCGCCTGCACCCGCAGCCAGGTCGTTCCGGCGAGGAACAGCAGCATGCCGAGCGCGTACGAGATCTGCGCATTGGGCGAGAAACCGATCATCGGCACGGTCGCCGCCGGCAGGATGACGAGATAGATCGCGATCAGCAGGCGCGTGCCGGCCCTGTCCGCCCGCTCCATCGCCGGCGAGTCGTCCAGCAACGAGCGATACAGCGTGCCGCACAGCATGATCGAGAGGTTCAGGAAGCCGAACGCGACGCTCGTTCCCACCGACGGCAAACCGAGCCACCGCATCAGCATCGCCAGTACGTACACGCCGCCGAAGACGTATGCCAGCGCCAGCAGCCGACGCGGCTTGTCGAGACTGCGTGTCAGCAGCAACGCCACGCACAGCGCGTAGAAGACCAGTTCCACCAGCAGGGTCCAGTACAACCCTTCGGCCGCGCGCATGCCGAACAGGTCCTGCAGCAGCGTCAGGTTGACCAGGAAATCCGCCGCGGTGAACTCCCGGCCCCAGATCCAGTAGCCGGTCAGCGCGCCGAGCGGAACCGACAGCCAGTACGCCGGATAGATGCGGAAGAAGCGCTTGACCAGGAACGTGCGCACCGGCGACGCCTGCCCGGGCTGGATGCTGAAGGGAATCACGAAGCCGCTGATCAGGAAGAACGCGACGACGCCGATGCGACCGACGTTGATGCTGGACGCGAACTCCTGCAGGCGGCTGCCGCCCAGGGCGACCGCCCCGTTCAGATGGACGAAGACCTCGCCGACGTGCTGCCACAGCACCAGGATTGCCGCGACCGCACGCAGCGTGTCGATGTGGCGCAGGCGCGTGTCCGCTGCGGCGTGCGAGGAGGACATTCGGCCCGCGGCTCCGCCGGACTCAGATCGAGACGCGCCCGCGGAGCACGTCCGCGAACATCACCCAGTCGCCGGCAAGGCTGTAGAGCGGGTGCTTGAAGGTGGCGGGCCGATTCTTCTCGAACGCGAAATGGCCGACCCAGGCGAAGCCGTAGCCGACCAGCGGTGCCAGCCACAGCCAGCGCGCGTCGCGCGCGACGATGGCGGTGCCGACGACCGCCAGCACGAGACAACTGCCGATGAAGTGCAGTCGGCGGCAGGTGCGATTGGCGTGCTCGGCCAGGTAAAACGGATAGAAGTCGCGGAAGCTGCGGAACTCGGACATGGCCGTCGCTCAGTTCTCCGGCAACGGGATGAACTCGGTTTCGCCCGGCACCCGGCCGATGCGCTGCGCCAGCCAGTCGGCCTTCGCGCGCTCGATGCGTTCGCGGCTCGACGAAACGAAGTTCCACCAGATGAAGCGCTCGCCGTCGAGCGGCGCGCCGCCGCAGAGCAGCAGGCGCGTGCCGGCGCGCGCCG
>DBMH01000290.1 GCA_002297645.1 Rhodanobacteraceae bacterium UBA703 | reverse complement strand
CGTCGCGACCGACCGCAACGCTGTCGGAGGCGCGCGCCTCGACCTCGCGCTCGCTTCCGTCCGCCGTCCGCAGCACTGCCGAGACGATCCAGCCCGCGCCGCTTCGGCGCGCCGACGCCACGACCACGCGATCGGTGCCCGCCGCTTCGTGCAGCGCGCGTTCGGATTCGCGCGGCGCCGAATCGCCGGCCACGCGCACCACGACGTCGCTCGGCACCACGCCGATTCCACCGGCGCGCAGGCGCTGCGCGATCAGGTCCATCAGTCCGAGCCGCAGCCAGGCATCGTCGGCGTTCCCGTCGACGGCGACCGGAAGGACGGCGAGACGCGCCGGGACGGCGGAGGCCTGTGCGGGCGCCGCGGCGGGCGAGGGACGGCGCGAGACGAACCGCCACGCCAGCGGAAGCGCCACGGCGAGCACGACGACGACCGCGACAGCCGCCGCCTTCCATCGCCATGCCGATCCGGTGGCCGCAGGCGCCTCGGGAACGGCCGCGTCCACCCGCGGCCGCTCCGGCGCGGAAGCCGGCACCGGCACGGGATCGGGCGGCGGATCGTCGCTGCCGACGTCTTCCACGCGCACGGGCGCGATCCAGTGGAAGCCGAAGCGCGGCACGGTCAGGATCACCGCCTGGCGCACGCCGTCGTCGCCGACGGCGCGGCGCGCCTTGACGAGAATCTTGCCGACGAGGTTGTCGCCGATCTCGGCCTTGCCCCACACCGCCGCGACCAGTTCGTCGCGACCGACCGCGCGGTCGCGATGCTCGAGCAGGTACGCGATGCAGTCGAATACCGAAGGCGACAGCGGCACGCGCTTTCCGGCCTGGCACAACTCGCGCGCGGCGACGTCCACCGTACAGTCGCCGAAATGATAGAGCCGCCGGATCATCGACCTCCTGACACCGCGGCGCGTCCGCGCACCGCCCTGTCGCTGCGATTGTAGCGAGGCCGCGGCGCTCCGCGTCCATCGGCGTACGGAACGGTCATGACGCACGCGCGCGACGGCCGCCACTCCACTTCCGCGGACGTCTTGCGCTAGGCTCCGGGCCGGGGAGCCTGCGCGTCATCGGCGTCGTGCCTTTTCCGCCATCGGGACGCCGCGGCCGCAGCACGCACCGGATCGTCGTCCCGCTCGTGCAAACCACCAGGGGACAACGCATGACATCGCAGTTCGGCAGCGAACTCTTTCCGCACATCCGCGTGGTCATGGGCATCGTGCTCGGCCTCGCGATGTCCAAGCTGCTGACCGGATTCGCCGGCCTCGTCCAGCATCCCGGCCGCTACCGGCTGTCCGCCGTCCACCTGCTGTGGGCCGGTTCGATCCTGGTCGAACTGATCCTGTTCTGGTGGTGGGAGTTCGCGCTCTCGCAGCTCCAGGTCTGGACGTTCGGCACCTTCATGTTCCTGATCGGCTACACCGTCACGCTGTACCTGATGGCTGCGCTGCTGTTCCCGGACAGCATCGACGAGTACGGCGGGTACGAGGCGTACTTCATCCGCCGCCGCTACTGGTTCTTCGGCCTGCTCGCCGCGACGTTCGTGTTCGACGTGGTCGACACGATGATCAAGGGCGACGCGCACTGGAGCCGCCTCAGTACCGACTACCTGCTCCAGGTGCCGTTCGGTCTCGTGCTGTGCGCCGTCGCCTGCGCCACACGAAGACCTCGCGTGCAACTCGCGCTCGCCCTGGTCCACATCAGCTATCAGACCTACTGGATGACGCGGATCCTGGCCACGACGTGACGCACGCCGAGGCCGGCGCATCGCGCCGACCCGGCGTGTGCTCGGAAGACCGCGACATCCGCGGCCTTCCGCCAGTGCTCAGTCGCCGTCGAACGGCGGCGTCAACCCGGTGAAGTCGCCGATGCGCTTGGCGTCGTAGGGGCCGTCGAGTTCGTTCGTCCCGCTGCCGGGCACGTTCAGCGCACCCTGCTGGAACACGATGCGTCCGTTCTTCGTGACCTCGATGACGCGATCGTTGAACTGGTCGCTGATCAGCGTGTTCCCGTTGCGCAGGCGGATGCCGCGCGTCGGAGCGGGATTCGGATTGCTTCCGGGCTGCAGGTTGGTGACGTATTGCCAGACGACCTCGTCCTTCGCGTTGACCTCGACGATGCGGTTGTTGTTCGCATCGGAAATCAGCGTGTCGCCGTTGCGCAGCCGGCTCGCGAACGCGGCGCCGCTGACCGAGCCGCCGGCCGTGTAGGTCGCGACGAGGCTCTTGTCCGGCTTCACCTCGATCACGCGGTCGTTGCTCTCGTCGGCGATCAGCACGTCGCCGTTGTCGAGCAGCTCGGCGCTGTTCGGGTTGTTCAGTTCGTCGTCGCCGCTGCCGGAGGTTCCGGTCGTGCCGTACTGCCAGACGATGGTCTTCTTGAGATCGACGACGATCACGCGCTGGTTGCCCTGGTCGGCGATCATCACCAACAGCCCGTGCCGGCCCGGAAAGCTGGACAGGAACACGGCCTGCACCGGCGTGTTCAGTTCGTCCGGCCCGGCGCCGGTCACGCCGGCCTGGCCGTACTGCCAGAGGATGTCGCCGTGCTCGTCGACCACGAAGACCCGGTTGTCCGGGCAGCCGTTGACCGCATCGGAACAGCCCGGCAACGGCGGGTCGCTCGGCGGGATGCCCGTGCCGGAGATCAGCGTGAACGGGCCGAAGCGCTCGGCGTCGTTGACGCCGACGACGCTAGTCGGCCCCGCCACGTCGGAACCGTCGCCGAACTGCCAGACGACCGCATGCGAACGCGGGTCGACCTCGATGACGCGGTTGTTGAACTGGTCGGCGATCAGAAGGTTCGCCTTGGCGCCGTGCATGCCGGCGGGGGACGCCAGCGCGGGCAACAGCAGCAGGCCCGTCGACAGGATCCAGCGGAGGGAGGCGGGTGGTGAGGCGGGAATGCGGATGGACATGACGATCTCCCGAAGCGAAGACGCAGGGAGCGACCGATCGCCGGCCGGCGCACGCGACGTCCGTCGATGACGCACGGACGCGGTCCGGGTCGATCGCCGTCGTACCGCCGCACGCAAGCTCGAAGGGGGATCCGCGTACCGCCGTCCGGGGTTGGCGCGGATGCGATGGACTCCGGCGGCGAAGCCGGAGTCCGGCTTGGGAAGCACCGGCTGCACCGGCAGCCGAGCGATCCCGTCCTGGAGGTCGTGCTCCTGGCCAGCATCGCGTCCGGCATGCGCAGTCCCGGCACCCTGACGCGAGAGGGCCTTGCGGCCCGCAGGCTCCGCGCCTTGCGCGCGGAGCCACTGGAGTGGTGCGGCGATGCCGTTGTACTCCTCGGCTGCGGCCTCGGCAATCGAATCCGGGATAGCCGGCGAAAGCCCCTCGGGGATGGCACGGACGATGCTTGCGCGAAGCAAGGCGCGTGCCGGGGGCCCGATGTCGACTCTGCCCTCCGGTGCCGCCGAGACAGACAATCGCTGCACGCGGGCGGTCGGCTTGTCGTCTTTCGTCACGAAACGGCGTTTGTCCGTCTCGACGACCAACGGACGGAGGAATCGCCATGTCATGCAACCGCCTTTTCGCCATGGTTCTCGCGGCACTCGCCATCACACCCGTCGCCGTACGCGCCCAGACCTGCGACGCGCCGATGAGCCTGTTCGAGGGCTTGCCCCACCACGGAACGACCTGCGGTCAGGCCAATTCCCTGCCATGGATCGGCACCTGGTCCAGCCCTCACCCGGACTACGTGGCGACCTTCACTGCGAACGCGGGCCTGGGCGGCTTCTTCCAGCTGCAGACCGCTTTCGAGGCCGCGTACGCGCTGCTGCCCTCCTGCGACGCATCCGCCGAACCGCTGCGCACCGGAGTCACCAGCCCCGGAGGGCAGGAGCAGATTCCCCTCGACGGTCTGACGCCGGGCCAGTACTTCATCGTGATTACGGGCAGACCCGAATCGCCGGAAACCACGTGCGGCACGTTTCAACTGACGCCGTTCACGACCCTGCCGGATCCGATCTACCAGGATGGCTTCGAGTCAGGGATGTAGCCGCATTCGCTGCACGATTTCCCTTCATACGCCAAACCGGGCAATCTCCGGTAGGAATTCGCCGAGACCGTCCTGATGAAGCGATCGAAGAACGTCATCCTGGTGATGATGAGTGCCACACCGCTGCTGCTCACCGCCTGCAGCGACGAGACGACGCGCGAGGGGCTGTACACCTCGGTGGAGACCTGTACCGCGCAGACCAACGACCGTTCCGCCTGCCAGCAGGCGTTCGACCAGGCGCGCCGGCAAGCCGACAGCGGCAGCCTGCGCTACGCCTCGCGCGAGGAGTGCTTCGCCGCGCACGGCACCGAGCAGTGCGAGCAGCGCAGCGACGGCAGCGGTCACTCGTTCTTCATGCCGTTCATGACGGGCTTCATGCTGTCGCAGATGCTGCGCGGCAACCAGTCGGCGGGGCTGACCGGCACGCCGGCCTATCGCGACAGGGCCGGCAACTGGCAGCGACAGACGGACCCGATCACCGGCGGGGTCTACCGCGGCGGCATAGGCTCGACCGCGATGACGCCGATCCGCGCCCAGCCGAACGTCGCGCCGACCGTCACCCGCGGCGGCTTCGGCACGTCCGGCAGCTCGCGCAGCGGCAGCTAGCGCAATGACCGGGTTTCCCTAGGATGCGTCGCATCACCACAGCGGCGCGCACGAACTGGCGCGAGCGAGCGCTCGAAGCCGGCTTCGCGTTCCACACGATCGACGACAGCCCGTACTGGGACGAATCCGCCTACTACGCGTTCACGCTGCGCCAGATCGAGAACGACATCGAGACACCGACCGCGGACCTGCACGCCATGGCGCTGGATCTCGTCGACGAGATCGTCGCCAGCGAGGAACGCCTGCGCGAACTGGCGATCCCGCCAGCGTTCTGGGACCTGATCGCACGCAGCTGGCGGGCGCGCGAACCGCATCTCTACGGCCGCATGGACTTCGCCTACGACGGCGATGGGCCGGCCAAGTTGTACGAACTGAACTACGACACCCCGACGTCCCTGTACGAAGCCGCGTTCTTCCAATGGCAATGGCTGGACGACCGGCAGCGCGCCGGCACCCTGCCGCGTACGGCCGACCAGTACAACTCGATCCACGAGTCACTGGTCGAGGCCTTCGGGACGATCGCCCCGCACCTGCCGCGACCGTTCCATTTCGCCGCCGTGCGCGACTCCATCGAGGACCAGGGCACCGTCGACTACCTGCGCGACTGCGCGCTGCAGGCCGGCATCGACTGCGACAAGCTCGCGATCGAGGACATCGGCGTGACGGCCGACGGCCGCTAC
>DBMH01000347.1 GCA_002297645.1 Rhodanobacteraceae bacterium UBA703 | reverse complement strand
CCCTCATCCGGCGCTGCCGCGCCACCTTCTCCCGTTCGCGGGAGAAGGGACAGCATCCAGGAGTGATTGATGAACGCGGTCATGCAGATCGAATCGCCGGGAGACGCGCATCCGCTCGCCGGCCGGGCGATGTCCGGCGCGGACATCGTCGTGCAGGTGCTCGCCGACGAAGGCGTGGACGTCGTGTTCGGCTATTCCGGCGGCGCGATCCTGCCGGTCTACGATGCGGTGTTCCGCTACAACCGGGAGCACCCGAACGGCGACGGTTCGGAGCCGCTGCCGCTGATCGTGCCGGCGAACGAGCAGGGTGCGGGCTTCATGGCGCAGGGTTACGCGCGCGCCTCGGGCAAGGTCGGCGTCGCGCTGGTCACGTCGGGACCCGGCGCGACGAACACGGTCACGCCGGTGCGCGACGCGATGGCCGACTCGATCCCGATCGTCGTGATCTGCGGCCAGGTGCCGACCGCGGCGATCGGCACGGATGCGTTCCAGGAGGCGCCGGTCAGCAACATCATGGGCGCCTGTGCGAAGCACGTGTTCCTCGTCACCGATGCGTCGAAGCTCGAAGCGACGCTGCGCAGCGCGTTCGAGATCGCGCGCGGCGGGCGTCCCGGCCCGGTCGTCGTCGACATTCCGAAGGACGTGCAGAACGCGAACCTCGTGTTCGCGGGGGCCGGCGTCCTGCCGCTGCCGGGCCATCGTGCCCGCCTGCAGGCCGTGGAGGCGAAGGCGCTCGACGACGCCCATTGCGCGCGCCTGTTCGACGCGCTGGCGGCCTCGCGGCGACCGCTGATCTACGCCGGCGGCGGCGTCATCGCGGCGGAGGCATCGGCGTCGCTGCGCGCGTTCGCGCACGAGTTCGGCATCCCGGTCACGACGACGCTGATGGGACTGGGGGCCGTCGACACCACCGAGCCGCTGTCGCTGCACATGCTCGGCATGCACGGCACCGCGTTCGCGAACTACGCGGTCGAGGACTGCGATCTCGTCGTCGCCGTCGGTGCGCGCTTCGACGATCGCGTCGCCGGCGTGCCTTCGAAGTTCGCCCCGCGCGCGAGGTTCATCGCGCATCTCGACATCGACCCGGCCGAGATCGACAAGGTCAAGCGCGTCGACTGGCACCACCTTGGCCACCTGTCGAACGCGCTCGACCGCCTGCGCCGCTTCGGCCTCTCGCGCGGCTTCCGTCCGCGTGAGAGCGGGCAGTTCGACGCGTGGCACGCGCATATCGCCGGGCTCAAGACGACCTACGCGATGAACTACGACCGTGACGCGGCGCTGATCCAGCCGTACGCGGTCGTCGAGGAGATCAACCGCCTGACCGGCGGCAAGGCGATCATCAGCACCGGCGTCGGCCAGCACCAGATGTGGGCGGCGCAGTATTTCGATTTCCGCGCGCCGCGCCTGTGGCTGACCTCGGGCTCGATGGGCACGATGGGATTCGGCCTGCCGGCGGCGATCGGCGCGCAGTTCGCGCGGCGCGACCTGGTCGTGGTCGACATCGACGGCGACGCCAGCATCCGCATGAATCTCGGCGAGCTGGAGACGGTCACGACCTACGGCCTGCCGATCAAGGTCGTGGTGCTGAACAACTACGGCGACGGCATGGTGCGCCAGTGGCAGAAGCTGTTCTTCAAGGGACGCTTCTCCGGCAGCGACAAGAGCCTGCATCGCAAGGACTTCGTCAAGGCGGCGCAGGCGGACGGCTTCGAGTGGGCACAGCGGCTCGAACGGCGCGAGGACCTCGCGCGCGTCGTCGCGGACTTCATCGCGTTCGACGGCCCGGCCTTCCTCGAGGTGGTCATCGACCCGGATGCCGGCGTCTATCCGATGGTCGGGCCGGGCATGGCGTACTCGGAAATGATCACCGGCGACTTCATCCCGTCGCGGTGCAAGCCGGCGGAGCGGGAAGTCGGGCCGGCGGAGATGTTCTGAGAAGCCGGGAATCGGGAATGGAGAATCGGGAAGCGCGAGGTCCCGTTCTCCAGGTCCGCATTCCGTCGCGGCATTCGCTTCAAACGATTCCCCATTCCCTATTTCCCATTCCCGAACCATGCGCCGAATCCTTTCCATGCTGCTCCAGAACGAAGCCGGCGCACTGTCGCGCGCGGCCGGGCTGTTCGCCGCACGCGGCTACAACATCGATTCGCTGACCGTCGCGGCGACGCACGATCCGTCGGTGTCCCGCCTGACCCTGGTCACGGTCGGCGACGATGCGGTGATCGACCAGATCATCAAGCAGTCGCGCAAGCTCGTCGACGTGATCGAACTCGTCGACCTGACCGGACGCGAGCATCTCGAATCGGAGCTGCTGCTGGTCAAGCTCGAACTCGCGCCCGATGCGCCGGACGCACTGACCGCGCTCGTCACCTTCCTGCGCCGGCATCCGCGCGCGCACGTGCTCGACATCAGCGCCGGCGTGCGCACGATCGAGTACACCGGGACCGGTCCGGAAGTGGAGGAATTCCTCGCCGCGCTCGCGCCGGTCGGGCGCGTTCTGGAGGTCGCGCGCAGCGGCACCGCTGCGCTGGAACGCGGCGCGGCCGTGCTCGCCATGACCTGAGGCGGGCGATCGCGGGGCCTTG
>DBMH01000232.1 GCA_002297645.1 Rhodanobacteraceae bacterium UBA703 | reverse complement strand
CTGCCGCGCGAGCCAGTCCCAGTGGCGCGGAAGCAAGGTCACTTCGCGCGGGACGACGCCGAGCTTCGGACGCCCGCGCCCGCGCGGCATGGCCGCGTCCGTTTCCGTTTCCTTCTCCGCGGCGTCCTCGCGACGGGGCGCGCGAAGCGTCCGTATCGCAGCAGGATCGCTGCCATAGGGCAGGTCGATCTGGTGCCCGTTCGCGTCATCGAACACGAGCACGGACTCGCCCCGCGCGGCAGCCGCACAGGCCGCCTCGGCGACGTGCGCCAAGTCGCCGCGAGCAAGAAGCGACGCCCCGGAGAAAGCGGTGCAGGTACGCTGGTTCATTCCCAATTTTTACCCAGGTATAAATCGTCGTCAATATCATCCGGGTAAATTAAAGATAAAACCATAATGATATCTATATGATATCTTCCAAGCAGAACACCACCGAGACACTCCCATGAATGAGCGCAAAGCGTTTTCCGTCCCCGGCCTCCCCGTCGCCCTGGCGTTCATTGCGATCGCGATCGCGGCGTTCGTCTGGCTCGGCTCCGGTCTCACGCAAGGCAAACCGCAACCGCTGCACGTCGGCGCCGTCGTCGTACTCGTGGGCGTGCTGGCTTTCCTCGCCAAGGGACTGTTCCAGGTGCAGCCCAATCAGGGACAGGTCATGCAGTTGTTCGGGCGCTACGCCGGCAGCGTGCGCGACGCCGGCCTGCGCTGGACCAACCCGTTCTATTCGCGCCGCGGCATCAGCCTGCGCGTGCGCAATTTCGAATCGGGCAAACTCAAGGTCAACGACAACGACGGCAACCCGATCGAGATCGCGGCGGTCGTCGTATGGCAGGTCGTCGACACCGCCGAAGCGGTGTTCCAGGTCGACGATTACGAGAACTTCGTGCGTATCCAGTCCGAGTCCGCCCTGCGCCAGATGGCGCAGAGCTACCCGTACGATGCGCACGACAGCGGCAGGCCCTCGCTGCGCAGCCACGGCGACGACGTCAACGCCCACCTGCGCGACGAGATCCAGACGCGCCTCGGCAAGGCCGGCGTCGAGGTGATCGAGGCACGCATCAGCCATCTCGCCTATGCCCAGGAAATCGCCCAGGCGATGCTGCAGCGCCAGCAGGCCGGCGCGATCGTCGCCGCGCGCGAGCGCATCGTCGAGGGCGCGGTCAGCATGGTCGAGATGGCGCTGTCGGAGCTCGGCAAGCGTGGCGTCGTCGACCTCGACAACGAGCGCCGCGCGGCGATGGTCAGCAACCTGCTCGTGGTCCTCTGCGGCGACCGCTCGACGCAGCCGGTCGTCAATACCGGCACGCTGTACTGACGCGCGACGGGAGCCCGCCATGCACGACGGACCCGAATGGACCACCTGTGTCGCGGCGCTGTTCGTCGCCTCCGTCGCCTGGCTCATCCACAGTCGCCTGCGCATCGAACGGCTCGATTCCATGGATCGCCAGCGCGTGGCGGATCGCGCCGGGCTCGGCCGTTTCAGCGGCGATATCGTGTACCTGACGGCAGCGGTCATCGCTGCACCCGGCGCGGCACGCCACCTCGGCCTGCTCGGCGATTCCATCATCGCCGTCGCGCCGGGCGTGTCGATCCCGACGCTCGCGGCGTGGCTGTTGCCGGACGCGCAGGACGACATGGTGCCATGAGCGAGAAGAAAGCCTACCCGCTGCGCATCAGCGCGCCCGTGCTCGACGCCGTGCAGCGCTGGGCCGACGACGACCTGCGTTCGCTCAACGCGCAGATCGAATACCTGCTGCGCGACGCGCTGCGCAAGGCCGGTCGCCTCAAGGCAGCGGAAAAGCCCAAGCCGATCGAGGACGATCCGTGATGACTGCATCACCGCCGCAACGGCGCATCGCCGTCGTGCTCGGCATCGCCGGCACGATCGCGACCGCACTGCTGTTTCCGTACGTGCTCGCACTCCAGCCCGGCTCATTGGCATCGGCGAGCGCGGCGATGCATGTGCCGGCATGGGCCGTCGTCGTCGCGCAGTCGCTGCAGAACGGCGTCCTCTGCTTCCTCCTCGCCTGGGCGGGACTCAAGCTCGGCGCACCGCTCGGTCTCGGCGCGCCGTGGCTGGGCGCGATGTTGTACGGCCGTGCGCGACCTGCCTCGTCGGCATGGCAGCAGGCAGCCCTGCTCGGTGCGGGTGCGGGACTGCTCGTACTCGGCGCGATCACGCTGTTCGGTGCGCCGATCGAGGATCCTTCGAAGAAGCTGCACGCTTCGCTCGGGTTCGCGCTCAGGGGCCTGCTCGCCGCGCCCTACGGCGGAATCGTCGAGGAAGTGCAATTGCGCGTCTTCGCGATGGGCCTGATCGCGTGGCTGTCGAGCCGCTTCGCCGGCCGGCAGGCCAGGCCCTGGGTCATGATCGTCGCAATCGTCTCCGCCGCGTTGCTGTTCGGCATCGGCCATCTGCCGATGGCGGCAAAGCTCGTCCCCCTGACCATCGACGTCGTCTCGCGCGTGATCGCCTACAACGCCCTTTGCGGCCTCGTCTTCGGCTGGCTGTACTGGGCGCGCGGAATCGAACACGCGATGCTCGCGCATTTCTGCGCCGACCTCGTGCTGCACGTCGCCGCTCCCGCCCTGGGCTGAATCGTCGACTCAGCCTCGATACATGCCGGCGTGATAGCGTTCGCGCCTGCCTCCGGGAGATTCCGATGACGATCCGTGCCCTCGCCTGCGCCCTGCTGTTCGGCCTCGCCAGCGCCCATGCCGCACCGGCGAAGAAGACACCGCCGGCGGCACCTCCGCCCGAGGAAATCGATGTCGACGCGATGGCGCGCGCGAAGGACGCCGGCGCCAGAGCG
>DBMH01000237.1:1336-12164 GCA_002297645.1 Rhodanobacteraceae bacterium UBA703 | reverse complement strand
GGCGCAACGTCGCGCGCCGCCGCGGATGCGTCCCGTCGGCGGGGCGCGGGCCGGACTCGTCGATGCCTGGGACGGGGGCGTGCCCGGCGGAAGGTCTCAGGCCGGCGACGACGCGGCGATGCGTGCGAGCAACCCGTCGGCGAAGCGGCGCGCGCTGCCGGCGCCGTGCGCGAAGAACAGCGACGGTTCGGCAAGCTCGAGCTCGAGCAGGCGCGGCCTGCCGTCGGCGTCGTGGATGAGGTCGACGCGCGCGTAGGCGAGCGGGCCGGCGAACGGGATCGCCTGCAATGCCTGCAGCGCGAGCGCTCGCTCGGCATCGGTTGCGCTGCGTGGCGTGATGTCCTCGGCCGCGAACAGCGCGTCGGTCGGTCCCTCGCCGCGCAGCAGCAACGGTCCCTTGCGGATGGCGTGGCTGAAGACGCCGTCGAAGTGGACCAGTGCGGTCTCGCCGTGGGCGTCGACACGCTCCAGATACGGTTGCAGCAGCACGCTGCGTCCGGCTGCGAGCAGGCGCGCGATGTGCGCCGTCGCGTGCCTGCGATCCTCGCGGCCATGCCGTTGGGCGTCGCGCGAGCCGGCGCCGACTGCGGGCTTGACGACGAATTCCGCCGCCTGCGCGTGGGTGGCGAGGAAGGCCTCGAGCGCGGCAGCCGGATCCTCGCCGGGTTCGACGAACGCACTCGGCACGATCGCGACGCCGGCACGCGCCAGGTCGGCGAGGTAGTGCTTGTCGGTGTTCCAGCGCAACACGTCGAGCGGATTGGCCAGGCGCGTTTGCGCCGAGGTGCGTTCCGCCCACGCGATGAACGCCGGCAGGCGGTCGGTGTAGTCCCAGGTGGAGCGCAACAGGGCGAGGTCGAAATGCGACCAGTCGACGGTGCCGTCGTCCCAGTCGACGACCTGCGCGTCGGCGCCGGCGGCGTGCAGGGCGTCGAGAAGGGGGGCGAGATCGTCGTCGAGCGCACGGGCGGCGGCGACGCTGACGAGGGCGATGCGGGGCGACGGCATGGAGCATGCTCGCGGGAGAAGGGCTGCGCAGCATCGCACAGCGGACCGCGACTCCTGCGCGCATGGGCATCCGCCGGAGCGACGAGCGCTGCGTGGCCTTCGCCGAGCGGAGGCGCCTCGGGCGCTCGCCGGATCGGGGCGTGAACGACGCATCGCCGTGCGGTCCGGCAGCGGCTCCACAGGTCGGCATGGGGTGTTCGCTTCCGCGGTTCCGGAGGTCGGTGGTTCGTCCGTTCGGGGTACGCCCACTCGGTGGCATGCATGACGGATTCCCGAACGCGCCCCTTCCGCGGAAGGGGCGCGAGCCCGCCGCGGCCGCGCATGCGGCCCTGCGGACGGAGTGGCGGGAGACGACTGTCGGACCGTCGGGGCGACCGGCAGGAAGAAGGCCGCGGCGCTTTCGCGGCCGTTGACGGCATATCTTCGATTGTGATCCAGTTCGCAATGCAAACTTGTGCAAAAAGCGCGGCGCATCGAAACCGGGATGCTTGCGCGGGATACGCAGATCCGCCGCGGCGCCGTGCCCGGCGGCGGCAACGCCCACAGGGGAACTCGATGGAAGGCAAGACAGCGCAAAGCGCGGTGCGCCGCTGCGCAGGTGTCCTGGTGGTCGCGTTTTGCGCCGCCGCGGTTCCCGCATCGGCGGGCAATAGCCACTACGCGATAAGCCGCAGCGTCGTCGCCAGTGGCGGCGGAGTCGTCTCGGCGTCCTGCTACACGATGGTGTCGACGCTGGGGCAAGCGATCGCCGGCGAGAGCGTCGCGAAGGACGGGGGCAGCCAGTACCGGTTGACCTCCGGCTTCCTGAGTGCCCAATCCGCACTCGACGATACCTTGTTCCGCAACGGATTCGAATTCGATACAGGGGATTGCACACCATGAAGCTCACACGCAAGAAGCTGGCCGCTGCGCTGGCCTTGTTCGTCACCGCGGCACAGGCTGCGCCGGATGCCGTCCAACTGCCGGATTTCGTCTACCAGGGGCGACTGGAGAAGGACGGCACGGCGGCCAACGGCGACTACGACCTCGAGTTCTCGCTGTGGAGCGCCGCCACCGGCGGCAGCCAGATCGGATCGACGATCTCCGAGCCGGCGTTTCCGGTGCACAATGGGCTGTTCAACATCAGCCTCGCGTTTCCGGGCGCCTTCGTCGGCAACCAGACCTATCTGCAGGTGAAGGTCAACGGTGTCGCGCTGCCGNNCCAGCCGATCGCCACCGCACCGGTGGCGCAATTCGCCCTGAACGGCGCCGTCGGCGCAACGGGGGCGACCGGTGCGACGGGGCCCACCGGGCCGACGGGCGCGACGGGGGCAACGGGTCCGACGGGCTCGAACGGCGGAGCGGGTGCCACCGGCGTGACCGGCCCGACGGGTGCGACCGGCATCACGGGGGCGACCGGCCCGACCGGCGTGACAGGTACAACGGGCGCCACGGGTGCCACGGGCGTTACGGGATTGACCGGTCCGACGGGAATGACGGGACTTACCGGAGCCACCGGCCCGACCGGCGCTACGGGTGCCACGGGATTGACCGGCCCGACCGGTCCGACGGGCGCGACAGGTGCCACCGGTGCCACCGGTGCAACGGGTTCGACGGGCGACGTGGGTCCTACCGGTCCGATCGGCCTGACGGGGGCGATGGGGTCGACCGGCGCGACGGGTGTCACGGGGGCGACCGGTGCGACGGGTGTCACCGGCGTGACGGGTGCGACCGGTCCCACCGGCGCGACCGGCCCTACCGGGGGCACGGGTGCGACCGGCCCGACCGGCGCGACCGGGGCTTCCGGTACGTCCAGGTTCGTCGCGCGCATGAACGGCACGCTGACCAGCAGCTTGCCGCGCCCGCTGTACGCCACCACGGCGGGTGGCTACGGCACCAACATCGAGCTCATTTCGACGCTGGGCTACATCGTGTCGATCACGCAGGACGGCCTTGCTGCGGGGCAGTCGACGGCCTACTACGCGAGCAGCGACTGCAGCGGCCCGGTCTTCGTGTTCGCCGGCAACGTACGTCCCGGCGTCCTGTCCGCCAACGGCAATGCACGCACGATGTACTACGTGCCGAAGACCGGGGCCACGGTGCTGACCGATCCGACGCGAAACAGCCGTTCCACCAGTTCGATCGTGTGCGAAGCGGGGACAGCGCCGCTGAGCGGCAAGTACTACAGCGCGCCGGTCAATGCGCCCGCCGTCACGGGTATCGACTCGCTGCCGTCGCCGGCGATGATCAGCATCGACTACGTGCCCTGATCGCGCCGACGTCCGGATATCTTCCGGTGCGCTCGCATCGGAAGGTATCCGGAGAACCCGAAACCGCGGGGCGAGATGCCGCTGCCGGACGTCGAGGCGGAATGCGCGGCGGCGAAGGCGGAGCGCTGCCGTCTTCCGCGCGGCCATGCCGATTCGCGCGCATGCTGCGGCCGCCCGGTGGCGAATGCCCCTCGATGCCGTGGCGCGGAGCTATTCGACGCCGAGCAGGTGCAACTGCGTCTGCTCGCGCTTGGCCGCGTACATCGCGACGTCGGCGGCATGGATCATCGACTCGCTGTCGTCGCCGTGCTGCGGATACAGGGCGATGCCGAGACTGCCGCTGATGCGCACGTCGACGCTGCTTCCATCGGCGCGCGAAGGGACGTCGTAGGGCTCGAACAGCGAGCGTGCGATCGCGCCGGCCCGCTCGCTGGCGGAATGCACGCCGTCGACGTTGAGGATCAGCGCGAATTCGTCGCCGCCCAGGCGCGCGCCGGTCTCGTCGTAGCGAAGACCGTTGCGCAGGCGGCCGGCGATGAGCTTGAGCAGTTCGTCGCCGGCCTGGTGGCCATGGTTGTCGTTGATCGGCTTGAAGTCGTCGATGTCGAGGTAGGCGAGGGCGAAGCCGCGTCCGTCGGCGCGCGAGCGCGCGATCGCGGCCTCGAGCCGCGCCATGAACAGCAGCCGGTTGGCGAGGCCGGTCAGGCCGTCGTGGTGCGCGAGGTGGCGCACCTGCTCCTCGGCCATGCGGCGCTCCTGGATCTCGCGTTCGAGCTGGCGGTTGCGCTCGGAGAGATCCGACAGCGCCGAGCGCAGGGCGACCTTGCTGCGGTAGAGCTCCAGGAAGATGCGCACCTTGGAGAGCAGGATCACCTCGTTCAGCGGCTTGGTGATGTAGTCGACCGCGCCGAAGCTATAGCCGCGCAGGCGGTTGACGTCGTCGGCATGCGAGGCGGTGACGAAGATGATCGGCGTCGAGCGCGTGCGCTCCTCGCCGGCGAGCAGCGTCGCGGCCTCGAAGCCGTTCATGTCCGGCATCTGCACGTCGAGCAGGATCAGCGCGAACTCGTGGTCCAGCGTGGCGGCGAGCACGTCGTTGCCGGTCATCGCCTCGACGATCTCGGCGTCGACACCGGCGAGAAGCCGCTGCATCGCGACCAGGTTCGGGCGGTGGTCGTCCGCGATCAGGATTTTCGGTTGCAGGGACGCGATCATGCTTTGACGCCTGTCTGTGGTCTTGCGGCGCTCCCCGTCGCCGCCGGTTCGTCCGCGGGGCGAGGAAACGATGGAAAGTGGACGCCGGTTCCCGCGCGCCGGGTCATGGCCGTGCCTTCGGCAGGCAGAGCTGGTTGAGCACGGACGCGATCTCGCCCAGCGGAACGCAGTAGTCGGCACCGGCGACGTCGAGCGCGGCCTGCGGCATGGACGGAGCATGGGCATCGGCCGGCGTCTGCACGATGGCGAGCCCGCCGCGCCGACGGATCGTGCGCAGGCCGGCGGCACCGTCGTAGTTCGCCCCCGTCATGACCACTCCTATGAGGTCGCTTCCGCACGCCGACGCGGCGGACTCGAACAGCACGTCGATGGCCGGACGCGCGAACGAAACCCGTTCGTCGACGGACAATGCGAAACGCCCGTCTCCTTCCAGCAGCAGATGATACCCGCTCGGGGCGACGTGAACGACGCCGGTCGTGACGGACTGGCGCTCGCGGGCCTCGCGCACCGGCAGGGTGCTGGTCGTCTCGAGCAGCTCGCAGAACGTGGTGATGTCCTCCGAGCCGGTGTGGCAGACCACCACGACCGGCCGGGGGAAGCCCTTGTCGAGGCCGCCGAGTACCGTGCGCAGCGCGCTCATTCCGCCCGCCGAGCAGCCCATGACGACGGTCGGCGCCATCCGGCTCACGCGGCCTCGGCGCTCTTGCGGAAGATGCGCTCGCGTGCATTGACGGGCGTGAAGTCGCGTGCCGCCGACGCGAAGCCGATGTTCTCGCGGTTTCCCAGGCACAGGAAGCCGTTGCGCACGAGGCTGTCGCGGAACAGCGAGAGCACGTGGTCCTGCAGTTCGTTGGTGAAGTAGATGAGCACGTTGCGGCACAGGATCAGGTGCGCCTCGCAGAACACGCCGTCGCACACCAGGTTGTGGTTCGCGAACGTGACGTTGCGCTTGAGCCGTTCGTCGAACTTCATGAAGTCGTAGCGGGCATGGTAGTAGTCGGCCAGCGAGCGCTGGCAGCCGGCAGCGAGGTAGTTCTCGGAATACAGGCGCGCGTCGCGTGCCGGAAAGATGCCTTCCTGCGCACGGATCAGCGCCGCGTCGCTGAAGTCCGTCGCGAAGATCTGGCTGCGGTCGTAGAGTCCGGCTTCCTCCAGCAGGATCGCCAGCGAGTACACCTCCTGGCCGAAGGCGCAGCCGGCCTGCCAGATGTTGATCACCGGATACGACGCCAGCACCGGCAGCACTTCCTCGCGCAGCGTGCGGAACACGCTGGGATTGCGGAACATCTCCGACACGGGGACGGACAGGCCGGCGATCACCTGCGGCACCAGCGCGTCCTCGCGCAGCAGGCGGTCGGTCAGCTCGATGACCGTGCGGCAGCCCGCGCTCGCGGCGAGGTTCAGCACGCGGCGCTTGAACGAGGCCGGTGCGTAGCGGCTGAAATCGTAGCCGTGGCGCAACTGCAGCGCGCGCATGAACAGGTCGACTTCGACGTCCTCGATTTCCGGTCGCGCCATCGATCGGCCCCGTTCAGGCGTGCAGCCAGATGCGCATCATCGACAGCAGCTTGTCGATGTCGATCGGCTTGGCCAGGTAGTCGTTCGCACCGGCATCCAGGCACTTGTCGCGGTCGCCGCTCATCGCCTTCGCGGTCACCGCGATGATCGGCAGCTTCGCGTGCGCCGGGCGCGTGCGGATCTCGCGCATCGTCTCGTAGCCGTCCATGCCGGGCATCATGATGTCCATCAGCACGATCTCGATCGCCGCGTTCTCGTCGATCTGGCGCAGGGCCTTGTGGCCGTCCTGCGCCATGACGACGTTGAGGCCCTTCTCGCGCAGGATCTTGGACAGCGCGAAGATGTTGCGCATGTCGTCGTCGACCACCAGCACCGTGCGCCCGGCCAGTCCGCCGTCGAGATCGCGCAGGACGCGCGGGACGGCGTCCTTGCGCACGCTGTGCAGGAACAGGCTGATCTCGTCCAGCAGCCGTTCCAGCGAGCGCGTGCCCTTGATGACGATGCTGTCGGTGTACTGTCGCAGCCGGGTGCTTTCCTCGCGGCTGAGCTCGCGCCCCGAATGGATGACGATCGGCGGCAATTCGCGGACGCGAGAGCCGAGGCGGTCGAGGAACTCGAAGCCGCTCATGCCGGGCAGGCCGAGGTCGAGCACGACGACGTCGAAGGTGTCGTTCTCGAACAGCGGCAACGCGTCCTCGGCCGAGCCGGTTTCCACGATCTGGACCATGTCGGAGCGGATCAGGCTGCCGACCGCGAGGCGCGAATCGGGATCGTCGTCGATCAGCAGCACCTTGCGCGTGGCGCCCGGAGCGGATTGCAGCAGGCGTTCGAACGCGTCGAGCAGCGCGTCGCGTTCGACCGGCTTGGTCAGGAACCCGATCGCGCCGAGCTGCTTGGCACGGGCGACGTCCTCGACCGCGGAAATGAAATGCACCGGAATGCGCCGCGTGACCGGGTCCGCCTTCAAGCGCTCGATCACGCCCCAGCCGTCGATGCCCGNNGCCCGGCAGCATCACGTCGAGCAGGATGCCGGTCGGGCGGTAGTGGCGCGCGAGGTAGAGGCCGGACTCGCCGTCGCCGGCGGCGAGTGCGCGGCACCCCTTGCGGCGGACCATGTCGACCAAGGTGCGCGCGAACACCGGGTCGTCCTCGATGGCGAGGATGACGGTGTCGCCTTCGTTCAGTTCGTCGCGGTCGTCCGGCACCCAGGGCTTGGGCATCGAGGCCGTCGGTGTGGAGAACACGGCGGGGACGGCCGGTTCCGCGGCAGCGGCGGCGGGGAGGACGGGCTCCGCTTGCGCGGAGGAGGGCATCCGTTCCGGCAACACGACGGTGAAGCGGCTGCCCTCGTCGACGGTGCTCTCGACGGCGATGCCGCCGCCGAGCAGCTCGCCGAGGCGGCGCGCGATCGCCAGGCCGAGACCGCTGCCGCCGTACTTGCGGCTGGTGCTCGCGTCCATCTGCTCGAACGCGCCGAAGATGTGGTCGAGCTTGTCGGCCGGGATGCCGATGCCGGTATCGGTGACGGTGATCGCGACCGCGCCGTCCGGCGCCAGTCCGAAGCGCCGCGCGAGGTCGGTCTTCGGCCGCGCGATGTCCACGTGCACGGAACCTTCCCGCGTGAACTTGAAGGCGTTGCCGACCAGGTTGTTCGCGATCTGCTCCAGGCGGGAGCCGTCGGTGTGGAGCGACGCCGGCAATCCTTCGGCCAGGTCCACCGCGAAGGCGAGCGACTTCTCGCCGGCGACGTGACGGAACCGGCGCAGCAGCGCCTGCACGAAATGCGCGAGCGGGAAGTCCTCGGCGACGACCTGCATCTTGCCGGCCTCGATCTTGGANNATGTCGTTGATCAGGCGCAGCAGGTTCGAGCCGGACTCGTGGATCACGCGCGCCGACTCGACCTGGTCGTTGTCGAGGTTGCCGTTGTCGTTGTCGGCGAGGTTGCGCGACAGGATCAGCAGGCTGTTCAGCGGCGTGCGCAGCTCGTNNTGTTGGCGAGGAAGTCGGACTTGTACTGGCTCGCGCGCGCCAGCTGGTCGGCCTTCTGCTCGGTGTCCTGCTTCGCCTGCTCGAGCATGCGCTTCTGCTCGGTCAGCGTATCGGAGGTCTGGCGCAGTTCCTCGTTGGACGCCTGCAGTTCCTCGGCCTGGACGCGCAGCTCCTCCTCGGAAGTGCGCAGGCGCTGCTGCTGCTCTTCCAGCTCGACGGTCTTCGCCTGCAGTTCCTCGTTGCTGGCGGCGAGTTCCTCCTGCTGAACGCGCAGTTCTTCCTCGGAGGTCTGCAGCTCCATGGCCTGCCGCTGCGTGTGGACCAGCAGTTCCTGGGTGCGCTGCGCGCGCGCGAGGTTCTCCAGCGCCAGGGCGGCGAAGGGCAGCAGTTCGTCGAGCAGTCCCTGTTCGGCGTGGCCAAAGGGCGTGAAGCTGCCGAACTCGAGCACGCCGAGCAACTGGTCCTGCAGCAGCAGCGGCAGCGCGATGATGCTGCGCGGCGGCGCCTCGCCGATGCCGGAATGGATCTGGATGTAGTCGTCCGGCACGGGTTCCAGCACGATGGCCTTGCGTTCCAGCGCGACCTGGCCGACGAGGCCTTCGCCCGGCGCGTAGCGCGTGCCGAGATGCTTGCGTTGCCGGAATCCGTAGCTGCCGCGGAGGTCGAGCTGGCGCTCTTCCGCGTTCCAGGCGAAGAACAGCGCGACGCCGGCCTTGAGCCGCGGTGCCGTCTCGGCGGTCAGGGCGCGCGCGAATTCTTCCTGGCTCGTCGCGCCCTGCAGCGCCCCGGCGATTTCGGCCACGTTCGACTTGATCCAGGTCTGCTCGCTGGTCGCGATCGAGGCGTGCTTGAACACCTCCAGCGCGCGCGCGATCGCGCCGACCTCGTCGCTGCGATCCTGGCCGACGACTTCGATGCCGTGGTCCTTGTCGGCGAGGCGGGTCATCAGCCCGGTCAGGTGGCGCACCGGCCGCGTGATCAGGCGCGACGACAGCCACAGCGCGAGGATGCCGACGAGCACGCCGAACAGGAACATGCCGATCACGATGGCGCGCACCGCGACGACGGTGCCTTCCAGCAATTCGTTGCGCTGATCGAGCAGGCGGCGCTCGTCCGCGCGCCCTTCGTCGAGCGCGTGCGTGATGTCCTCCATCTGCGCATGCGTCGCGTCGAGGTAGCGTTGGCCGATCTCGTGGAAGCGCGCGGAGCGGTCGCCGTCCTCGGCGGTGACGCGCGTCGCCGCGGCGACGGCGGGATCGGCGACCTGGGCGGCCCAGCGCGTGATCTGCGCGTCGACCTGATGCAGGCGTATCTGCTGCTCGGCATTGTCCACGGTCAGCGCCAGCGCGGCGGTCAGGTGCTGCCGTGCCGTCGCGATGTCCTGCTGGTACTCGCTCGCCTGTTTGGTGCCCCCGGACATGGTGAGGTTGCGCACGTCGAGGTCGGCTTCCCGCAGCGAGCGCACCAGATTGTCGAACTCGTCGATGACGTCGCGCGTGTGCTGCGTCCACAGCCGCGTTTCCGTCTGCGACGACATCGCGAGGAGGATGGTCACGACGGCCAGGAGGAAGGCCAGCAGGATCGCCCCGAATGCCAGCAGCAGCTTGGTCTGGATCGGGCGGTTGCTGAGCCAGCCGCTCCGGTGTTGCTCGGTCATGTGATTCCCTCGATGTCCCGGTGCTCCGGCGCGCGTGGAGCCTCGGGCTCCTTCTCCGGCCGGCGTGGTCCCCGTGGCGGTCCGTCGACGGAACAGGCCGTGCATCCAGCCCGGTGCCGTGACGCGTCCGCGATCATCGCCAGATTACACGCACGCCACCGCCATCGACGGCCGGAATCGGGCAGTCGGAGACGAGATAGTGCAGTTTTACAGATTTTAATGATCCGCGCGTTGGCGCATCCGCTGGAATGGTCGTCGGCAGGGAGGGCGGACCCATCGCGACGGGCCCGTACCTGTCCGGGGCCACCGGCCCCCGCGCTACCGGCGCGCGGGTGACGTCGCGACGGTTGGCGGGTGGGGTCGGGCGGCGGATCCGATCGGGCCGGAGGTCTTCACAGGTTCTGGTAGTTCGGCCCGCTGCCGCCTTCCGGCGTGACCCAGGTGATGATCTGGTAGGGGTCCTTGATGTCGCAGGTCTNNCAGGTCTTGCAGTGCACGCAGTTGGCGGCGTTGATCTGCAGGCGCTTGCCGCCGGCATCCTCGGCGATCTCGTAGACGCCGGCCGGGCAGAAGCGCTGGCACGGGTTGCCGTACTCCTCGGCGCAGCGCGTGATGCAGATGTTCGTATCGGCGACCTTGAGGTGCACCGGCTGGTCCTCGTCGTGCTCGGTCGCGGCGAAGTAGACGCCGGCGAGGCGGTCGCGCGGCGCCAGGGTACGCTCGACGTAGGCCGGTTGCTTCGAGGAAGCCGCATTCGGTCCCGGATGGGTGTCGGCGGTCGCCGCGTCGAGCTTTTCGAGCGAAGACCAGTCGGCATGGTTCTTCAGCGTCCACGGCGACAGTCCGCCGGTCGCCGTCTCCCAGCCCGCGTTGGCGAGGCCGAACCACAGGCCCTTGTTGAAGCCCGGACGGATATTGCGCACCTTGCGCAGTTCCGAGACGACGGCCGAGCCGCGCAGCGCCGCGTCCCAGCCGGCCGACGTGCCATGCTCGGCGAGATGCGCGGCGGCGAGCATGCCGGAGCGGATCGCCTGGTGCGTGCCCTTGATCTTCGGCACGTTGACCAGTCCGGCGGAATCGCCGATCAGCAGCGCGCCGGGCATCTCCGCCTTCGGCAGCGACTGGAAACCGCCCTCGACCAGCGCGCGCGCGCCGGCCGAGACGAGGCTGCCGCCGTCGAGCAGCGCCTTG
>DBMH01000237.1:0-1319 GCA_002297645.1 Rhodanobacteraceae bacterium UBA703 | reverse complement strand
GTCGAGGCCGACGACGAAGCCGAGCGCGATGCGGTCCTGGTCGAGCTGGTACAGGAAGCTGCCGCCGTAGGTCGAGGTGTTCAGCGGCCAGCCGAGCGTGTGCATCACCTTGCCGGCCTCGATGCGGCCGGCCGGCACCTGCCACAGCTCCTTGATGCCGATGCCGTAGGTCTGCGGGTCGCTGTCCGCGTCGAGCTTGTACTTCGCGATCAGCTGCTTGGAGAGCGAGCCGCGACAGCCCTCGGCGAGCACGGTGGTCTTCGCATGGATGTCGATGCCCTGGGTGTAGCCGGGCTTGTGCGAACCGTCCTTCGCGACGCCCATGTCGCCGATGCGCACGCCGCGGACCGCGCCGTTCTCGTCGAACAGCGGCTCCGCTGCGGCGAAGCCCGGATAGATCTCCACGCCGAGCGCTTCGGCCTGCGGCGCCAGCCAGGCGCAGAGGGCGCCGAGCGAGACGATGTAGTTGCCCTGGTTGTGCATCTGCGGCGGCACGATCGGCGACCGGGTCGCGCGCGTGGCGTCGCGCAGGAACCAGAACTCGTCCTTCGTCACGGGCACGCAGATCGGCGGCGGCGTCTTGCCCCACTCCGGCAGCAGTTCGTTCAGCGGCTCGGGCTCGATCACCGCGCCGGACAGGATCTGCGCGCCGATCGTCGAGGCCTTCTCGATCACGCAGACGCTCAGCTCCGGCTTGAGCTGCTTCAGGCGGATCGCGAAGGCGAGTCCGGCCGGCCCGGCACCGACCGTGACGACGTCGTACTCCATCACATCGCGCTCGCTCATTGCTGGCTCCGGTCTGCCGAGGAAAGACCGCGATTGTCCGGAATCGGCGGCGCAGCGGCAAACCGGCCGAGAGCGCAAGGGCTGCCTGCGCATCCGTCCGCCGCCGCCAGCGCGCGCGATCCGCAGGGGTATCCGGCCTCCTCCTGATGCGAATGCACATCGCCGCCACGCCCGGATGGGCATAATCGGCGTTCATCCGTTGCCAGCGAGACCGCATGACGCCCGCCGCCGAACGTGCCCTTTCCGACCACGACCTGCGCGGCGCCTCCGCGTTCCAACTGTTGCACTGGCTCGCCGCCGGACGCGTCGACAGCGTCCGCCTGACGGCGGTCCATCGTTCCGCGATCGGGCGCGAGAACCCGCATCTCAACGCGTACGCGGCACTGTCCGACGCGGCGGCCGCCGAGGCTGCCGCCAGCGATGCGCGACGGCGCGAAGGCCGCACGATCGGCCGTCTCGACGGCCTGCCGGTCGCGGTCAAGGACAATCTCGACGTCGCCGGCCTGCCGACGACGGCCGGCCTGCCCGGACGG
>DBMH01000191.1 GCA_002297645.1 Rhodanobacteraceae bacterium UBA703 | reverse complement strand
TGGCGGCACGCGACGGCGGCCGCCTGCGCTACGTGGGCCGCGTCGGCACCGGCTTCGACGACTCGACGCTGCGCTCGCTGGCGCGCCGGCTCGCGGGCGACCACCGGTCGCGTGCGACCGTCGAACTGCCCGCACACGTGCCGTTGCGATCCGCGGACGTGCATTGGGTCGAACCGCTCCTCGTCGCGGAGGTCGAGTTCCGCGGCTGGGCGAAGGAAGGGTTGCTGAGACAGGCCAGCTTCGTGCGCTTGCGCGAGGACAAATCGGTGGAGGAAACGGACATGGGCGGAAAGCGAATCGCGGCCCGGACGGTGCCGCTTGCGGCATCCGGCGAGGTGTCGATCACGCATCCCGAGCGCCTCGTCTATGTCGACGCCGGCTACAGCAAGCAGGACGTCGCCGACTACTACCGCGCAGTCGCACCGCGCCTGCTGGCGGAAATCGCCGGACGGCCGCTGTCGATCCTGCGCTGTCCGGATGGCGTCGGCGGCACCTGCTTCTTCCAGAAGCACCACGCCGGGACGCTCGGTGCGCACGTCCGCTCGGTGCGGCTGCGCGAGAAGACGGGACGAAGCGACCACTACCTCTACGTCGAAGACGAGGCGGGAGTGCTCGAACTCGTGCAGATGAACGTGCTCGAATTCCATCCGTGGGGCGCGCGGGTCGACGATCCGGACCGTCCGGACCGCCTCGTCTTCGATCTCGATCCCGACCCCGGTATCGGCTGGGCCGCCCTGGTCGCGGCGGCGCGCGACGTGCGACGCCAGTTGCGCGCCGCGGGTCTGGAGAGTTTCGTGCGCCTGTCGGGCGGCAAGGGCGTGCACGTCGTCGTGCCGATCACGCGCGGTCCGGGTTGGGCCGAAGCCAAGGCCTTCTGCGAAGCCTTCGCGGACGCCATGGCGACACGCGACCCGGCGACCTACATCGCCACGGCCAGCAAGGCCAAGCGCCGTGGTCGCATCTTCATCGACTGGCTGCGAAATACGCGCGGAGCGACCAGCGTGGCGAGCTGGTCCCTGCGCGCGCGCGCAGGGGCTCCGGTGGCCGTGCCGCTGCGCTGGCAAGCGCTGGCCGCCACGAACGGGCCTGCGGCCTACGATCTCATGGCCGCGAAGCGGCGAGCGCTCGCCTTGCGCACGGAACCCTGGGCCGGCTTCGAGGCGCTCGACCAGGCCTTGCCCGCGCTCGACTGACCGCCGCGCCGGTGCTCGTGCGCCACCGGAGTCCCGGCGAATACCGCGTGCGTCTCATGCGAATCCACCACTAAAGCCATCGTTCGAGGAGGCGTCCTGCCTCGGACCGATGGGAAACCCGTTCGCCACCCTGACGGAAAAGATTGCACGCCGCGCCACGCATGGCAGCGGCCTCGGGCAAAGCGCCTTCGTATCGACTTCGTGCCAGCGCTGGCGACGGCCGCATGGCGCGCGTCTTGCAGCGCCACCACGGGAGCCGCCGCTCCCGGGACCGAGCCGAAGAGGAGAACGAGATGACTACCGAAACCTCCATCCGTACCTGCGCGCACGCGAGCTGCTCCTGCGAGGTGCCCGCCGGACAGACCTATTGCAGCCCCTACTGCGCGAACGCCGCCGTCGACGCGGCACCGGAAAGCGGCAGCCCGGACTGTGGATGCGGACATCCGCAATGCGGCGCGGAGACGCCGAGCCCGCGGTCCTGACCCTTCTCCATCCGAACGGAGTACGTTTCCATGACCAAGATCCGCGAAATGATGACTTCCGGCGTGCACCTCGCGCGACCGGACCAGACGCTCGCCGACGCCGCGAAACTCATGGCCGAAGCCGACGTCGGCAGCCTGCCGGTCAGCGAGAACGATCGCCTGGTCGGCATGGTCACCGATCGCGACCTCGTCGTGCGCGGAATCGCGCTCGGCCTCGACGCAAGGACGCCGGTGCGCGACGTCATGACCGAGGAGGTGAAGTACTGCTTCGACGACGAGGACGTTTCCCACGTCGCCCGCAACATGGCCGAACTCGGTGTCCGGCGCCTGCCCGTCGTCGACCGCGACAAGCGGCTGGTCGGCATGGTGGCGTTGAGCAACGTGGCCTACGGTGGTGACGGCCGCTCGGCGAACGCGATGCTTCGGGGCGTGGCGAGCCCGCATTGATCCTCGTGCTGCCGATGCCGGCTCGTCCGGCTCGACAGCGCAACGGAAGTCGAATGCCGCAGTCCGCGCGAAAGGCGACGGGGCGCCGGCATCGCGCGAGCGAACGGCGCAGCCCGCCCGGGCTCCCTCCAAGGAGACATGCATGTCCACCGGCTCCCGATGGGACGACAGGTCGTTGTCGAACAACGAATACATCCGTTTCGATCGCTTCTTCGGAGCAGGCGAGGCGGCGGGGCGATCCGGTCGGGAACCGATGGATCGGAATGCATCGGCGGGGCTGCACGATCGCCCGGAAAAGAACCGGGACGGCGCGGCCCGCCGAAGCCCAGACGCGGGCGAAGCCGAGGATGGCGCGCGGCAGGCGGCGGACGGAATCGACGACGATTGAGTGCTTCACGAATCCGTCGCAGCGGGGCGAACGGACATTGCGCGCCGGCGTGCGGGAACCGCGAGCCGTCCACTCCAGCGAGTATCCGTACCCCGGCGATCTGCGTTACCCGGGCGGTTTTCCGGAGTGCCGACGGAGCAGGGCTCACGCTGTGTAGAGCGCTTCGAGAAATGGCCACGCATCGTCGCGCCAGTGCCCGGCGGGACGGAAGCCCGCGCCGGCGGCCAGCGCGTCGAGTTCTTCTGTCCGGTATTTGTGGCTGCTCTCGGTATGGATCGTCTCGCCAGCCCGCAGGGCGACCGACAAGCCGAGACGCGCGAAATGCACCTGCTGCGCCCGAAGCGATCGCAGGTGCATTTCGACGTCGCGCGTGCGTGGATCGAACCGTGCGACGTGGCGGAAGGACGAGGGATCGAAGTCCGCGCCGAGCTCGCGGTTCATGCGCGCGAGCAGGTTCAGATTGAACGCGGCCGTGACGCCCAGCGGATCTGCATAGGCCGACAGCAGGCGTCGTGCCGGTTTGTCCAGGTCGACGCCGACCAGCAGGCCGTCGCCGGACCGCAGGCTTCGGCGGATGGCGCCCAGCCACCGCGATGCCTCGCCCGCGGCGTAGTTGCCCAGGGAGCTGCCGAGGAACAGCACGAGGACCCGGCCTGCGTTTCCACGCGCCTGGAGCGCTCGCTCCAGGCCGGAAAGATAGTCGGCTTCGACCAGCGTCACCGCCAGTCCGTCCAGGTCCCGCAAGGTCGCCCGGGTCCCTTCGAGCGCGGACGGGGAGACGTCGACCGCGACGTACGATACCGGATGGCGACGCAGAGAGGCTTCGAGCAGAAGACGCGTTTTCGTGGCGCTGCCGCTGCCGAGCTCGATCACCGTGTCCGCTTGGCAGCAGGCGGCGATGTCGTTCGCATGGCGTTCGAGCACGCGTCGTTCGGCGCGCCATACACCGTATTCGGGCAGGCGGGTGATCGCTTCGAACAGGGCGGATCCGAGCGCATCGTAGAGATGCATGGGGGGCAACGATTTCCGGCCCGGACCACCGAGGCCCGCGCGCACGTCGGCGGCGAATCGCTCGAAGGCCGTACCGTCCGCAGGCAGGGGAGCAAGACCGCACGCGCTCATCGGTTCCTCACGCAGCGGAAGCCGGCATGCACGTACGGGTAGTGCGGCTGGAACCAGTTGCGAAACGGACGCCGCAACAACGCAGCGTCGGTGAATGGTCCGCCTCCCTTGAGGACGTAGTGGCGATCGTCGAAGAAGTCGGCCGAATAGCCGGGGTAGAACGCGAACGCCTCGAAGCCGGGCAGGGGCGCGAACGTGGTGGCGGTCCATTCCCAGCCATTGCCGAGCAGGCCGCGCACGTGGAAGGCGCTGTCGCCTTGCGGGTGCGCATCGACGGCATGCGGCCGCTCGTCGTGGAAACCGAAATTGCCGTGGCATGCCGCCGGCGCATCGGTACCCCATGGGTAAGGGCGTTCCCGACCATGGAGCGAGCCGTAGGCGGCACGATGCCACTGCGCTTCGGTCGGCAACGAGGCGTGCATCCAGCGCGCGTACGCCGCCGCTTCGGCATGACTGACGTAGGCCGGCCAATCGAGCGGCAGCGGCAGGTATTCCGACAAGGTCCGTTGACGCCAGCCTCCCGCGAAGCGCTCCCAGAACGACGGATGCGCTATGCCGCGTCCGGTGCGCCAGCGCCAATCCTCCACCGACCAGCACGCCGGATCCTCGTATCCTCCGGCTTCGACGAACCGCAGGAATTCGCCGTTGCTGACCATGCAGCGGCCGATCTCGAATGCGTCGACCGCCACTTCGTGCGCTTCGTATTCGTTGTCCCAGCCGAATGTCCGCCAACCGTCGCGGCGCCGGCCCAGCGTGGCGACGCCGCCCGGTATGCGGACGAAGGCGGACACGACATCACGCGCCGGCAGGGCATCGCGATACGGTCGCGCACTGGCCGATCGGTTCAGCAGATAGGCCAATGTCTCCGCATGCATCAGGCGATGTTCGATCGCGGCTTCGAGCAAGAATGCGGCGGGCGGTGCATCGCCGCCGTATCGGTCGCTCCCCAGCAGGACCGGCAGCAGCGCGTCGAGACGCCGACGCGTGGAGGTCACATAGGCATCGACGCGCGCCACGCTGGGCCAGTCGCCCGCCGTATCGTCCGGCAATCCACTGCCCAGGGGATCAATGCCGAACGCGAAAAGCGCATCGAGCGGCTCGGCACGTCGGCTGCTTTCCGGCGCAGCGAGGAGGTTCCATTCGAACGCGTCGAGATGCCCGAGGTAGAAAATGAGACGATGCCGCTCGGGAATCGGCCGCTCGTACAGGTCGCCGGCGCGTGCGCGACCGAGCAGGGCGTCCGTGATACGGCGCGCCCGCCCGAGTCGCGCGAGCGACTCGCGGGAAGACACCGTAGGGGCCGGAGCCGACGAGAGCATGCGGATCGGGCGGAATCCACCGTGCCGGGATACGTCCACCGGCACGGCGGCGTCCTGCGCCCCGCGCTACGGAGCGCGTCCGGGTCCCCGGAGGCTGCATGCCTCATTCATGCGGGCGGTCCTTGGTCGTATCGTTGCGAACCGTCAGGTTCGTCGCATCGACGCGCTTGACTCCCTTGATCTTCTCGGCCGTCGCGACGGCATTCTGGATTGCCATCGGGTTGGGCTGGGTGCCCGTCAGCGTGACCACGCCGTTCACGGTCTTGACGCTGATGTCCATGCTCTTCACACCGTCCGTCGTCGCCAGTTCGCTCTTCACCTTCGTCGTGATCCAGGTGTCGCTCACGGGCTGATCCGACTTCTGGTCGTTCATGGGATCGTTCATCGGATCGTCTTGCTCGAGCGCGACGACCGGAGCCGCGGCCGCCATTGCCAGGAGGCTGCACAACGCGAACGATGCCGTGCTGCGGTGGATGGTCTTCATGATGACCTCCTCGTGGATATCGGAAGACAAGCCAGCCGATGCACGAAGCGCACCAGCCGCACGCCCCGATCCGCCGGCACCGCACAGCGTCGAACGATGGATTTTTTGCACTCCACGGGAAAAAAAGACACGCCCGGACTCGGCGAAACGTGGGCGCGGCAAAAATGAAATCCGCACGCTCCGTGCCTCGACATCGACCATGGCGGCCGGCGCATCCACCCATGACGCGGCCCACCGCATGCGCCTCCGCAGCGCCCATGGATCGAGCGGAAGTCGGGGGATTGCCATCACCGAACAGGACCTTGCTCCCCGATCCTGGACGGCATAGGCGGCCCGATGCGGCGGAACCCCGGTCGGCTGCGGCTTTCCCTGTCGCAACGGACGCAAGTCCCGACGACATGCCGTTCTCCTCCGAGCCGACGGTGCCTGCATGCCCCGGGACGAAATGGCATGCATGTTGCTGAAGCCGGGTATCGACTGATCCGACGGTGGAATTCCGATGTCTGCAGCGAGCGACCTGCGCGACCTTCTCGGCGTATTGCGTGACGGCGTGATGTTCTATGGCGAAGCCGGCGAGCGCGCCGAGCACGATGGACATCGGCAGCTGTTCAGGCACATCGCCGAAGAAAAGCGCGCCGCCGAGCGTGCGATCGGAAAACTCCTGCCGCCGTCGGAACGTCCTTCGGACGGCACCTGGATCGGCAAGATCAGGGAGTGCTACACGCGCGTGCAGGCCCAGCTCAGCAGCGACAGGGACGCCGTGTACATCAAGGAGCTGGAGGCCGCCGAGGACCGCATCCTCGACGAGTTCCGCCGTTGCCTGTCGACGATCGCCGACCCGGACGTGCGCCGCGTGCTCGAGCAGCACTACCCGCATGCGCTCGCCACGCACGAACGCATGCGGGCCATGAAGCACGACGTCGAGGCGAAGTGAATCGGCGAATCGCGGCACCTGTGCCGCGCGCATCACCGGCGGTCGTCGTCCCGCGGGCGCGCGGGAACGAACGGCGACACCGGATCACTGGCGGGGAAGGTCTCCTCGAGCGCGTCATCCAGGTTCTCGCTCTCGTGACGCTTGCGGTGCTCGCGTTCCCGCGGTTTTTCCGGTCGAGCCGGCCCGGCGGGATGGGGATCCTTGCGATCGCGACGACTCATGGGGCGCTCCTCGGGCGATTGGGATGTGCGGCAGAACGCATCGTTCTCTCGCAGTGCCAGCAAGCCATGTGCCACGCGGAAATGCGGAGGGCCGCGGAGCCGGCATGCGTCGACGAAAAACTTTCCGCTTGCCGGAAAATCCTCGGCGGAATGGGATGCGTGGCGGAATGGGATGCGTGACCACTCGCGGCGGATCGGCGCTCCTGCACGAACGCCTGCTGGCATGCGCGTTGCACCGCGGAACCTCGCCCGTTCGAACGAGATGCGCAATGAGACCGATCCGAAGCCGCACCCTGTTCCTGCTCATTCTCTGCGGCACGGGAACCGCCCATGCCGATCCGTCCCCCGCGCTGGACCGCATCGGCCTTTCGCTCGGCGGCTACTACGCCGACACCGACGTGCGTCTCCGTGCCTCCAGCGACCTTCAAGACCTCGGTCGTGCCAGCCTGACGCTGCCGAGCGGGCACGAGACGCTGGGGCGCGCGCGACTCGAATTCCTGGTCGGCGACCATCAGGAGCTGGAATTCGACTACTTCTCGTTCCGCCGCAGCCGCGACCGGACGCTGCAGCAGTCGTTCGACCTCGGTGACTCGCATTTCGATCTCGGTGCGCAAGTGCACGGACGCTTCGATCTCGACCTCGGCAGTGCCGCCTATCGCTGGTGGTTCGGCGACGGCCCCGGCGTGTTCGGTCTCGGTGTTGGCGCGGCGTACTACCGTGTCAAAGTCGGCCTGTCAGCGGACGTGTCCGCGAACGACGACGTCATCCATGTCGCGGAACGCTACGACGCGGACGCCGTCGCACCATTGCTGACGCTGGGCTGGCGGTACGCACCGAGCGAGCGATGGCGCTTCTACGCCGACGGATCGGGCATCAGGAAGAATGGGGGATCGCTCGCAGGACACGCCTGGAACGCGGCCGCCGGCGTCGAATGGTTCCCGCTTGCGAACGCCGGAATCGGCGTGGAGTACGCAGTCACGCGGATCCACCTGGAGCGGGAGGCATCGCGTTACGACGCGGATCTCGACCTGCATCTGCACGGGCCGGCGGCCTACCTGCGCCTGCGCTTCTGAGTCGCCGCTGCCGACACGATGGAGGCTGCCATGAGCAAGGGACGCGTCGTTCTGGTGTCGTGTCGCGCCGGCGACCCGGCCGGTCACGACTATGCTTCCCGCGCGCACGCCGGAACGCGCCTGGCCGAACTGCTCGGCTACGCATACGCGGGGAACTACCGCGAGGAATCCGGCACCGGGACGGACAGGGCAGGGCACGCGTACTTCGTGCCGGACGAAACGCTGGTCCTGCGGGATGCCGATCGGCTCGGGGTGCATTCCCACGTCGACCTGTTCGGCGGCGTCGCGCCGCATGCCTTCGTCGCGACGAAGGCGATCTCGCACGGCGTCGTGTCGCCCGAAGCGCGCGTGCCGGCGGGTTGGTCGTACGCCGTCGCTCCCCTGATCGACGACGTCGTGCTGTACGGCTTCACGACGTTCGACCGTGCCGACGCGCGCGCAGCGGCGCGGCACGTGCTGCGC
>DBMH01000045.1 GCA_002297645.1 Rhodanobacteraceae bacterium UBA703 | reverse complement strand
CTCGGCACCGGCCACGGCGAGCGCGAGTACGCCCGCGTCGACCAGACCCGTTTCGTGCGCGCGACCCGCTTCCCGGCGGAGACGGTTTCCATCCGCTACGACAGCTACGCCAACCTCGTTGCGCAGGGCATCATCACGCGTCCGGTCGTGCGGCGCGAGCCGCAGCCCTTTCCCGGCGGCTTCGTGCCCGATCCGCGCTGACCGCCGCGGAATGCAATCCGCTGCATCGCACCAGGGCATCGGTCTCCAGGCGTAGGTCTCAAGGCGCTGGCTCCATCCTCCCCGCGCTGTCATAAAGCGCGCCGGTCGCCCCCGTCGGGCGACTTCCATCTGGGGGAAACATGAAAGCCATCGCCATCCGACAGGGCGCGCTCGCGCTCGCCATCATCACCAGCTTCAGTGCCGGCGCGCGCGCCGAAGACGCCGCGCCGGCCGACGCAGAGCAGGCTGCCGAACTGCCCAAGATCCAGGTGCGCGATCGCGCCTACTGGGAGTCGCGCCCCAAGCTGCAGCACCTCATGCGCGAGGTCGACGGACCGTTGATCACGGTCACGAAGAAGACCTCGATCACCAAGGTCGACAACATCCCGACCGTCATCGACAACAACCTGCGCGAACTGTTCGCGCAGACCCCGGGCCTGTTCTATTCCGAGCAGCAGACGCCGGGCCAGGTCAACCTGAGCTATCGCGGCACCGGCAACCCGCAGGAGTCGGAGTTCGTCACGGTCCTGCTCGACGGCATCCCGCTGATGTCCGACTGGATCGGCTACCCGACCATCTATACGTTCCCGCTGCCGCAGACGCTGGCGGAAGTGCAGCTGATCCGCGGCGGCAGTTCGCTGCTGTACGGTCCGGAGCCGCCGCCGGTGGTGAACCTGATCAGCAAGAAGCCGGTCAAGGACCGCGAGTTCGCCGGCTACACCGAGAACGTCGTCGGCAGCAACGGCCTGTTCGCGACGTTCAACCAGGTGTCCGGCACCAAGGGCGCGTGGGAATACCTCGCCGACGTGCACTACCGCACCAACGACGGCCAGCGCAAGAACGGCGACTCCAAGCTCAAGGGCGCCGACCTGCACGTGGGCTACCGCCCGAGCGAGGAGTCGTACACCGCGCTCGACTTCCATATGTACAGCGTCAACACCGGCGACCCGGGCCGCATGAGCTACACGCAGTTCGTCACCGACGAGGACTTCTCGCCGTCGCTGGTCAACCGCGTGTGGACCGACCGCTACGTCCTCAGCCTGACGCACAAGCAGGACTTCGACGAAGACAACCAGCTCGTCGGCAAGCTGTGGGGCGGCTACCAGGACAACGCGTCACGCTCGAACGGCATGGTCCAGGACGACCAGTTCCGCTTCGGCGGCGTCGACGCGCGCTTCCTGCACCGCTGGGGCCGCGGCAACGCGCTGACCTTCGGCACCACCGTCTACCACTCCGACGCACCGTTCCGGCAGTGGACCACCGGCATGACCGCGCCGGACCGCTACGTGCGCTTCGGCCGCCCGTGCGTGAACGCGGCCGACAAGGCCTGCGAGCGCCTGCGCCAGGAGCGTTCGACCGACTACGCCTCGGTGTTCGCCGAGAACGTGTTCCGCTTCAGCAACGGCTGGCACTTCGTGCCGTCGGTGCGCATTGATCGCGAGAACGTCGACATCGACGAGAGCGTGCGTCCGCCGAACCTGACGCGCGGCCTGGTCAAGCGCGACGTCACGCACACCGTGCCGCTGTTCGGCCTAGGTGCCGGCAACGACTTCGGCCGCGAGAACGAAACCTACTTCAACGTCTCGCAGGGCTGGCGTCCGGTGCGCTACTTCGACATCGGCTCGCCGTTCGGCAACACGGCGGCCGGTTCGATCAACAACCCGGATCCGACCAAGGTGCTGTCGTTCGAGGCCGGCGTCCACGGCACCCCGCGCGACGGCCTGTTCTACGACGTCAGCCTGTTCCAGGTGAACGTGAAGGACCGCATCGAGGCGCAGCAGATCCCGGACCTGCCGCCCGGCAACACGATCAACACCAACACCGGCGACACGCGTCATCGCGGCTTCGAGGGGCAGGTGTCGTACGACTTCCTGGCCGCGCAGGACCCGCAGAGCAAGCAGCACCTGGCGGTGTTCGCCAACCTCAGCCTGCTCGATGCCGAGTTCACCGCGACGCACAACCCGGCGGTCAAGGTCGGCAACAAGCCGGCGTTCTCGCCGAAGACCCTGGCGCGCGTCGGCGTGACCTGGCGCGAGGACGAGCACTACAAGCTCGCCCTGTCGGCGGTGTCCGTGGCGTCGCAGTACTACCAGGACTCCAACGTCGGCGCGGGAACGCCGGGCGCGGCCAACTACATCCCGGCCAAGGTGCCGTCGTACACGGTCGCGGACTTCTCCGCCGACTGGTGGGTGATCCCGCACGTGCGCGTGCTCGGCGGCGTCTCCAACCTGATGGACCGCAAGTACTACGCCCGCGTCTTCGGCGGTGGTCTCGAGCCGGGTCTGGGGCGCACGTTCTACGCGGGCGCCAGCTACGAGTTCTGAGGAAGCCCGGATCGACGTCGCTCCCGCGAAGCGCTTCGACTGCCGAAAGCCGGCCGAGCGGGAGTCCAGGGGGTTTCTTCATCGGGTGCCCGCGTATGC
>DBMH01000349.1 GCA_002297645.1 Rhodanobacteraceae bacterium UBA703 | reverse complement strand
CGAAGCCGGTGCGGAGCAGGAGCTCGCCGCTGCGCTCGCGGCCGCGCGGGCCGATGCCGCGCCGCTGGCGGCCTCGCGCGACTACGTGGGGCTGCTCAAGCGCCTCGCCTCGCTGCGCACGCCGGTGGATCGCTACTTCACCGGCGTCATGGTCATGGCGGACGATGCGCGCGTGCGCGCCAACCGTCTTGCCCTGCTGTCCGGCCTGCGCAGCCTGTTCCTGCGCGTGGCCGACATCTCGCTGCTCCCCGCGGGCTGACGCGTTCCCGGATCGCCGCCGCCGGCCCGCCGCATCGGAGGCTTGGCCCGCGGTGACCTCGAACATATGGTGAATCAAGGACTTGCTGACACATCGCGCCCTCGACGTCGCGGCATGCCGCCGTCTTCACAAAGCCTGCTAGACGTCCGAACCGATTGTGAATTTCGCGAAAGGGCCGGGACGATACAGCGCGCGGTCACGGAGCCGGCGTAAGCTGCGATCGTCAGGCATTTGCGCACGGAGCGCCGCCGGATTATCGTCGTGGGTTCAGGACGTGTTCCGGCCGCCCGATGCCAGCCCGCGGCCGGTACTCCAACCCCGGTGCTCCCCGTGGGCCGTTCGCCTCGGACGGGCAGGTTGTCGCTCCTGACCTACGATTGTTTTCGTCATCAGTTTGGAGGTTTGCCATCATGCGCACTCATTGGATCGCGGTCGTCGCCGCACTGGCCCTGCTCGGCGGCTGCAACTCCGCGGACCAGGGCGCCAACGGCGGCAAGAACGGTACGGCGGCCGCACCGGCCATCGCACCGGGTACCACGATCAACGGTACCGTGACGTTCCACGACCAGATTCCGATCTCGCAGGGCGCCAAGCTGGACGTCAAGCTCGTCGACGTCGCGCAGCCGGAAGTGGCACTGGCCGAGAAGGTGTTCGACGTCGGCGGCGAGCCGCCATTCACGTTCGCGCTCGACTTCGATCCGTCCAAGGTCAACGCCACGCGCACCTATGTCGTAAACGCGCTGCTGCAGGACGGCGACCGCCGCTTCGTACCGGCGCTGAACTCGCCGGTGCTGACGCACGGTTCCGGCATCACGGTGCAGGTCGTGCTGAATGCCGAGGCCACGCCGGCCGAGAAGCTCAAGGAAGAGTTCAAGAAGCTGCAGGCGCACATCGGCGGCATGAAGACCGTCAACGGCACATACACGACCGATACCGCGTCGATCGGATGGGACGCCTTTTCCGAAACCGGCGCCGTGCGCTACGTGCGCGTCAATACCGTGCTCGACGCCGGCGGCCGCAATTCCGTGTACTACGCGTTCACGAAGGACGGCAAGCCGATGATGGTGCAGCAGAAGGGCGGCGCGCTGGTCGGCTGGGACGCGGACGGCAAGCTGCTGGTCAACGAGAAGCCCGGTGGCGGCACGGTGTCCGATGCCGAGCTCAAGGCGCTGGCCGACGACGCCGCCAAGGTGTTGAAGATGGCCCAGGAAAAGGTCGACGCCGGCAAGCGGAAGTAATCGCCGCACGAGCGACGAGAAAAAGAAGGCCGGGCATTGCCCGGCCTTTTCTTTGGGCGTCCGCCACGGTGTGGCGGAGCGAGCCGGAACGGCTGGCCTCCGCGCGGACTACTCGCCGCGAGGAATCTCTTCGAGCCGACCGTTGCGATAGAAATAGTCCCGGCGAAAACTTTCATTGCACGCCCGCAGTTCGTCGTTGTCGTCGATGGCGTGGCAGGCGCCGAGCGTTTCGATGATCAGTTCGTCCCCGGTTCGCCGGATTGTGGCTTTGCCGCAGGCACCGAAGGAGTCCGACAGCGTCGCCTTGCCGCGCTTGTCGATCTTCAGCAGCCACAGCGGCCAGGGACATGCCGTGCCCTGCTGAATCTGGAAGAAGAGAACCTCGCCTTCGGGCAGCGCGTACTGTCCGATCATGTCAACACCCCAGCCATCGGTGGGCTCGAGCAGCGGCTTTCCCTTGAACCGGATGAAGGCCGTACCGGGCCAGTTCTCGCCTGTGAGACCGAAGCTGACCGGGCCGAAGCGGGTCTTGACCTGTTCGGTCCGGGCGACCTTGTCGCCGGCCATAGCCGTGCCGGCCAGCGCCGCCAGGACGGCCAACAGAACCGCGCGGCTTCGGCCGAACCGGCGCGAAGGCATGCCTTTCACGATCATGTCTTCCCGCTCCCCTGTTTGAGTTTTGCCGTTCGAAGCCAGCAGTCGGGTACGTTACACCGTCAAGCAACCTGTCGGCCGGCGCCGCGCTTGAGGTGGATCAGCAGCAACGACACCGCCGCCGGTGTCACGCCGGAAATGCGGCGCGCCTGCGCGATCGTCTGCGGACGCACGCTGCCGAGCTTGGCCAGCACTTCGGCGGAAAGTCCGCGCACCTTGGCATAGTCGAACGCATTCGGGATCTCGGTGTCGTCGTGGCGGCGATTGCGCTCGATTTCCTCGCGCTGGCGTTCGAGGTAACCGGAATACTTCACGGCGATCTCGACCTGGTCGGCGACGGATTCCTCGTCGACGCCGGGACCGAGGCCGTCCACGCGCACGAGATCGCGATACGCGACTTCGGGACGCCGCATCAGGTCGAGCGCGTTCGTCTCGCGCGAGACGGCGATGCCGATGGTCTCTTCCACCGCGCGGCCGAGCGCGTTCCCGGGCGTCGCCCACAGCGCGCCGAGACGGACCGTCTCGCGCTCGATCGCGTCGCGCTTGCGGCAGAACGCGTCGTAGCGCTGCGGCGGCACGCAACCGAGTTCGTGCCCGACCGCCGTCAGGCGCAGGTCCGCATTGTCCTCGCGCAGATGCAGCCGGTACTCGGCACGCGAGGTGAACATGCGGTACGGCTCACTGGTGCCGTTGGTGACGAGGTCGTCGATCAGCACGCCGATGTAGGCCTCGTCGCGGCGCGGCGTCCAGGGTTCGCGGCCCTGCGTCGCACGCGCGGCGTTGAGACCGGCGACCAGCCCCTGCGCGCCGGCTTCCTCGTAGCCGGTCGTTCCGTTGATCTGGCCGGCGAAATAGAGGCCGTCGACGGCCTTGGTCTCGAGCGAGGCCTTCAGGCCGCGCGGATCGAAATAGTCGTACTCGATCGCATAGCCGGGTCGCGTGACGTGTGCGTTCTCCAGCCCGCGGATCGAGCGCACCAGTTCGATCTGCACGTCGAACGGCAGCGAGGTCGAGATGCCGTTCGGGTAGATCTCGTTCGTTTCCAGGCCTTCCGGTTCGAGGAAGATCTGGTGCGAGGCCTTCTCGGCGAAGCGCACGACCTTGTCCTCGATCGACGGGCAATACCGCGGGCCGGTGCCCTCGATGACGCCGCCGTACAGCGGCGAACGGTCCAGCGCGCCGCGGATGATGTCGTGCGTGCGCCCGCTGGTGTGGGTGATCCAGCAGCTGACCTGGCGCGGATGGTCCGCGCGCGAGCCGAGGAAGGAGAACACCGGAGCCGGTGCGTCGCCGGGCTGCTCCTCGAGCGGGCGGTAGTTGATCGAGCGGCCGTCGATGCGCGGCGGCGTGCCGGTCTTCAGGCGGCCGACCGCGAAAGGCAGCTCGCGCAGGCGCTCGGCCAGCGTCACCGAGGGCGGATCGCCGGCGCGCCCGCCCGCGTACTGGGTCAGGCCGACGTGGATCTTGCCGGCGAGGAAGGTCCCGGCGGTCAGGACGACGGCGTCGGCGCGGAAGCGCAGGCCCGACTGCGTCACCACACCGCGTACCCGCCCTCCCTCGACGATCAATCCGTCGACCGCCTGCTGGAACAGGTCCAGCCGCTCCTGTGTCTCGACCAGACGCCGAATGGCCGCTTTGTACAAAATGCGGTCCGCCTGGCAGCGCGTCGCGCGTACCGCCGGCCCCTTCGACGCATTGAGGATGCGCCACTGGATGCCGGCGCGGTCCGCGGCATGGCCCATGGCCCCGCCGAGCGCGTCGATTTCCTTGACCAGGTGCCCCTTGCCGATGCCGCCGATGGCCGGGTTGCAGCTCATCTGGCCGATCGTCTCGATGTTGTGCGTCAGCAGCAGCGTGCGCGCCCCGGTGCGCGCGCTCGCAAGGGCGGCTTCGGTGCCCGCGTGGCCACCACCGACAACCAGGACATCGTAGTGGTACATGATTGATTCTCTGCGTGAATCCTGCGTCCGGACCGATCCGGAATCCGCCGCCGGCGGTCCCGCCGGACCGCGCCGGGGACGGTCGGGGGCCATTCTAGCGCCGTCTTCGGCGACTGCTGGCACGGAATCTGCTGTGTGTCAGGTACTCCCACCGGCGCCCGGCGTATGCGAGCACGTCGCTGATCGGAATTCAGGGGCCGGTCGCGCGTCGGTGGGGGTGTTTTTCTTTCGGTTCGAGCGATCGTTCCGATCGCCGCGGTCCGGCCGGCTCGAAATGCCCTGCAACACGGGTTCGAGTACCCATCCGCGACCTGTCCTGCCCGCGCCTCTCGTCGAGAAGAGCGTGCCGCGAAGACCTTGTGGAAGCATTCCGGGGGGATTCGACGGCTTGAATGAGGCTGGCGCCCGGCGGTCGTAGGAACAGGGGGGATCCAAGAGGACCGTTGCCGGGCGCCAGTGAGCGCTGAATCGTAGGCAGGGGAATCATTGCGGCTCCCAAGCCATTTGACCAGTAGCCGAAGCGCGATAGCCGTCAAACTGTGACGCTGATCGCGAATTCTTGCCGCCAGTCCGGAATCCTACGGCAGTCCGGCTGGAGCGCGCTACCTAGGTCATGCCCGATCTTGCGCGGCAGATCCGCAATTGGCAATGCAGGAACCGGCAGCCGACACGATTCGTGACGCATGGCACAGTGTTTGCTATCGACTTGGGTAAGAAATGACGGAGTCGATGGTCATGAACACCGCCGCGAGCGCCAGCTTCAATCCGCTCTTCATGCGTCACGATCTGATGATCGAACTGGGACGCCTGGAGCTGGCCATCGACGATGCGAAGGCCCATCACGCAGCGAACGACACCGTCGAGCAGCTCGAAACGCGCTGCGCAAAGATCAGCGAGGCACTGGCGAAACTGCCGGCCTGACCACATCGGGTGTAGGAACAGGGGCCCGGGACCGCGCCGCAAGGCGCGGTCTTTTTTTTGTGCGATCCGCACGGAATCGCCGCGACCCGGCGGGAAACCTCGATCCGCCAGACCCTGCGCTCCGCCTGGCCCACCCGCGACCGTCCCTCGCCGCACCGCTCAACGGGAAGCGACTGGTCGTGGCGGCTGGCTAGCCGGCGAGGCTGCGCGCGAGGATGTCGGACAGGTCCGGCGACAGGCCCTCGCGCGCGGCGAGGCGCTCGAGTTCGCGGCGCATCAAGGCGCGACGCACGGGCTCGAGGCGACGCCAGCCACCGAGCGCGGTCGCGAGACGGGCAGCGACCTGGGGCGTCAACGCGTCGATCCGGGCGACGGCCTCGCCGACGAGACGGTAGCCGGCGCCATCCGCGCGGTGGAAGGCACGCGGATTGCGCAGCGCGAATGCGCCGAGCAGGGCGTAGACGTTGTTCGGATTGGCCCAGCGGAACGCTTCGTGCGCGGTCAGCGCGACGACGCGCTCGACGGTTTCGGGCAGCGCCTGGGTCGCCTGCACCGACAGCCACTGGTCGAGCACCAGCATGTCGCCGGCATGACGCGCCGCGAACGCATCGAGCGCGGCCGAAGCGCCCGGGGCCTGCGCGCTGAGCAGCACGGAAAGCGCGCCGAGGCGATCGGTCAGGTTGCGCGCCCGCTCGAACTGCGCCTCCGCCAGCGACAGGTGCGCGGCGTCGGCCCGGCACAGCGCGGCCAGGCAGGCATTGCGCAACCGTCGGCGAGCCTGCGCGGCAGTGTCGACCGCGTCGCCGACGTCGTCGTCCGAGAGCGCGCGATAGCGCGTCAGCAACGGAGCGACCAGCGCCTGCGCCAACGCGGTCTCGACCTGCGCGCGCGCACGGTAGACCGCCTCGGGATCGACCTCCGCCAACGTTTCGGCCAGCGAATTCGCATCGGCGAGCGTCAGCATCTCGGCGACCAGCGCGGGATCGAGCGCGGCATCGCCGACCGTCTCGGCGAGACTGCGCGTCCAGAGACCGAGCGGGCGCGCAGCCGGGGCGCCCTGCGCCAACGCATCGGCGAACAGCTGCCGGGCCAGCGCGTCGGCGGCGAACCAGCGATTGAAGCCGTCGTCGTCGTGCCGGATCTGCACGACCAGGTCGTCCGCCTCGACCGAGCGGCGCAGGCGCACCGGCGCCGAGTAGCCGCGCAGCAGCGACACGACCGGACGCGAAGCCACGCCGACGAAGCGGAACGTCGCCCGATCCGCGGCCAGGGTCAGAACGCGCTCCGGCGCGCCGGCCGCCGCCTCCCCGTCGAGGTGCAGCGGCAGCCGCCCGCCGTCCGCGTCGAACAGCGCGACGGCGACCGGAATCGGCAACGCCTGCTTGCGCGGCTGTCCCGGCGTCGGTGCCGTGTGCTGCGCCAGCGTCAGCTCGAACTGGCGCGTGCGCGCGTCGTAGTGCGCTTCCGCATCGAGCACCGGCGTGCCGGCCTGTCCGTACCAGGCCAGCCACGGGGTCAGGTCGACGCCGTTCGCGTCGCCGAGCGCGCCGAGGAAATCCTCGACCGTCGCGGCGTGACCGTCGTGGCGCTCGAAATAACGATCGAGTCCGCGGCGGAACCCGTCGCGGCCGAGCACGCTGGCGAGCATGCGCACGATCTCCGCGCCCTTCTCGTAGACGGTCGCGGTATAGAAATTGTTGATCTCGCTGTAGCGGTCGGGCCGCACCGGATGCGCCAGCGGGCCGGCATCCTCGCTGAACTGCGCGCGCCACAGCACGCGCACGTCCTCGATGCGGCGCAGCGTGCGCGAGGCGAGGTCGGATTCGAATTCCTGCTCGCGATAGACCGTGAGTCCTTCCTTCAGCGACAGCTGGAACCAGTCGCGGCAGGTGACGCGGTTGCCGCTCCAGTTGTGGAAGTACTCGTGGCCGACCACGGCGAGCACGTGGCGATAGGCGTCGTCGGTGGCCTGTTCGGGATCGGCCAGCAGGTACTTCGCGTTGAAGACGTTGAGTCCCTTGTTCTCCATCGCGCCCATCGTGAAATCGTGCGTGGCGACGATGTGGAACACGTCGAGGTCGTAGCAGCGCCCGAAGCGCTGCTCGTCCCAGCGCATCGCGAGCTTCAGGCACTGCATCGCCCAGCCGCAGCGGCCGATCGCGTCGGCTTCGGCGTGGATGAACAGGCGCACGCGCCTGCCCTCGGCGGTGACGAAGGCGTCCTCGATGGATTCCAGCCGGCCGCCGACGAGCGCGAACAGGTAGCTCGGCTTCGGGTGCGGATCGACGAAACGCGCCCAGTGGCGCCCGTCCGCGAGGTCGCCTGCGCCGTCGGCGTTGCCGTTCGCGAGCAGCAGCGGAAAGCGCGCCTTGTCGGCGCGCAGCGTGACGACGTAGCGCGCGAGCACGTCGGGCCGGTCGAGGAACGGCGTGATGCGCCGGAAGCCCTCGGCTTCGCATTGCGTCAGCAGGAAGCGCGAATCCGCGCTGCCGCTGGCGTAGAGGCCCTGCAGCGCCGTGTTCGTTTCCGGCACGATGCGTACGCGCGTCTCGACGACGGCGCGATCGCCCGCCAGCGGGATCGTCAGGGCATCGGCACCGAGCAGGTATCGGTCCTCGGCAAGTGCCTCGCCGTCGACGCGCACCTCCAGCAGTTCGATCTGTTCGGCATCGAGCCGCAATGCCGCACCCGGCTGGGCCGGATCGCGTTCGACGACGAGGCGCGCGGCGACGATCGTGGCGGCCGGATCGAGGTCGAACTCGAGCTCGACGTCGGTGACGCACCAGGCCGGCGCGCGATAGTCGCGCAGCAGCACGACGGGCTTGGAGGACTCGAGGGACATCGTGGAATCGGGGGAAAAGTGACGTGCGGCAGGCTAGCACGCGCCGTTCACGGGCGTGTATCGTCGCCCGCCGCCCCATGGATCCACGCGCATGAGCGATCCCGTCGATCTTCCCGGCTACGCCGACGTCGAAGCCGCCGCCGCGCGCATCGCGCCGCATGCGCAGCGTACGCCCGTGCTGCGTTCGCGCTCGATCGACGCGCTGGCCGGTGCCGAACTGCATTTCAAGTGCGAGAACCTGCAGCGCATGGGCGCCTTCAAGTTTCGCGGGGCGTTCAACGCCCTTTCGAAGTTCGATGACACGCAGCGTCGCGCCGGCGTGGTGACCTTTTCCTCCGGCAACCATGCTCAGGCTATCGCGCTTTCCGCGCGTCTGCTCGGCATACCGGCGACGATCGTGATGCCGCACGACGCGCCGGCGGCCAAGGTGGCGGCCACGCGCGGCTATGGCGGGAATGTGGTCATCTACGACCGTTACAAGGAAGACCGCGAGCAGATCGGACGTGACCTTGCCGAGAAGCACGGCCTGACGCTGATTCCTCCCTACGACCACGCGGACGTGATTGCCGGGCAGGGCACGGTGGCTTTGGAATTGTTCGAGGAAGTCGGCAAACTCGACGCGCTGTTCACGCCGCTCGGCGGTGGCGGCTTGCTCTCCGGAACGGCCCTGAGCACGCGTGCGTTGGCGCCGGAATGCAGGCTCTACGGCGTCGAGCCGGAAGCCGGCAACGACGGGCAGTGCTCGTTCCGTTCCGGCAGCATCGTGCATATCGACACCCCGAAGACCATTGCCGACGGCGCGCAGACACAGCATCTGGGCAACATCACCTTCCCCATCATCCGCCGTGACGTCGACGACATCCTGACGGCGACCGACGCCCAACTCGTCGAATGCATGCGCTTCTTCGCCGAGCGCATGAAACTCATCGTCGAGCCGACCGGCTGCCTCGGCTTCGCCGCCGCCCGCGACATGAAGGCCGAACTCCAGGGCAAGCGCGTTGGCGTCGTGATCAGCGGTGGCAACGTCGATATCGCACGGTTCAGCAGCCTGCTATCGACGTGATGTGATAAGGTCCTTGCATGATTCCCACCAACGATCTCCTGCTCTTTGCCGCCGCCGCGCTGTTTATGGCCCTGACGCCCGGCCCGAACATGATCTACCTGGTTTCGCGCTCGATCTGCCAGGGGCGCAAGGCGGGCGTGATTTCGCTGTTCGGCGTCGTGTCCGGTTTTCTGGTGCATATGTTCGCGGCAGCGATCGGCTTGACGGCGGTCTTTCTGGCTGTTCCGCTGGCGTATGAACTGCTCAAGTGGGCAGGCGCCGCCTACCTGATGTGGATGGCCTGGCAGGCCGTCAAGCCGGGCGCCCGCTCGTTGTTCGAGCCTGCGCAACTGGCCGAGGATTCGCCGCGTCGATTGTTCCTGATGGGTTTCGTAACGAATCTGCTTAATCCCAAGATCGCGGTGTTCTATCTTTCCGTGTTCCCGCAGTTCGTCTCGCCGGAGAATGGGTCAGTGTTCCGGCAGAGCATCACTCTGGGCGTTACGCAGATCGGAGTCAGCTTTTCCATCAATCTGCTGATTGCCCTGTTTGCCGCCAGCATCGCGGCGTGGTTTGCCGAAAACCCACGCTGGATAGCGGTGCAGCGATACGTGATGGGGTTCGTGCTGGCCGGACTGGCCGTGCGGCTGGCTCTCGAGCCGAGGCGTGGCGCCTGAAGGGTCATCGAAGGGAGAAACCGTGAAGACTTCGCATTCGCTTCGCTACCGTGTCGTCGATGTTTTCACCGATACGCCCTTGGAGGGAAACGCGCTCGCCGTATTTCCCGATGCATCGGATCTGGATGGCGAGAGGATGCAGAAGATCGCGCGGGAATTGAATCTGTCCGAGGTAACGTTCGTCCTGCCGGCTACCCGTCCCGACTGCGCGGCGCGGGTGCGCATCTTCACGCCGTCGAAGGAAATGGTTTTCGCCGGCCATCCGACCATAGGAACGAGCCGTGTCTTGCTAGACGAAGGCATCGTGTCCGCGGGGACCACAAGTTTCCAGCTTGAGGAACTGGTCGGACCGGTTTCGGTGCGTGTCGATGAAGGCAGCAATCCGATGATCTGGTTGCGCACCCCACCCATCGAGTTCGGGCGGCAGTTCGATCGGGCAATGTGCGCGCGGGTTCTCGGGCTGGAGGCTGAGGACTTGCTGGACGCCGTACCTCAACTTGTTAGCGCGGGCAACCCGACGGTGTTCGTGGCCGTGAAGGACAAGGAAGCCGTGGATCGTTGCTCGCTTGACACTCAGGGCTCCGCGGTCTTTCGCGATGACAATGCGGAGCCGCTGTGCGTCTTCGTTTTTGCGCCGACGGACGATGGCGCCTATTCGCGGATGTTCGCGCCGGAATACGGCATCGTCGAAGATCCAGCCACGGGCAGCTCGACTGGCCCTCTGGCGGCGTTCATGATGCGGCATGGGTTGGTTTCGCGTGCGGCGGGAACGCGCTTCGTCAGCGAGCAGGGAACGAAGATGAACCGGCGCAGCTTCCTGCACGTGCATATCCACGGCGAAGGAGGCCAGGACGGGATCGATGTCGGCGGCCAGGTGGTGCCGGTTGTAGAAGCGACGATGCGCCTGGGGTAGGTTGCGTTTCTTGTCCCTGTTTTGTGGAAAAAGAAAGCCCCCAGCAAGCGGGGGCTATTCAGAGGGATAAAACGTTATCGTGATTCAGCCTCCGGCACCCATGAGGGCCAGGACGACACCGCCAGCGACGACCGAGGCCACCTGCCCGGCGGCATTGGCGCCCATGGCGTGCATGAGCAGGAAGTTTTCGAAGTCTTCTTCCTGCGCGATGCGTTGGCAGACACGCGCCGCCATCGGGAAGGCGCTGATCCCGGCGGCGCCGATGATCGGATTTACCTTGCCCCCGGTGATCCAGTTCAGGACCTTGGCAAACAGCACCCCCGCGGCACAGTCCAGGCCGAAGGCCAGCAGGCCGAGCACCAGAATGAACAGCGTGCTGGGCTTGAGGAAGTCGGTGCCGACCATCGTCGAGCCAATGGCCAGCCCCAGGAACAGGGTCACGGCATTGGCGATTTCGTTCGAGGAAGCTTTGGTCAGGCGCTCCACGACACCGGACTCCTTCATCAGGTTGCCCAGCATGAGCATGCCGATCAATGGCGTGGCAAACGGCACCAGCGTGCCGACCAGTGCGATGACGATGATCGGGAACAGGATGCGCGTGCGCCGGCTGATCTTGCGCGAACTGTACGGCATGCGGATCGCGCGTTCCTGCTTGGTGGTCAGGAAATAGACGACCGGTGGCATGATGATAGGCACCAACGACATATAGCTGTAAGCCGCCACCGTGATGGGGCCGAGCATGTGCGGCGCGAGAATGCCCGAGACGTAGATCGAGGTCGGCCCGTCGATGGCGCCGATGATGCCGATCGATGCCGCCTCGTTCGTCGTGAAGCCGAGCAGCAGCGCGAGCAACAGCGTCAGGAAAATGCCGAATTGCCCCGCTGCGCCGAGCAACACGAACTTCGGGTTCTCCAGGAGCGGCCCGAAGTCGGTCAATGCTCCAATGCCGATGAAGATGAGCAGCGGGAACATTTCGTTGCCCACTCCCATGTCATATAGCACCTTGAGCATCCCGTCACTGGCGACCAGCGGCGAGAGCGGCAAGTTGGCCAGCAGGCAGCCAGCTCCAATCGGCAACAGGAGCAGCGGTTCGTAATCCTTGGCAATGGCCAGATAGAACAGGACAAACGAAATGCCGATCATGACCAGCGATTGCCAGGTGACGCCGTTGACGCCCTTGAGCAGCAGGCCGATCGTTTCTTGATCGATCATGGCTTACTCCTTGAACTTGAGGATAGGGGTGCCATGATCAACGGCCTGTCCGGCATCGACGAAGACTTCGGCCACCGTCCCGGCTTGTGCGGCACCGATCACGTTGTGCATCTTCATTGCGTCGAGGATCGCCACCTGCTGGCCACGGGTGACGGTGTCGCCCGGCTTGACGTTGATTTCGAGGATGACGCCGGGCATCGGGGCTGTCTGTGTGCCTTTGCCGCCGCCCGCCGGTTTACGAGCTGCAGGCGTCGACGTTGGGGTGGCCTGGGCGGCTACCGGCGCCGGGCGCGAGACTGCCGACTTGCGGGACGCGGCGGCGGCCGAAGCGGCGCTGGGCGCGAAGCCGGGAGTGATGGTGGCTTCGGCCAGGTTTTCCTCGCTGGCCAGGTTGACCTGATATGTTTCGCCGCCGACGACGACTTCAAAGTTGTCGGCATCGATTTCCTGCACGTCGACGATGAATTCACGGTCACTGATGTTCAAGGTATAGCGTCGCATTATTTTCCTCTCGGCTGCCAGTTGTTGTTTTGCCGCGCACGGCCCGTGGCCAGCCAACGGCTGGCGAAGATCTGGCTCCCAGGCCAGGCGATCCGCACGAGTGGCGCCGCCTGGCGCCGCATGGTCTTACGGTGTTTGTGGGTGGCGACAAGAATTGCCGCAACGAGGTCAGCCGGCATCCCGTTGACCGTCGGCCGTTCTGGCGTTTGCGCGCCCACGGCGTCATCGGCGATCGCGGCAATGCGTTCGGCCTCGATGGTGGCTTCCTGCGCGGATACTTCCACCTCCGGTTCCTTGTCCAGCTTCAGAATCAGCGTCAACAGCAACCAGAGCAGGGCCAGCAGGGCAAAGACCAGCCCCATGCCGAGCACTGTCATCTGTAAGCCCCAGGCTATGTTCTCCATTGAAACCTCGCGTCTGTCATAAATAATGGTCGGGTCATTTCCGGTTTTTCCTCACTGACTTAGACCGGTGACAGCCCATGCTTCTTGGACGGGTTCTGCTGAACCTTGGTACGCAGGATTTCCATGGCGCGGGCCAGCCGCGGACGCGTTTCGCGCGGTTCGATGACTTCGTCGATCTGGCCCACGTCGGCTGCCCGGTAGGGATTGAAGAAGCGCTCGCGATATTCGGCGAGGAGTTCCTGCTCGCGTGCCTTCGGGTCGGCCGCCTTCTTGATCTCCTCGCGGAACAGAATGTTGACCGCCCCTTCGGCGCCCATGACGGCGATCTGCCCGGTCGGCCAGGCGAAGGTGATGTCGGTGCGCATCTGCCGCGAACTCATGGCGACGTAGGCTCCGCCCATGGCCTTGCGCGTGACGATGGAGATTTTCGGCACGGTGGCTTCGCAATAGGCGTAGATGATCTTGGCGCCGTGCCGGATGACGCCGCCGTATTCCTGGCCAGTGCCCGGCAGGAAGCCCGGACAGTCGATGAAGGTGACAATCGGGACGTTGAACGCGTCGCATAGGCGGATGAAGCGGGCGATCTTGTCGGAGGCGTCGATATTGAGGGCGCCGGACATGTAGCAGGGCTGGTTGGCGACGATGCCGACCGAGTAACCGTCCATGCGCGCAAAGCCGACGACGGCGTTGGCAGCGTAATTGGGCTGGATCTCGAGGAAGGAGTCGTGATCGAAGATGGCTTCGATGGCGTCGCGGATGTCGTAAGGGGTGTTGTCGCCGTCGGGGATCAAGCTGTTGAGCGATTCTTCCATGCGGTTGACCGGGTCTTCCGAGACGATCTGCGGCGGTTCTTCGCTATTATTCTGCGGCAGGTAGCTGAGCAGCGTCTTGACCAGGGCCAGGCCTTCTTCTTCGGTGACAGCGTCAAGGTGGGCGACACCGCTGCGTCCGGTGTGCACTTCGGCGCCGCCGAGTTCTTCGACCGAGACCTGCTCGCCGGTGACCGCCTTGATGACTTCGGGGCCGGTGAGGAACATGTAGCCTTTCCCAGCCATGATGATGAAGTCGGTCAGCGCCGGAGAGTACACGGCGCCGCCGGCGCACGGGCCGAGGATGACGGAAATCTGCGGGACGACGCCGGAGGCCAGCACATTGCGCACGAAGACTTCGCCGTAGGCGGCGAGGCTGCGTACGCCTTCCTGAATGCGCGCGCCGCCAGAGTCGCCGAGGCCGATGACCGGGATGCCGGCTTCGAGGGCCATATCCTGGATGCGGCAGATCTTTTGCGACTGGACTTCGGAGAAGGAGCCGCCCATGACGGTGAAGTCCTGCGAGAACACGGCGACGCGGCGCCCGTTGATCTTGCCGAAACCGGTGACGACGCCGTCGCCCGGGAAGCGTTGCTTGTCCAGTCCGAACGCGGTGAAATCGTGCGTGGCCAGGGCGCCGAATTCCTGGAACGAACCTTCATCCAGCAGTTGTGCCAGGCGTTCACGAGCCGTCAGCTTGCCGCGTTCGTGCTGCTGGTCGATCCGGTTCTGTCCTCCCCCCAGTACCGCGCGCTCACGCATTTCACGCAGCATGTCGAGGTTTTTCTTGGTCTTTCCTTCAATTGTCATAATGTGGTTTCCTCCAGTGAACCCTGCGTCTTCGCCCCTCGATCCGGCAGTTTCTGATTAATCTTCGAAGGCATAAAAGGTAAGATTGTTTCCCGGCAGCCGGGTCGGGTCAATGAGTTATTTTTATTGATACATCGAAAAAATCGAATTGTCCAAGCTTTCTGCGTTTGGTTTCGTGGAAGACTGGTTGCTGTTTCAAATGCCAAGGATCGACTATGACTGATATTCAAGAAGGCGTTCCAGCGAGCCGGACAATGCGCATGATCGCGGCATTGTGCGGTTTTGCCGCTGTCGCTCTGGGAGCTTTCGGTGCTCATGCTTTACGTTCGACGCTGGCTGCCTTGGCAACGATCGATAACTGGAATACCGCATCGCTGTATCACCTTGTTCATTCAGCCGTCCTTCTATGCATCGCCGTGGGTTGGCCAGGGGCGCGGCTGAGTTTCTGGCTGTTTGTTGTCGGCATCGCGCTGTTCAGCGGTTCGCTTTACGTGTTCTCGGTTACCGGGTTGAAAGTCGTGGCCATGGCCGCTCCGGTGGGCGGTACATGCCTGATGGCCGGGTGGTTTGCGCTGGCCTTCCTGGCTTGCTGCGAATCGGGGAACTCCGGACGGAGGTAACGGGAATCACGGTGCGGAGGCGGGCGCCACCCAGTCGTGATAAATTCAGGGCATTTCATATCCATTACGGCCGAATATCATGATCGACAAGACAAGAATCCAGTCGGCTTTGAAGTCGCCCCGATCCCGCCGATACGGCTTGCGCCTGATCATGGCCGTCGTGCTGGTCGGCGTGTTGGGTTTCCT
>DBMH01000180.1 GCA_002297645.1 Rhodanobacteraceae bacterium UBA703 | reverse complement strand
CGGCCTGGCGACCGCCCTGCGCGCGGCGCCGCCGCGCCTGATCGCGACCGGCGCCCGCGGCAGCTCGGACAACGCGGCGACGTTCGCGAAATACCTGTTCGAGACACGCCTCGGCGTGCCGACGGCATCGGCCGCGCCCTCGGTGCAGTCCGTCTACGGCACGGAGCAGGCGCTCGATGGCGCCTTGTTCGTCGCGATCTCGCAGTCCGGGCGCAGCCCGGATCTCGTCGCGCAGGCCGAAGCGGCCAGGCGCGCCGGTGCGCACGTCGCCGTACTGGTCAATGTCGAGGACTCGCCGCTCGCGGCCACGGCGGATTTCCTGATTCCTCTGCACGCCGGAACGGAACGCAGCGTGGCCGCGACCAAGAGCTACCTCTGTTCGCTGTCCGCCCTGCTGCACCTGGTCGCGGAGTGGAAGCGCGACGACGGCCTGCGCGCCGCGCTCGCGGCGCTCCCCGCCGTGCTGGAAGCCGCGCGGCCGCTCGACTGGTCGGCGCTCGTCGACGGTCTCGCCGACGCACGGAACCTGTTCGTGGTGGGTCGCGGCCTCGGTCTCGGCGCGGTGCAGGAAGCCGCGCTGAAGCTCAAGGAGACCTGCGGCCTGCNNGTGCAACACGGACCGATGACCCTGGTCGGACGCGATTTCCCGGTGCTGTTCTTCACCCAGGACGACGACTCGCGCGAGGGCACGCTGGAGGTGGCGGCCCGGTTCCGCGCCCGCGGTGCCCGCGTGTGGGTGGCCGGCGACGGAAACGGCGCCACGCTGCCCTTGCCGCCCGGACTCGACCCGGCCTGCGCGCCGCTGGTCGCGGTGCACCGCTTCTACGCCGCCGCCAACGCGCTCGCGCTGCGTCGCGGACGCGACCCGGATACGCCGCCGCATCTGAGCAAGGTCACCGAGACCGTCTGATGGCGATCGCCCTGACCAACGCGCGCGTACTCACCGAGGCGGGCCTGCGCGACGATCTCGCCGTGCTCGTCGACGACGATCGCATCGCCGCCGTGCTCGACGCCGGCGACGCACGCCTGGAGGCGGTCGCGATCCACGATCTCGGCGGCCACCTGCTGCTGCCGGGCTTCATCGACGTGCAGGTCAACGGCGGCGGCGACGTCCTGTTCAACGAGGCCCCGACGGTGGGTGCGATCCGCCGCATCGGCGAGGCGCACCGCCGCCATGGCACGACCGGCTTCCTGCCGACGCTGATCAGCGACGACATCGACGTCATGCGCGCGGCGATCGCGGCGGTCGACGCGGCCATCGCCGACGGCGTGCCCGGCGTGCTCGGCATCCATCTCGAAGGCCCCTATATCGCTCCGGACCGGCGCGGCGCCCACGATGCCTCGAAGTTCCGCCTACCGGACGCGCGGGAGATCGACCTCGCGTGCTCGCTGGAGCGCGGCGTCACCGTGCTGACCCTCGCGCCGGAGCAGGTCGGTGACGGGATCGTGCGCGCATTCGTCGAACGCGGAGCGATCGTCTGCATCGGCCACAGCGCGGCGAGCTACGAGCAGGCCCGTGGCGCACTCGATGCGGGGGCGCGTGGCTTCACCCACCTCTACAACGCGATGTCGCCGCTGCAGGGACGCGCACCCGGCGTCGTCGGCGCCGCGCTGGAGGATCGCGCGAGCTGGTGCGGCCTGATCGTCGACGGCCATCACGTGCACCCCGGCGCGCTGCGCGTCGCGCTCGCGGCGAAGCCGAGCGGCAAGCTGATGCTGGTCACCGACGCGATGCCGCCGGTCGGCGGCGGCAGCGACACCTACACGCTGGCCGGCGCGACGATCACCTGCCGCGACGGCCGCTGCGTGACCCGCGACGGCGTGCTGGCAGGTTCCTCGCTCGACATGGCGGGCGCCGTGCGCAACACGGTTTCGATGCTCGGGGTCGATCTCGCCGAGGCCGCGCGCATGGCGGCGACGTATCCGGCCGACTTCCTCGGCCTCGGCAACACGCACGGCCGCATCGCGCCGGGGTGTGTCGCCGACCTCGTCGAACTCGACCAGGACCTGCAGGTGCGGCGCACCTGGATCGGCGGCGTCGCCTCGCGCTGAAACCGGCGGAAGAGCGAGGGAATGCGACGCCGGAGGAGTGGACGACCGCCCCTACCGAGCGTGCCCCAGATGCGTTCCGTGATCCGCGAATTCGAGCAGCCGGCTGAACAGCCACGACAGGACCGCGCACGCCGCGCCGGCCGACATCCATCCCATCGCGGCGTCGCCGGTCCACAGGTGCAGCACCTGCCAGGAGCGACCGCCGTAGATCGCGGTCACAGCGATCGACGCAAGGACGAAGACGACGAGCAGCACCCGCCACAGGATGCGCTCGATGCCTACCTCGTGCCGGGCGACATGTGCCGCCACGGCGGCGGCGAAATCCTCCGGCGGCTCGCTGCCGGGATACGTGATCAGGGCGTCGGCCACCCGCCGATAGCACGAGGTCGCCGCGTCTGTCCCGACGGGTCCCTGCCCGCGCGCCGCGCGCATGCCGCGCTCCTGGGCGTCCCATTCACTCGGGTCGATCCGGATTTTCTCGGTCGTGCTCATGCCGGTACTCCGATGCGCGGCTCCACGATTTCCCGCAGCCGCCGGCGGCTGCGGAACAGGTGGCTCTTGATGGTACCTTCCGCGATGCCGGTCATCTTCGCAATCTCGCCGATCGGCATCTCGTCCAGATGGTAGAGCGTCAGCACGGTCCGCTGCAGCGGCGGCAGGGCCTCGATGGCGGCGTGCAGCAGCGAGCCGATCTCCTCTTCCGCCATGGACGCCTCCAGGTCGGTCGCGTCGGCGACCCTGTCGGTCAGGGAAAGGCCGTCATCGCCCTCGAGCGCTTCGGCAATCGGAATGCGCTTGCGTTCGAGATGCCGCTTCGCCACCGAGTACGCGACCTGCGCCACCCACGATTTCAGCGCGCTCTCGCCCCGGTACTGGTGGAGCGTCTGGTGGATGCGCAGGAACACCTCCTGGCACAGTTCCCGCGTATCGTCGGGATGGCGCACCATGCGGTCCACGACGCGCCAGCACAGGCCCTGGTACTCGCGCACCAGCCGGTCGAACGCACCGGGCTTGCGCGCCAGCACCGCGTCGACGAGCGCACGGTCGGCATCGGCAGGGGCCGGAAGAGGGAGAGGAGGCTCGAACATCGCGTACAGGGATACGCCGGGCGGCGGATCGGTTGCAACGGCTGCGCGACGAAGGAGGCACTGCAACCGGCGGGACCCTGCGCGTATCTCCGTCGACTGCCCATCCAGCAAGGAAATCCGGCGTCATGAATGTCGAGCTCTTCATCCCCATCACCCTGTTCGTCTGCATCGCCTATTCCATCAAGGTCGTCGCCGACTCCTACACGCGCCGGCGAATCATCGAATCGCGGGGATCGGAAGAACTGGTGCGTTCGCTGATCGAAGGCGAAGCGCTGCGCCGGCGCCAGGCGGCCCTGCACTGGGGCAGCGTGCTCGTGGCACTGGCCGTGGGTTTCGGACTGATGGACCTGATCGGCGCAGATCACGTCACGCCCGGCGCCATTGCGCTCCTGCTCGGCGCGACCGGACTGGGCAACCTGGCGTACTACCTCATCGAGCGCAAGCTGAAGTAGGTCTCCTGCGCGCTCCGCCGGTCGGCAGGGGCGCGGTCATCCGAGCGGCAGCACATTCGTTCCGCCGCACCGGAACCGTCGCGTCCGCCGCCACGGGACCCGCACGGGCCGTCTTCGGCATCGAGGCGATCCAGGGCGCTCTTCGGCGCTCGACTCGCACGAGAAAACCGCAGTTTTGATCAATATCCGGAAGCCCCGGGATTCCCCTGGGAAGGAAGGGATCTCGGGACGGCCGGAGTCCGAGTGGGAACAGGGTTTGGCCGTTGCGGCCAAACCCTGTCCGCTGCCCGGTGGACGGCGATTCGTCCACCAAGCAGACGCTCAGCGCCGCTGCCTGAAGGCCATGCCTCCACCGACGGCGACCAGGCACAAGCCCAGCAACGCCAGCATCCAGGTCGAATTGACGGGCACGGGGATCGGGTCGGCTCCCGGCTGGGCATCGGCGGCCGGGACGGTCGCCGTGCAAGCCGCGCAGGCCGGGTCCGCGCTGCTCGTCACCACGTTCGTGATCGAACGCGTGCCGCTGGCGAGCGGCTGGTCCGCACGGACCGTGAACGTGGTGCTCGTGCTGCCGTTCGCCGGCACGTTCTGGACCGTGGTGCACTGGGCCGGGTTCGCCGCTCCCGATGCGCATCCGCTCCACGCGCCCGAATCCGGGCCCACATACCTTACGCTGGCCGGGACCGTCTCCGTCAGCGTCGTCGCGCCGGCGGTCTGGCCGGCGTTCGTGCTCGTGATCGTGTAGGTCAGCACGTCGCCGCCATTGACCTGCTGCCCCGCCGCGGGAGCTGCGCCATTGATCGCGGTCAGCACCTTCCTCGTCGTGATCGACGCGGCCGACACCGGAGCGACCGGAACGGTCACCGAACACGCCGCGCAGACCGGATCCGCACTGCTCGTCACCACGTTGGTGATCTCGCGCGTACCACTGGCCAGCGGCTGGTCCGCACGGACCGTGAACGTGGTGCTCGCGCTGCCGTTCGCCGGCACGTTCTGCACCGTGGTGCACTGGGCCGGACTCGCCGCTCCCGGCGCACATCCGGTCCACGCGCTCGCATCCGGACCGGTGTACGTCGTGCTCGCCGGCACGGTCTCGGTCAGCGTCGTCGCACCGGCGGCCTGGCCGGCGTTCGTGCTCGTGATCGTGTAGGTCAGCTCGTCACCGGCGTCCACCGGCTGGCCTGCCGCCGGCGGAGCGCCGTTGATCGCGGTCAGTACTTTCGTCGTCGTGATCGACGCCGACGACCCTGGCGGACAGGTCTGGAAGCTCGCCGAGTCGTTCGCCGGAGACGGATCGGCCTCGTTGCCGAGCACGCTCGCCGAATTGGTGATGCACGCGGTGAACGGATCCGGTGCATTGCCGGTGATCTCGATCGCCGCCGACGCACCCACTGCGAGGGCGTCGCCGACGCAGGTGACCGTGCTGCCCGAAACCGTGCAGCCCGCCGTCGACGAAGCGACATTCGTCACGCCCGTCGGAACGGTGTCCGTGACGACGAAACCGGAACTCGCGCCCGAGCCGTTGTTCGTCACGGTCAACGTCCAGCTCAGCGCGCCGCCCGGCGCGACCGTCGCCGAACCGGTTTTCGCGATCGCCAGGTCGGTCGGCAGCGAGCAGGCCGTGCCGTCGTTGCTGCTGTTCGCCGGCCCGCTCACCGAGGAGATCAGGGTGAAGGTCGGCGTGCCGGCTGGATTGCCGATCGCGATCTGGTAGACGCGGCCGGTGTCGTTGTTGCTGAAACCGATGTGGCCGTTGCCGTAGCTCCACGCGGCTCCGTAGGCGCTTGCCGCCGGCAGGAAGGCCACCGGGAACGTGGTGACCGTGCCGGTCGCCGGATCGATACGCCGGATCGCCTGGCCGGCACCATCCGGCACGGCCCAGAAGAATCCGCCGGAGTACGTGAAATCGCTGACGCCGAGCGCCGCCGAGATCGATACCTGGGTGGCGGCCAAGGTGACGAGATCCACGCGATAGATCACGTGCGTCGTATCGGTCGACATCCCGATGTAGAAGTTGCCCGAATCGTCGAACGCACCGGCATTGATGCCGGTGGAGGTTCCGGCCAACCCGGTGATCGCGCCGACGTCGGTCACATTGCCGGTGGCCGGGTCGATGCGAACCAGATGAAGGCTCGGCCCGCTCACGCCGTAGATGGAATTGTCCGACGTGTTGTAGCCGATGGCGTTGTAGCGGGTCGCGGAAGGGGAGCCGATGTCGACGAAGCTCGAACCCCCCGGTCCGGAAACCAGGGCCTGGAGCTGCGTGGACGTGCCTTGCGCGATGAAGATCGTCGGGGTGTCGCAGGTATAGGCGGTGCCTGCCCCTACGACCAGCGTCGCGGGCGCCGGCGGCGGATTCATTCCGCTCGCGCCGCTGATGTTCGAGGCGCCGTTGGTGTAGCTGCCGGGGGCGGAAGCGACGACGTTGACCGTGATCGTGCACGACGGACCCGCGGGCAGGTTGCCGTCGGTGATCGTCACCGTGCTGCCTCCCGGAACGACCGTTACCGTCGTTCCGCTGCAGGTCGAGGAAACGGTGGAGTCTGCGATCGTCAGGCCGGAAGGCAGGTTGTCGGTGAACGACCAGCCCTGCTTCTGCAGGTCGTCCGTCGTATTGGTCACCGTGAACGTGAGCGTGACGGCCGTACCGGGCGACGTCGTCGACGTGCCGAATGCCTTGCTCAGGGTCGGCGTGGCGTCCTGTATGAGGAGGTTGTCGAAGGCGTGGTCGTTGCCGCCGCCCGTGAAGGCCATGTTGTTTATCCGGATCGACGTGCTGTTCCCGGAGACCAGCACGGCACCGCCGCTCGTGTAGTGCCCCGCCTTGGCGGTCACCGCCGAAGCAGCGCCGATCGCTTCCGCGGTGAAGTTGCTGCCGCTGCAGGCGTCGACCTGCCCGCCGACGGCAACCGCGGTGTTCGAGGCGTCGACGGCGTAGAACTGCAGAAGGGGATGCGCGGCGATGTCGCAATTCACCGCCGCCACGTCGGCGCCGAAGATCAGGAACCGGCCCGAGCCGCCCAGGGGGATCTGCGACGACTAGATCTCGATGTTGTTGGGCGCCCCGGGCGGATTAGCCTGCGTATAGGCGCTGACCGCCAGATTGTCTCGCGCGGTGCCACCGGCGCCGGTGGTCCCACCGTTCAACATGCCGAGCGCTTCGGCGAGCTGCTGAACATTGTTCCAGGCATTCTGGTTGTTGCACTCGCCGTTGGCCGTGGCGGCGGAGGGATTCGGATTCTGGTTCCAGGCGGACAGCCAGCCGTTGCAGTTGGTCAGCCAGGCCGGCGACGCCGTATAGGTCTCCCCTGCCGCACCGGTATAGCTGTCGACCTTGATGATGCTGGCGATGTTCGCCGCCTGATCGTTCTGGAAGTCTTCCGAATAGATCGTCGTCGGCGGTTGCTGCTGGGCCAGGGCCGTCGTCGCCTGGATCGAAAGGCACAACCAGGCCAGCGTGACGCCCAGGCTCCATTTCGCCGATGTTCGAGGATTCGCCCGGCAACGATCGGTTCGTCCAGGGAGCGCACCGGATCGAGACTCGACCTCCTGCGGCGCCCCGAGTGCCGGAACGCATTCAACATGATTCGTGAGACAGGCCATGGATGACTCCCCTATTCCTTTGTATTCCCTGATGAAGAAGCAAGCTCTCGCAAGGCGACGTCGAATCCGGCTCTTCATGGCGAAACCGACACGCTCCGGAACATTCGCGCCCCGGTGCCGACGACACAGCCCGGAAACCCTTCCGCCTTTCCGCAGTGCACAAACTTCAGAGGTCGACGACTCCTGTTCGCGCGTTGGGGTGTTCGTACTTCGCAAAAACGCGACGAATCCGGACATGGCCGAGGCGGCGGAGAACTTTCGATACAGGGCGGGATTTCGGCTGCGCGGCGGGGAATCGCGCTTCTGTGGCGCCATCCACAAAAATCACGATGGGGTGCGCTGCCGGCCCGCTACAATGAACCAATGTGAAACATTGGCACTTCGCATGACCCACGCCACCGATTCAGCCGACGACCTCGTTCTCGATCGACTGCGGGAGACGCTGGACAGCGCGATATGTGACCCATCTCACAGTTTGGCCTCGATGATGACCGAGGCCTACCGCAGCCTGCTGCGAGTGGCGCACGTGCAGCGCAATACCTTCGGCGCAAGCCCGACGCTGTCGACGACGGCGCTCGTCCATGAGGTCTACCTGAAACTGCAGGAATCGCCGGACCTGGTGGTCTCGGACCTCAACCACTTCTATTACCTGGCGACGCGCGCGATGCGTTTCGTTCTCACCGACCATGCGCGCAGGAAGCTGGCGCAGAAGCGCGGCAACGCCGCTTCCTTGGACACGCTCGACGAGCATTCCGCCGCGGATACCGACGGTCGCCATGCCGAGCAGGTGATCGAGATCAACGAAGTCATCGACCAGCTCGGACAGATATTTCCGCGCATGGCGCAGATCGTCTCGTTGAGGTTCTACGTGGGACTGGGTGACGCGGAGATCGGTGCCGCGCTGGGCATCGACGAGCGAACCGTGCGCCGGGACTGGATCAAGGCCAGGGGCTGGATGATCGGCCGGTTGCGGGGAACCGACTGACACCCCGTCACCGTACCCGGCACCGCCAAGGCCGGCATTTGATGTCAGCGGCAAGTCCAGGGGGACCTGCCGGTTGTGCAAGCACAGCAAGCGCCTCGGGGAGGAATGGGGGCCGGGGCATGCGATCGTCGGATCGGCATGCCGATCCGCTCGACGCCTCGCTGCTCCGGCCGGGTCGGCGGAACGTACTGCGCGAACAGCGGAACCGCCGGAGCCGTTGCCGCGCAAAGCCCGGATGAAACCCGCGCGCGCACGCCGACGGGCCATGCCCGTATTTCGCACTGAATTTCGATTTCCGTTCGTCCTCTCCCAAACAAGCCGCCGATTCCGATCATGTCGCCTCCCCATTCCACCTCCGACTGGCAATTGCTCGAAAGGCAACTGGATGCACTCCTGGACCTGCCGGCGGAACAACGTGCGGCGCGCCTGCGCGAACTCGACCGGAGCGAACCCTCCGACGCCCGCGCATTGCGTCAATGGCTGGCGGATATCGAGAGGGCGGAACAGGATCCGCTGGCGCAGACCCATGACGGCGAGCGTGTCGGTCCCTGGCGGGCGCTGCATCGGCTGGGCCGCGGCGGCATGGGCGACGTCTGGATGGCGGAGCGCAGCGACGGCACCTACGAGAAGCGCGTCGCGATCAAGTTCCTGTACGGCGACACGCCGCAACTGCGCGTGCGCCTGGAAATGGAGCGCCGCCTGCTCGCGCAACTGCAACACCCGCATATCCCGCGGCTCATCGACGGCGGCATAACGACAGGCGGTCAGCCCTATCTCGTCACGGACTTCGTCGAAGGCATGCCGCTGGACAAATGGTGCCGGGTTCACCAGGAGGCCGACTTCGACACGCGCATGGGCCTGTTCCGCCAGATCGCCGCCGCCGTGGCCCATGCACACGATCATTCGGTCGTGCATCGCGACATCAAGCCGAACAACGTCCTGGTCGATCGCGATGGACGCGCGTATCTGCTCGACTTCGGCGTCGCCCGTTGGCTCGACGAGGAGCGCAGGGCCGACACCATGCAGCCCTTGACGCTCGAATACGCCTCACCCGAGCAGGTCCGCGGCGGGATCGCCAGCGTGCGCACCGACCTCTACGGCCTCGGCGCATTGCTCTATTTCCTCATCGCCGGGAAACCGCCGTTCGACTTTCACGACAAGCCGATCGCCGCCAGCGTGAAGATGATCGGCGGAGAAACGCCGGCGCGACCGAGTACGGCCGGCGCGATCCCCGGCCTGCCGCGCGAACTGGCCGACGATCTCGACGCGATCGCGCTGAAGGCCCTGGCGAAGTCACCGGACGATCGCTACGCCAACGTCGACGGTCTGCTGCAGGACCTCGACAACGCGTTCGCCCACCGCCCCATCGAGGCGCGCAAGCTCGACGGCAGCCTGTACCGCGTCCGGCGCTTCGTCCGGCGCAACGCATTGGCGCTCGGCGTTTTCTCCGCGATCATAGCGAGCCTGACCGTAGGCATGGCGTTGGCCCTATGGCAGGCGCATCGTGCGTCCGAACAGCGCGACGCGGCGCAAGCGGCGCGAGCGAGCGCGGAAACCGAGCGAGCCAACGCACAGGCGGAAGCCGTGCGTTCGGACATGACGGTCGATTTCCTGCTTTCGGTGCTCGGATCCGCCGCGCCGAACAACGAGGCGATCAAGATCGACGACCTGCTCGCACTGGCGTCGCAGCGCGTTGCGAAGGAAGCGAAGAAGCGCCCGGAGCTGTATCCGCTTCTCCTCGACACGCTCAAGCAAGCCTACGAGCAACGTGGCAACGGACAGGCGCTCGAGCCGCTCCTTCTGTCGCTGCTCACCGATGCGAAGAATGATTTTCCGCCTTCCGTCGCCGCAGAACTGTCCTGCTCGCTGGCCGACCTCGAATGGAATCTCTACAAACGGGACGAAGCGCGACGCTGGGCCGAGGCGGGCTTGCAGCACCTCGCGGCGCTGGGACCCGAACAGGTCCGCGAAATCCGGACGAACTGCCAACGCATAGTGGTCGAGCTCGAGGTTCAATCGGGCAAGCTCGCGCCGGCGGTGGAGTTCTATCGCCAGACGATCACGGCACTGGGCAGCACGCCGGGCGACACGCGCAGGAACGCCATGTTCTACCAAAACTATGCGAGCGTGTTGGCCTTGGCGGACAAGCCCGTCGAAGCGCGCGCCTGGTTCCGCAAGGCAATCGACACCTATACCCGTCTCGGGCGCGAGGGCAGCGCCGATGCGATGGCCTCGTTGAGTCAGATGGCGTATTGCACCGCCCGCGTCGGCTTTCCCCTTCAGGCGTTCGACGAGATAAAGCGCAGCATCGAGATGAACCTGAAAGCCACCGGCCCCACCGCCAATGTCGCGATGATGCTGATCGCCCAAGCGCAAATCGCGATGGACCTGGCGCGGCCCCGGGATGCCGCCGCCCTACTGGATCAATCTCAGGCCATGGTTCGCCAGCACGCGCCGAAGCAGTTGGCGCGCTTCGGCGTCCAATGGGCCGCTCTCGGTGTCCGTATCGCCACGCTGTCGGGCGACGAAGGCGGACGAGCGGCGAAGATCATCGAAGGGAACGAGGCGCTCGACAACCTCAAGGTGCCACCCGGAAACCTGTTGCGAGTCACGTTTCGGGAAATCACGACGTTCAGCAAGACCACCGCCAAAGCCGCGAGCCCGCGGGAATCGTTCGTTCGATTCACACAAGTGGAGGACGAACTGCGCGAAATGGGCGATGGATCGAAACCCACGCTGTACAAGACGATGCTCGGCACCGCCGAGGCCGCGCTCGATCTCGGCGACACCGAGGTCGCCGGGAAGCGGATCAAGGAGGCGCGGGAGTTCTACGTGACGATCGCCGACCCCGAGGGCTGGCAGCTGGACGTCTGCGACGCCGTACTGGCCCTGATCGACTGGCGGGGCAACACGAACCGACCACGGTCGCGCGCCAACCTCGAACGCGCCGTCGAGCGCATGCAGGCGGCGCTCGGTCCCGAGCACCCCCGCGTCCTGCAGTGGCAAGCGCGCCTGCGTCAGCTCGACGTGTGAGAGCATCGGGAACATCCGCTCGCTGGCGATCGGTCCATACGATTCTCGATGTTCCCAGATCGCGAACGGCAAGCGCCGAGTGAGGGACGAAGGCGCTCCGGTTCCTTGGAGCACCCGGCGTCGTTCAGCGCTCAGACTACGGCGACAAATTCAAAGCACGCCGGGCAACAGCCACCACGAGCGCTTCTTGTAGGCGGCCCATTCCGGGTAGCGCGACATGCTCGCTTCCTTCAGGATCATGTTCACCGCGAACAGTCCGAGCCAGATGTAGCCGAGGATCAACGCGGGAATCCAGTGCCACACCATCAGGGCGAAGGCGCCGTAGATCATGATCTCGCCGAGATAGTTCGGATGGCGCACGTAGCGGAACATGCCGTCGGTGATCAAGCCGCGTCGAACGCGCAGGGTGAAGTACTTCTGCGCGTCCGCCGCCACCATGATCGCCGCGCCGACGATGACCAGGCTCGTGCACAGGCACAACCAGGCGTTGTCCGGCAACGGGTAATTCGGTTGCACCGTGCGTGAAATCAGCAGCCAACCGATCAGCCAGTACGGCGCGAGCACGCATGCGAAGGCGTTGATGCCGCCACCGATCGTCACGCGCGTCTGCCAGCTCGGATCGGGAAAGGACAGATCCTTGAGCAACCAGACGATGCCGTAGCTGCCGTGCAGCGCGAGGTAGATCCACGCGGCGGTGGAGTAGTTGCCATAGAAGACCATCAGCGCGGCGATGAACAACGCCGTGCCGCCCTTCTGGAAATTGATGATCCACGCCAGCTTCCATGGCCGCGGACCGCCGCCGAAGTCTTGCGAAACAAAGGTCGTAAAGCGCCGCATCGCGACGGCCCAGGCCGGTGCGTCGACGAGAGCATTGGTTGTCATGGCGCGTTTCCCCCTGGATCAGGCGTTGAACATCGGCCGGCAATGGACGACTCCACTCTACTCCCGCGCGAGATCGAATCGTCGCGCCGCCCCCGGCCTCAGCGCGGCATCGGTGGGAAGACGGTACGACACGCCCCAGGCCGACTCTCGGAGGCGGTGGGTGTGTCTCGGCGTCTACCCTCGCCGCGCAACACCTGCGTGGGTGAAACATGGTTTGACCGCGGGATGGTCCCACGAGACGAAGCGAGGCCCGCTCTCGACCAGACGCGGCCGTTCGTCATGCAAGATCAGGCCGAACCGCGAAGCAGCCGCGTCTTGAACTGCTAGGCGGCATCGCCGGAAAGCCGGGCCCAGGACTGCCGAAGCCCAACCAGATGAACCAGGCCGATCACGAGGCAGATTGAAGAACTCACGGCCCAGAACGTCCTGCTGTTTCCCGGGAAGTACGCCATGACCGGAACGAATGCGACGCCTCGAACAAGGTAAATGGCCGTGATTGCGCACAGAGCGGTACGCCGCAATGGCAACCTCCGAATCACGCCGGCGCCGGAGAGAGCATAGACGCTCCATCCCGCGAGGACGCTGGCAATGACCAGGGTCACGATCGTGGGGTACCAATGGCCGGCCAAGTGCAGCTGCGCCATCTGTTCTCCGGCCCCCAGAAGCCGAAACAGTGGGGCGCCCAACACCAGGCACGCCAAGTGCACCAGCGCGGCAAGCCCGCTGAGGACAGCGCCGACCATCAGAAGCTTGTTCGTTGAACTGGCCATGTCGATCTCCTGCGGTCCAACACCTGAATCAAGCGGGGCTGCGAAGCGGATTCGGCTTGCACGCAGGCCATTCGCAAGCCGCCCCTTGATGCGAGTCGCCGGGTCCGGTGCGACTCAGGTCGAATCCACCTGGCTCGGCACCTTCAGCCAGATGCTTGGCGCGATGCGACTCGTTCCGAGTTCCCAATCCGCGCCTTCCGGCTCGTTAGGCCAGCGCGTGCGCTCGAGGCGCTCCCTCAGGTCGGCCAGGGCTTCTTCGGCGATGTGGATGGAATGAGGAATCACCCTTCGAACCCGCTCGCGAAAATCGCATCGCCGTTTCCGTCACGCCAGCGCGCGAGCATCGCGCGGAACGCGAGCGGCGTGTTCGTCGCCGGCGGCTGCCCGGCCTGATTGCGCGCGTTCACGCCATGGCAACCGTCGCAGGCGCGGATTTCGCCGGGCTGCAGCGTGAGCCAATAGCGCTCGCGCACGACGGGAGTCCCCTCCGGCGACGTCGTTTGCCAGGTCATTGCACGCCGCGTGGGCACGTACATCGCGACCGAGCCGTCCTCGAAGATCGGCGCGCTGCCGGCCGGCCCCGCGGGACTGGGGATATTCGCCGCCACAGCGACAGGATCGTGCAGCACCTGCGCCAGCGCGCGCCGTCCCGCCGTGGGCGACTGCGTGCCGCCAAGGCCGCGGATCTGGTCGGCCTGGAAGAATTGGAGGTGTGCGATGTCGTAGATCCTGCCCGATGCGCCGGTCGTCGAAACGCCGCCTGGCACGCGCAGGTTGTAGGGTTGCTGCTTGTCGGCGCGATCGCGCGCGGTCGCGTTGCGCACGACGACGACGCCGAGCCCGCGGTCGCGCAGGTAGGTACGGAACGCCTGCTCGTCCGCGTTTTCCAGCGCGAACGCCTGCCGTTCCGGCGCGCCGAGCACGAACACGCGATCCGGCGGCGCCGGCCGCGCGACGACCTCGACCGGCGACAGCTCCCAGAACGGCCCGTCATAGCTGACCAGCACGTCCGGATCGTAGTAGCTCACGCTCTTGCTGATGCCGGGGGTCAAGGTCTGCGCCGGCACGAAGGAATCGCCGCTGCGGGTCAGGAGTTTCAGGCGGAAGTCATACGGCGTGCGTGGTTGCGGGCGAGTGCCGGTGTTCTGCGCATTGCCGCGATAAGCGGTATGGACGGCGACGAGCGAGCCGTCCGTGAGCGGCAGCGGATTGCGGTAGTGCCCGGTGTTCTCCGGAACGTTCTCGCCGCAGCAGTACGTCACGCGCGGCGTGAGGTACTCCACCGTCGTCTCCCCGCCATCGCTGCCCTGCGGCGCGCGGATCGCGATGAGCTGTCCGGAAGCGTGCGTCTCGAACTCGCGCGCGTCGACGCCGAGATAACGGCCGGGCTCGCTCGGATCTTCGCGAATCTGCAACAGGTTCTCGATCGGTTTCGCATTCGGTTGCGACGTCGGCGAGAAGGTGAAGTCGCGCAGGTTCGCGTCGTCCGTGAACGTGCGCGTAAAGTACGACTGCAACTCGTGCCGGCCGACGTGGTTCAGCGTTTCCTCCTCGGTGCCGTCCTGGTTGATCTGCCACGGCAGGAACAGGTTGATCGCGAAACGGTTCAGTCCCGGCGAGGCGATGCGCGATTCCGGAAACACTTCGCTGCGATCCGTCGTCGGCACCGTCCCCGGCCCTTCGCCGGAGTAGTTGAACGTGCCGTAGACCTCCGGCGCGTCGTTCTGCTGGTCGCGTTGCAAATGATCCCAGCGCGTGAACACGATGCGTCCGCTGCGATCGACGAACGGCCGTGCCGACCCCGAAGGCGCGTGTTGCAGCAAGGTCAAGGCGCCGCCGACGGGATCGAGGCGCCAGACGCCGGTCACGGTCGGCTTGCTCTCGTATTCGTCGAGTTGCGGATAGAGATGGCGCGCGCCGTCGCGCGGGCGATCGGAAACGAACAGCACCTCGCCGTTCGAGGCATACGAAGGCTCGATGTTGTTGTAGTCCTCCGGCTGTTTGGCGACCTTGGTGATTCTCACGGTCGCGCCACGCTCGAGGCCGGTCACTTCGTAGAGCTGCCAGTACAGCGGCGGCCGCGCGTACTGTTGCGGGGCACCGACGACCATCGAGAAGATCGCCTTGGTGCCGGACCAATGCACGGCCGGATCGCGCACCGCGATCGAGTTCGCGCCCTGGAACCCGCTGGCGACGCCGAAGCCGGCTTCCTGCGTCAGGTTGCGCAGCATGCCGTCCGGATAGCGGATGTACAGGTCGCCGCCGCGACCGACGCGCTCGGTGTCGGCGAAATGATTGCCGAACACCGAACCGATCGTCATGAAATCGCCGGGAATCGGAAACTGCGTCACGAACAGGATCGGGTTCGACACCGCACCCGGCGCCTGTGTTTCCGCACGCACGAGCGTCGCCGCACCGACCCATGCCGCGCAACACAGCGCGGCCCGGAAAAAATCGCATGCCCTTTTCATCATCGCTCCCCTTCTCTCGGCTTTCGTCAGATACAAGCCATCAACGCGACGCGACGCCTGCCGCGCACGCCGAGCGCGGTCAACCCTCGGAAATCGCGGCGATCGAGACCTTCAGGCCGGGAACGCACACCGGAAGCTTGGCCCCCTGGCGCGCCGGCGGATCGGTCGGAAACCACCTCGACCACTCTTCGTTCATTCCGGCGAAGTCTTCCTCGTCGGCGAGCACGACGGTGGCGCTGACGATCTTGTCCAGCGAGCTACCCGCTTCTTCGAGGATGGCGCGAATGTTCGACAGGCATTGCCGTGTCTGCTCCTGAATGGTCGACCCGACGAGGGCTCCGGTGACCGGATCGGCCGGCGCCGTGCCGGACACGAATACGAGACCGGCCGCCTTGACCGCCTGGCTGTAGGTCGGCGGCGGCTTGGCGGCTTTGGACGTGAAAACGATGTGTCGAGTCATGCCTGTTTCCGATTGGAGATACCAAACCTTGACGCAAACCGGACGACGTTCGATCGACCGGTGCCTTGAACATCCACGCGCCGTGAGCCGAGCAAGCTCGGCTCTACATACAAGGAACGCAAATCGATGTGCGTTCGAGTCATCCGCGATCTCCACGATGCGCGCGAACCAGCGTCAGGTCGTCGATCATCACGCGTGGCGCGCTCGGCTGGCCCTGCCAGGTCGCGTAGAGCTTCAACTGGTCGAACTCGACGCCGCCGATCTCGAACGCGGTCGTCGTCATGTCGTCGCGGCCCGGATTGCTGTCGTCGATGCGCAGTTGGTCGGAGCCGACCAGCACGCCGCTCCGATACGCATCCAGATGCAGCTCGATGCCTCCCCACGGGCCGTTCTGGTAATAGACCAGCGTCATCTTCACGCCGTCGGCGACGTCGTCGAGGTCCATCGTCGCGCGCGCGAGCGGACCGATCGAGAAGTTGTCGCCGTTCACGTAGGCGGGGCCGAAGGTGAGCAGGTTCGGCGCGCTGCCGATGCCCGGGTAGTCAGGGAAGAACGTGACCGCGCGCTCGACCACCGCCGTGGTGCCGACGATGTCGGGCGTGAATGTCTCGCCGGTGGGGAACACGCCGGCGATGTCGTTGACCTCGCGATAGGTGACGCCGTCGTAATGGAAAGGCGGGTCGTAGAATCCTTCCGCGAGATCGTCGTAGGTGCTGACCGAAGCGCTCGGAGCCGCCCTGTCGAAACCGTCGGCGAAGACGACATCGTCCGGCGCATCGCCCTGCAGGCGCACGGCGACGATATCCATAATTGACGAGGTCGGAGTGCGGTGAATGCTGCCTGCGAGGATCGGACGGCCGGCCTGCACCGCCATCGCGGTGAGGTCGGCGTTGCCGGCCGCGGGCAGCGGATCGAGTTCGAGCAAACCGCCCTGGCCGAAGTTCTCGTCGAGGCGGCCGTCGGCGAGCAAGCGGACCGCGGCGTAGTGCTCGCGGATCGCGCCTTGTGGCGTCACGTAGGAAACGCCGGCGAGCAGCCGGCCGTCGTCGAGGCGCAGCAGCGCGCTCGGGCGGCTGCGCTGCGCATCCGCCACGCGCGGCAGCACGCGATAGCCCGGCGTCGCCGCATCGCCGAACGCCGGATCCTCGGCGCCGTCGGCGCGCAGCTTCAGCATCAAGGCGTTGCCGGTGGTCTCGCTCTCGTCGTGATACGCGGCGAGGACGATGCCGCCATCGGGAGTGAGCCGCATCTGCTCGATCTCGTTAGAGATCGAGGTGTCGCCCGGCATGCGGAACAGGCGCCAGCCGGAACCGGCGAACGAGCCGTCCGGTAGGCCGTCCGCATCGAAGCGCGCGACCGAGAACTGCGTCGTTCCGGCCACGTCGCCGCAGAAGCCGCCAGCGACGAGCCGGCCCGTCGCGTCGATCGCGATCGTGCGCACGTAGCAATGGCCGTCCGGGAACGGCGAAACCAGCGCAATCGTGCCGTCATGGTTCGCGCCGAACGTGGTGTCGAGCATTCCGTCGGTGCCGATGCGCGCGAGAAAGCCCCGGTACAGCCCGCCGACGGATCGCTCGCCGCCGACCACGATGCGTCCCTGCGCGTCGATCGCGACCGCGTGCAGGCCGGTCTGTTGCAGCGCGAAGATCGGATCGCCCGTGACGGACATGGGAATGAATTGGCCGTTCGCGTCGACTTTCGACACGAAGGCGAGGCTTGGTCCGAGCGCGAACGAGCTTCCGGCGATGACGACGCTGCCGTCCTCGAAGCGCTGCATGGCTTCGATCTGCTGCACGGCACCGTAGCCGATCTGCGGCAGCACGCGGATGCCGGGATTGGCGGGATTGCTGCCGAAACCGTCGTCCGGCGAGCCATCCGCGTTCATGCGCGCGAGCGCCGCACGCATGTGCGGATCGGGGCTCGGAGGCTCCACAAAGCGATTGCGCGACCCGCCGAACAGCAGCTTGCCGTCGGGCAGCGCGAGCACGACACCGGCGCGCAGCTCATGCCCTTCGACGCCATCCAGTTGCAGTCGCGCGATGCCCTTGCTGCCGAAATCCGGGTCGATCGCGCTGCCGGCATGACACATCGCCGCCACGCCGGCCAAGACCACGCCGCGCAGCACGAAGCGGAACAGCCCGCATGATTTCTTCATTCTCGTTTCCTCTTAAGCCTTGCATGCCATGACCGCATCACGGCCGTTCTCAATCGGCGGAATCGAAGCCGTCCCGAAACAGCGGCATCACGTAGCGCACGGCGCCGAAGTCCTCGTTCGTGGGAACGCTTGGTCCCGACGACTCGATCGAGCCGGTCATGTAGAGGTGGTCGCCGGAGAGGACCATGTCCTCTGCCGCGAGCTGCGAGGTGCGTGACGCGCTGCGGCGCGACTGCATGAGCACGCCGCCCCTGCCGAAGGCGGGATCGAGCGCGCCGTTCGGTTTCAGCATCCAGGCCGTGCCGATGCCCGCTGACCGCGCGCCGAGCAGGATGCGCTGGTCGGCGAGCACGAACAGGGGCTGTGCGCCTCGTCGCTGGATGGCCCTCGCTCGTCTTGCCAATCCAGGTCGAACCAGGCCTTGCCGCCATCGCCGAACGTGGTATCGAAGCGGCCATCCGGCAGCCATCGCACGACGGCGAGGTCCTTGCTGCGAACGCCGGTGAAGTCGCTGGCGACCACGATGCGGCCGGTTCCGTCGACGGCGATCGAGCGGGCGTATTCGTCGATGCCGCCGTGGTCGAATGACGCGAACGCCCAGCCGTCGTGGGCGGGGCCGAAGCTCCTGTCGAGCACGCCATCGGCGCTGAAGCGCGCGACGGCCATGTCGTAGCCCGAGCCGCCCGCTCGCACCGCCCAGCCGGCCAGCAGGATGCGCCCGTCGGCAGCGATCGCATGCGACGACGAATAGGCGAACGGCCTGCCATCCGGCAGCGCCGGCGCCACGCAGGTGCGGCCTTGCCCGCCGCCGAAACTCGTGTCCGTGGAGCCGTCCGCATTCAGGCGCGCGAGGGCGAAGCACGTCATCGCGACCGATCCCGCCACGCCGGAGACGAGGATTTTTCCGTTGGAAAGGCGCGACACGCCCGTCGCCAGCGCCGCAACGCCGCCGTTGAGAAAGAAGCCGCCGCCGAGATGGCGAAAGCCCGCCCCGTTGAAGCTCGTGTCGATGGCGCCGTCGCGATCCAGGCGGCCGATCAGCATCGACGAAAAATCAAACGTGCCGCCGACGAACAGCGTCGCATCGCCGGCGCGAGCGATCCGATACAACGCGGGCGCATCGACGAAGCCGAGCGGCGCGCGGCCATCGTGTGCCGCGCCGAAATCGGCATCGAGACGCCCCCCCGCGTCGAGCCTCGCGAATCCGATATCCCCCAGCGGCTGGCCGAAGACGTACTGAACGATGCCGGCGACGAGCAGGCGATCGCCGGCGAGCACCAGACCCGCGCGAGCGCTGTCAGAGCGCCCGGCGAAGCTGAAGTCGACGCGCGCGATACCGTCGGATGCACCGCCATAGGAAAGGTCCGGCAACGGCGAGCTGCCCGCCGTCGCCACCAGCGGGCACACGGCAGCGAAGCCGGCGATGACGCGCAGAAGCAGGGAACGCGACGGCGGTCGTGGCAGCAGCGTCGGGCCGGCGTCGCTCCGGGTTTTCACGAAAGACCTGAAAGACACGCAACACTCTCGATCGGGGTGATGGAACAGCGCGCCCGCGAATCCACGAACGCGACATGCTTTTGTAGAGCCGAGCTTGCTCGGCTCACGACACGCCGATGGTGACCGCGGCGCCCGCACGAGACCTGCCCGTGCGTCCGCGTGGACTGCCCCAGACGCTGGCGCCGCGGCAAGCCGATCGGCGGCGAATCGGCCTCAGGGCGCCTCGAAACCGCTGGCGAAAATCCGATCGACCACAGTGCCGTCGGCGATCTCGAGCGTGATGCCGTCGAACCAGCCCTTGGCCGTGCCGGGCACTTGCAGGCCGTTGTCGTAGACCGCCTGCGTGACCTTGATCGAGGTGTTCGGCGACCAGCGCGCCGGATCGACCTCGATGTATTCCGGCTGCGCCGCGTGGTTCCAACTGGTGGACGTCGTGATGAACAGGTCGCCGACGGCATCCGGTGCCGCGCCGCCGTCGCAGCCCTCGCCGCCCTGGTAGCGCAGTTCCCAGCGCAGCATCACCGCATCGCGCTGCACGCCGATGCCGTTGCCGGAGCGGCCCCGGCCGTCGAGCGCATACAACACGGGCCCCGGCGGCAGGAAAAAGCATTGCGAATGCCCGAGCGCGTAGACCGGGCCGCCGACCTGTTCGAGCAGGGCCGAACCGCCGCTGCTCGTCGGAGCGCTTTCCGAACTCCACGTCGTCGCCGCGGCACCGGCCTTCCACGAGCGCAGGTCGCTGACGAAGTGGCCGTTGTTGAGCAGCGGTATCACCTGCTGCCGCTCATAGGCGCCGAGGTCGGTCGGGCCGGCCCGATTCGGAATCAGGTCGAGGTCGAGTCCGCGCGGATTGCCGTTGAGGTCCGTGCCGCCCACCGCCGGTGCGTAGTCGACCGCCGGCGAGGTGGCTTGCAGGCGGAAGTCGCCCGCCTCCGGCGCGACGAAGCGCGGCTGGCCATACGTCACGCGCTCGCCGCCGTCGACGATCGAGGCGATCTCGCTCGCAAGCACGTCCGCGATCATCCGGGTGCCGCTCGAATGCTGCAGCGTGGTCTTGCCCGGCTGCCAGATGATCGATTGCTTCAAGTCCAGGTAACCCGCTACCCGCATCACCTGGAATGCATTGATCGTGTTGTCCGCGAGCGTCATACGCGAAACGAACAGACGCACCAAACCGCCACCCGACCAGATCAGTTCGCCCGTGGTCGCGTTGCCGGTGGCGAGGATTCCCGTCAAAGTAGAGGGCGAAGCTTGCCCGTCATCCGACGAGTAGGTACGCACCACGTGGCCGCCGCGGTTCCCCGCCAGCACCATGTCGCGCAGAAAGAACCAGGCATTCTGGTCGCCGTGCAGCGTACTGCCTTCGGTCGGCGTCCCATCGGCTTTTGCGCTGCGGTTGTTTTCGATGCGATTGCACAGGCTACGCGGATTGCACCGCACCGCGGCGGCTGGACGTTCCCCCTCGTTGAAGCGCACGCGGGCTCCTGTGTAGCCGTCCGTCCCGAGATAGACGGCCGCGCCATCGGGAGCCTGGTTGCGCAAGAGATTGGCATCCCAGAACTCGGAGTAGCCCACTCTTTCCAAGTAGAGCGCGCCACCCTTCTTGCGCGCCAGGTTGTCGTGCAGGGTCAGCGGTTGCGCGGGATCGTTGGTATAGAAGAACGCGTTAGCGTTCTTGTTGTTGCGGCTCTCGATCGCCACGCCGCCGCCATAGTCGGCCTGGTTGAACGCGATCGCGCCGATGCCGGCCAACGGGCGGCTGCTGGCGATGCGCGCGATGCCGGCGTAGCGGTCGCCCAGCACTTTCAGGCCGCCGCCCCAGCCCTCGCCCGCCGCCGAGCCGGCGACGTTCAGGTTCAGCGAACTGCCCGGCTCGACCATCGTCAGCTCGGCGCTGTCGAGATAGATGCCGCCACCGCTCTTGCGCGCGGTGTTGTCGTGCACGATGACGTTGCGGCCGAGCACCAGGCCCGCATTGTTGCCGGTGCCGTAGACGTAGATGCCGCCGCCGTAGCCGGCGAGGTTGTACATGACCAGCGAATCGTGGATGTGCAGCTCGCCGTCGCCTTCGAGGTAGATGCCGCCGCCCTTCTTGTCGCCCGGCGCATCGCCGCCGCGAATGATGAGGCGATGCATGCGCACCAGGCCGCCGGTGCGGATGGTCATGCTGATCACCGACGCCTGCACGCCGCCCGCTCCATCAAGGGTGGTCTGGAGACCGTTCGGATCGGGCGCCGCATCCTGGCAGTTCTTGTAGCCGCCTTCGAACGTCAGGTAGCGCGCGGTGTTCAGGCTCAGCGCCTGCTGCGTATAGGTCGCGCTGCGCGCGAGCTTGATGACGGCCGGCACCGTGGTCTGCACCGCCTGCACGCGGTTGATCGCGTCCTGCACCGAAGACGTATCGCAATTGTTGTCGGTCGCATTGCCGACCCAGACCGTCTCGGCCTGTGCCACGTGAGCACACAAGGCCAACACCACCGGCCAAGCCGTGCGCGCGACGACGCTTTTCAATTCCTTCAACCACATGAGGCGATCTCCGTTCTGCAAGCGCCGTTCTGCTTGCGTAGAGCCGAGCTTGCTCGGCTCGTGGTGTGTCGATGGAGCAAGAGCAACGGAGCAAGCTCCGCTTTACAACAGCGAAACCGCGTCTTTTGTAGCTCGGCTCAGGGTGCGTCGATGGAGCAGAAGCAGCGGAGCAAGTTCGCGTGCTACGCGCGTACGTCTCGCTGCGCTCGAGCCGCTCTACAACAGCGAGACCGCGCTTTTTTGTTGCCGCCGTCCATGGCAGCAACCCTTCGGGCCATCGCTTGCGCGATGTCAAAAATCGCTCCCGGCGATTTTTTGATCGCTCGCCCGTACCGCCGCGCCATCCCGGCCACTGTGCCGGCACACGGGCGCGCGATCCTGCTTCGGCGTCCGCGCCTACGGGCCGTGCGTCCGGTCCTGCTGCGCAGAACTCGGCGCGGGCGCGCGAACCACGGGGTCGAAGCCGTCGGTGAAGATGTCCTCGGTCGGCGGCAGGTAGTCGAGCGCGATCGCGTCGAACCTGCCTTTCGCTCGGCGCGGCAAGGTGTCGCCGCGATCGAGCATCCGCAGGAAGACACTGATCGATGCATCGCGCGTCCAAAGGCTTGCCGGCACGTCGATGGTCGTGCTTCCTTCGGTCCACTGCATGCCCCTGGACAGCGCGAAGTCGCCGTTTCCGAGCCAGCCTCCCGAACCGCAGTCGACATCGCCGTTGCGCCAGATTGTCCACCCGAGCCAGATCTCGTCCGCCTGCGCCTGCCCTTCGTCGACCGAGCGTCCGAGTCCGCGCAGCACGTAGCGCCCCGGCGCAGGCAGGAAAATGCATTGCGTGGCCACCACCTGGAGGCCGCCGGTGCCGGGGGCATCGGCCAGGCCGGACCCGCCAACGCTGCCCGGCGCGCTCTCGCTGCTCCATGCGAAAAACGTGGGGTTCGGCAGAGTCCAGCCATTGAGGTGCTGGTTGAAATGGCCGTTGACGAGCAGCGGCGAGAGGAACTGCCGCTCGTACGCGCCGAGGTCGGTCGGGCCGAACACGTCCGGCGTTTCGAGATCGACGCCGCGCCGCTCACCGATCAGGTCGGTGCCGGCATCGGCTTCGGCGAAATCGACCGCGGGCGAGGCCGCGTACAGCCGGTAGTCGCCCCGTTCGGCATCGAGGAAGCGCGGGTCGGCGCTGATGATGCTCGGGTGTGCGGGCAGACCGGTGATGTCGTTGGCGAGCACATTGCGGGCGTCGACGGTGCCGGGCGTGCTGAGCAGGGGGTTTCCCGGCTGCCAGATGATCGAATGCCTGAGCTCGAGTTCAGCGGCTCGCAGCAAGGGAGGGGAGCCGGGCCACGTGTTGCCGGCAATCGTGACGCCTTCGATCCTAGTGCGCGTAGGCGGCGCGGGACTTTCCGCAAAGTTGAGCACGATTGCGGCGACATGGTTGTCGGCGGCAAGACTGTCGGCCAGGACGATCGGGCCGCCGTTCTCACCGAGAACATGAGACGCGGACAACAAGAACGAACCGCTGTTCTCGCGCAAGCTCGCGCGCCGCAAGGCGAACGACGAGCGCCCCAGTGCATAGATGATATCCCTGCGGGAGCTGACGTCTTCATTGCGGATTTCATTGCCATGGATCCGGTTGCACTCCGTCGGCGCGCTGCAGCTCACCGATCCCGCCGGCGCCGCTTCGACCGGCCCTCCGGTGACCGCGGAATTGAGGTTGAAATGCGCCGCGGCGCGATTCGCGCCGCCGCCGTCGAGATAGAGTGCTGCACCGTTCCTCGCCAGGTTCGATTCGATGTTGACGTTCCACGCCAGCAGCACCGCCTCCTCCGCCAGCGACGGCCCCGGCTCGGCATACACGCCGCCGCCGTACTCCAGCGCCTGGTTGCCGCTGATCTTCGTGGGCTGATTCCGATCGGCGGTGTACAGGTAGACCTTGGCGGATTTGCCGTTGCGCCCTTCGATCGCCAAGCCGCCGCCGTACTTGGCCAGGTTGCCGTAAAGCGCGAAGTAACCGCTGGAGAGCCAGGCTCTTCCCGGATACGCATCGCCCAGCACCTTCAGGCCACCGCCCCAACCGGAAGGCGCCTCGTTGGAGAGGATCGCGGAACCGGGCTTGGTCATCATCAGGGTGATGCTGTCGGCGTAGATGCCGCCGCCGCTTCCCGTCACCTGATTGTGGCTGACGAGCACGTCCTGGCCGATCTCGAGCGCGGTCTGCGGGCCGGCGCCCTTGGCGTAGATGCCGCCGCCGTAGCGGGCACTGTTGCCCGAGACGGTCGACTCCATGATCTCCAGCGTGCCGGCGCCGGTGAAATAGATGCCGCCGCCGTAGCTGCCGCCGTTGACGCCGCCGGTGATGTCGAGGTGACGCATCTTCACGCGCACGCCGCTGGCGACGTCGAGGTAGAACACCGGCACGCCGCTGGTGCCGCTGACGCGGGTGTGGATGTTGTCCGTGGCGGCAGAACCGCAATCAGCGAAACCGCCGACGATGTTGACGTCGTTGGTCACGGTGAGCCTGACCTTCTGCTGCACGTGGCTGGCCGCGCGGGTGATGCGCACCGTGTCCGGCCCCGCATGCGATTGTGCCTGGTCGAGCGCTTGCTGGATGGTGGCGAAGCCGCAGCCCGCACTCGTAGGCCCGACCGTGTATACATCGGCGCTGGCAATCGAAGTGGACAGCAGAGGCGCCAGCACCATCGCGGCGCGGAAAGCATGGGTTGCGCAAAGCATTCTCGATCTCGCTCGTTGTCTTGTCATGACGGCTTCCGGCGCTTGCGCGGGAGCGGCGCAGGCCGCGATGCTGCCTTTGCCGATTTCGACAAGGCAGCAAAAGCAGCGGAGCAAGCTCCGCTCTACGAGAGCGGTGTGCTTTTGTAGAGCCGAGCTTGCTCGGCTCATCGTGTGCCAATGGAGCAAAGCAGCGCAGCTACAAAAGCGATACCGCGCACGCTTCAATCGCAGCGCTCGGAAGAACCGGTCTCACGCGCATCGCGCACCTTCCCGGCCTGCTTAGCACAGGCCCCGCGCTCGACCGCTTTCAGACGCAGCGTCGCGTTGCTCGCGCGCACGGCGTCGTTGACGACCTTGGCGTGCTTCGGAGGCGGATTGCCCGCAGCCGGCGATGCCGGTTCGACGGCAGTACCGGTATCGAGCGGGTGATCGCGCAAGTCGTACAGGCGATTCGCGGAGGCCGGTCCACAGACGAGCAGGGATGCGATGACGAGCGGGGCTTTGATGTTCACGGGCGACACTTCGATCGGGACGATGCGCCTAGCCTGACCGCAACGACTGCCCGAGACCTGCCCTTGCGTCCGCGCGAGCTGGCCGATCCGCCGATGTGTGGAGGCGCGCACAAGCTGTCCCTTCCCTCGCTTGCGGGGAAGGTGTCATTGCTCCATCGCTACGCCATGAGTCGGGCAAGCTCGGCTCTACAAAAGCACACCGCTCTCGTAGAGCGGAGCTTGCTCCGCTGCTTCTGCTTCATCGGCACACGATGAGCCGAGCAAGCTCGGCTCTACAAAAACGCTCCGCTTTGTAGAGCGGAGCTTGCTCCGCTGCCACCCCCGCCGCTCAGCCCTCGAATCCATCCGCAAAAAGGTAGTCTTCGCCCAGATCGAGCGCGACGTCGTCGAACCAGCCGATCGCGCGACCCGAACCGCGATCGACGACATACATGGCAACCATGATCGACGAATCGATCGTGAACTCACTCAAGGGCACGTTGACGTAAGCCGGGGCCATCGGCCCGGTCCATTGCACGGTATTGCCGAGCAACACCGATCCGGAAGCCGTCGGCACTCCCGCCGTACAGGCCTCCTTGCCGCCGTTCCTGCGGAACTCCCAGTACAGGCGAACCTCGTCGCCCTCCGCCTGCCCGGCTTCCGCTTGTGTGCGGCCGTGGCCGCTCAGCCGGTACAGGCCCGGTTCCGGCAGGTATACGCATTGCTGCTTGCCGAACACGGCAGCGGACTGGCCCGTGAGGTTCCAATCGATACGCGCGGCGCCGCCAGGGGATGTGGAACCGCTCGCGTCCCACTTCGTTGCGCCTTCGACGCCGCCTTTCCACGTCTCGAGGCCGGCATCGAAACGATGGTTGTACAGCAGCGGCAACAGGGCCGGACGCTCATACGGGCCAAGGTCGGTCGGGCCGTATTTGTTGAACACCAGCGGCAAGTCCACGCTGCGCGGTTTGCCGTCGATGTCGATGCCGTTGACGAAGGGTCCGTAGTCGACGGCCCACGACCCCGGTTGCAGGCGATAGTTGCCGTTTTCCGGGTCGATGAAGCGCGGCGGCTCGCCGCTCAACGTCTGGCCATTGCCGAGCGAACCCAGTTCGCTTGCGAGAACGTGAGTCGCCGTCGTCGAGCCGCCCTGCTGCACCAGCGAGGTCTTGCCCGGCTGCCAGAGAATCGTGCGGGCAAGATCGGTCCTGCTGCCGCTGCCATCGCCCACGTACAACATGCGCGCCGCACCGATGGTGTTGTTCGCCAGCGTGCTGTTGGCGACAAGAAGCTTCGGCGGCTCGTCGTAGTCGTCCGCCATGACGAGTTCGGCGGACGTCTGGTTGTTCACGATGAGCGTGTTTTGGAGGTCGATATAGTTCCCGTAGACGACCTGCCGGCCGCGATTTCCGTTCAGCAGCGCACCGACAATGCGGATGACCGATTCGTTGGTGCCGTGAACGATCGCGCCATCGGTCGGCGCGCCGCCGGCATCGACACTGAGATTGCCGCCGATCCGATTGCAGGAAACGTTCGCCCCGCATCGCACGCTATCGGGCGGCCTCCCTACGTTTGGATCATTGAATCGAAAGATGCCGCCACGATTGTCGTCCAAGGTGCCGTCATACCAGTCCAGGTAGGCCGCCGCTCCCTTCGGCGCCCGGTTGTCGAGTATGTTGGCATCCCATGCGACAACTTCGGTATACCAGCATATGCCGCATCCGGCTTCGGTATAGAAACCACCGCCAGCCACTTTCGCGACATTTCCCTGCACGATCGCCGGGCGAGCAGGATCGGTCGTATAGAGACGAACGCGCGTATCGCTATTGTACTGACGCGTCTCGACCGCGACGCCGCCGCCATAGCGCGCCTGGTTGTTTTGGATAACCGCTGTTCCGTCGACGGTGCTGCGGATATAGGCATTGGCGGGATAATCGTTTCCGACCAGTTTCAATCCGCCGCCATAGCCTTTCGCGCCGCTCTCGCCGACGGCCACGTTGCCGTTGACGACGACTTTTCCTTCCATCGTCAGTTCAAGGCTTTCGGCGTATATGCCGCCACCGCTGTAGCGCGCCTCGTTGGTACCGATGAGCGTACCGGAGCCGAGGATCAGCTTCGCGTTCGGGCCAGTGCCCTTGGCGGAGATGCCGCCACCGTAGGCGGCCTTGTTGGCGACGACCCAGGTGTCGGCCAGATGGACGACGCCTTCGCCGGCGAAGAACACGCCGCCGCCGTAGTTGGTGCCTATGCCGGTCGCGTCACCGTTGATGATCGCAAGGTTTTTCAGCGTCACGCGCACACCGGCCGATGCCTTGATCGAGAACACCGGCGCCGCCGCGCCGCCGCTGCCGTCGACGATGCTCTGACCCGGCAGGGAACCGCCGCAATCCGCGCGCCAGCCGCCTTCGATGACGAGGTTCTCGACCTCGTCGATGCGGATCGCCTGCTGGGTGAAGGTCAGGTCGGCCGGAACCTGGATGGTGTCGGAGCCGTCGCCCATGTGATTGCGCGCGGCATCCACCGCTGCCTGGATCGTCGGCGCATTGCACGCCGGGGCGGAACCGACCTTGTAGATTCTGGCCTGCGCCGCGCCGCAGACGGCCGACAGCAGCACGGTCACCGCCAGGCGGCCGCACAGGGTTTTCACGATGATGCTCATGGGGCGCTTCTCCACGTGACTTTCGCCGCGCCGCTTCGCGAAACAGCGCGGCTTTCGAAACGTTGGATTCAAGCTCAACGCCATCGCCGCGATCCTGCCGGCTCGTCCGCGCGAACCGATCATTCGTCCAGCGTGGGATGGTGTGATCGGGTTCCTCCGTTGCTCTCGCGTCATCGGCGCGCCGTGAGCCGAGCAAGCTCGGCTCTACAACAGCACCGCTTATGTAGAGCGGAGCTTGCTCCATCGCCGCGCCACGAGCCGAGCAAGCTCGGCTCTACGAGAAATCCGGCATGCCGCGCCGGAGATTTCCTACCCGCACTCGCGCGAAACGCCGATTTCGGCGGCGAACTGTCCGCGGCACGCTCACGGCACGGCCAGCCCCCGACTTCTCATCGGTCGCGATTCGCGACTAGGCGCTTTCTATGTCGTCACCACGGTTCTGCATCGCCGTGCCGCGTTGTTTCTCGACCCCGGGCTGGCGCATTTGGCGGCGAAGGAATTGCAGCTCGGCGCGGCGGATTCTTTCGCTTGGGTGATCATGCCCGATCACGTCCACTGGCTTCTGCGGATACATGAAACCCCGCTCGCCCGCTGCATGCAGTCGTTCAAGTCTCGTTCGGCGCGCGCCATCAACGCCGCACGCGGCAGTTCCGGTTCCGTATGTCAGGCCGGGTACTACGATCGTCAATTGCGAGATGAGGAGGACTTGCGCGAACAGGCACGCTACATCGTCGCCAATCCGGTGCGGCGAGGATTGGCGACATGGATCGAGGATTACCCTCATTGGTGGTGCTCATGGATATCGGCAACGAGCGACCTGTAGGCGAGCCGAGCAAGCTCGGCTCTACAACAGCACTGATCCTGTAGAGCGGAGCTTGCTCCGCTGCTTCTACTTCATCGCCACACCATGAGCCGAGCAAGCTCGGCTCTACAAAGGCACACAACGCTCCGCTGCTTCATTTCGCGTGTGTGCCGCTCCGTTCTTGTGCGCTCAATTGAGCGGACTGCAATTGCCAGGATCGCGATTCTCGAAGCAGGAGGGCTGCTTCCAGTCGCGCGTGTTCAAGGTGTTTTCGCCGATGCGCAGCAGCGCGAATTCCGAAAGCGTTTCCAGCGTGCTGCCGGAGTTGGGCTTGGCGCGGCGTGAGATCACCTTTTCCGCGCATCCATAGACGCGCGGGTATTCGACGCCGTGGTCCATTACGATCCGGCGCGGGCCTTCGCGCTTCACGCCGAGGAGGCGTCCGTTGCCTGCCTCGTCGAACCACAAGGTGTATTCGTTCGGGTCGGTGCCGTAGTCGCCGTACCAGTTCGGCCGCCAGCCGGACGACGCAATGACCCACAACGGACAACGCACAGTTTCGCAGGCGATGTCGAAGAGCCTCGCGCCCGCCGGCGGCAATGCCACCGACCCCCAGGCGCTCCAATCACCGAGGAGGTCGATGCCTTGCTCGTAGACGCGGCTCTCGTTCACCGCGGTCAGGCGCACCGCATGGACGGCCTCCGATTGCGCGGGCTCGACGCCGTTGCCGGTGCTCTGGCGAAATACGAGCAGGTAGCTTCCGGAGAAATCGACAGGCGCAACCAACGGCGGACCCGAGTAGGCGTGCACCATCTTCTGGCGCACCCCGTCGATGGTCAGGATGCCGGCTCTTGGGCCGGTCCATTTCCAGTCGACGGTTTCGCCCGTGGGCGTGGTCGCGCGCTCGCGCGGCGGACAGCCGCGGCAGGTGCCGCCGGCGAGGTCGTAGGCCGTGAGCGGGCCTTGGGCGATGACGCCGGTTTCGCGCAGGGTGGTGTCGTCGCTGTAGTCCAGCGTTCCGTTGAGCGCCTGCACGATCATCCGGCCATCCTCGCCGTAGTGGTAGATCGCGCCGCCGAGGACGCGACGGGAATCGGGCGTAACGGAAAGCGTCATGGAACCGAGCGTGGTGGAATCGCCGCCCGGCACGGCGATGTAGTCGCCGAGGGCGACGGGCACCTCGAAGGAGTAGTGGTTCCACGGCCAATCGACGGCGCTCGCCGGAACGGCGACCGCGGCGCAAGTGGCGATGAGGGCGGAAATGAGGCGTGTCGAACTCATGGACTCTCGCTTCTTGCTTGCGTGATGGAACGGAGACGGGGCCGGGCTGCTCGCTGATTTTTCACGCCGTTGCCGCGCCGTGAGCCGAGCAAGCTCGGCTCTACAAAAGGCTTTCGTAGAGCGGAGCTTGCTCCGCTGCTCTTGCTTCATCGGCGTGCCATGAGCCGAGCAAGCTCGGCTCTACGACGCCTTGGGTAGAGCGGAGCTTGCTCCGCTGCTTTTGCGCCATTGCCTGCTCCGCTGCTTTCGAGGCCCGCATCAATCGAACCCATTGCGGAAAAGGGTGTCGTCGCCGTAGTCGAGCACGATGTCGTCGAACCAGCCGATCGCACGGCCCGAGCCGCGATCGAACACGAACCACTCCACCGTGATCGTCGAGTTATGGGTGAACTGGTTGGGCGGCACGTCGATGACGGCGGGCGCATCGGCCTGGTGCCATTGCGCGGTGTCGCCGAGAAAGACCGTACCGAAGGTCGTCGGCACTCCTGCCGTGCAGGCATCGGTGCCACCGTCCTTGCGAAACTCCCAGCGCAGCCAGACCTGATCGCCGGACGCCTGGCTCGCTTCGATCTCGGTGCGGCCACGACCTCCGAGCCGGTACGTGCCCGGTCCCGGCAGATACAGGCATTGCCGCCGGCCATGCACCAAACCTCCGCTCGGGATGCCCTCGACGCGGGCGGCCTGCTGGGCATCCCAGCGGGTCGTGCCCGGCGTGATTTCCCGCCACGCCTCCAGGCTGGTATCGAACTGCCCGTTGTAGAGCAGCGGCAACAAGGTCTGGCGCTCCCAGGGACCGAGATCGGTTGGACCGACTGTGTCGGGAATGTCGGGCAGATCGACGCTGCGCGGTTTTCCGTCGATATCGATACTGTCGAAGTAGGGCGAGAAATCGAGCGCGATCGAGCCCGGCTGCACGCGATAGACGCCGCTTTCCGGATCGATGAAGCGTGGCGGCTCGGATGTCAGCGTGTTCCCGTTGCCAAGCGATCCCAGCTCGGCGGAGAGTACGTATTCGGCGACGACGCCACGGCTCGGTATATGCGTGAGGGTCGTCTTGCCCGGTTGCCAGACGATCGAGCGGCGCAAATAAATGTGATGCGTGCCGCCGGATGATTCTTCGTCGAAGGACATCACGCGCGACGCCCCGATCGTGTTGTTCGCGATCGTCACGTCGTGGATCACCGTATAGCTGGTCGTCTTCAGAAGCTCGAAAGTCGCTTGATTGCCCGTGATGAGCGCGGTTCGCAACTTGACCAACATCCCGTCCAGCCAGCGCCCGCCGCGATTGTTGCGCGCGTAGAACGCCTGCGCGCGAACGCTGCCGCCTGGAAGCTGAAGCGCGGCGCCGGTCGTCGGCGTTCCACTCGCATCGACGCTGAGATTGTCATCGATGCGGCTGCATTGCGCGGCGGAATGGCAGCGCACGGATCCGGTCGGCCGAGGGCGCGAGACGTCATACGCAGCATCGACATCGTTCAGCCAGAAGCTTCCGCCACTTTGAGATGAATAAACGGCCGCACCTGCCGTCGCGCGATTGCCGATGATATTGAGATCCCAGGCATGGATCCTCGCATAGCATTCACCGCAGTTGCTTTCGAGATGGAATCCCCCGCCCTGCGCGCTGGCCCGGTTGCCGCGAATGACCACCGGTCGCGAGGGATCGGTCGTGTACAACTCGACGAAGGCCTGGCGCGAACCGCCCGCGCGGCGCTGCTCCACCGCGATGCCGCCGCCGTACAGCGCATTGTTGTCGTGGATCGTTCCTCGCGTCGGATCGCCCGTGCTGCGGATGTAGGCGATGCCGGGAAAATCGTTGCCGAGCACCTTCAGGCCGCCGCCGTAGCCGGTATTGGCGCCTTCGCCCGCCGCGGTGTTGGAACGGATGATGCTGTTGCCCTCCATCGTCATTTCCAGGCTTTCGGCATACACGCCGCCGCCGCTGTCGCCGGCGCGGTTGCGTTCGACCACGGTGCCCGCGCCCAGGATCAGCTCCGCGTGCGATCCGGTGCCCTTGGCGTAGATGCCGCCGCCGGCACGCGCCTGGTTGTTCGCCACCTTGGTGTTGATCAGGCGCAGGACGCCGTCGCCCCAGAAGTTCACGCCGCCGCCAAGGCCCGTGTAGGCATCGCCCCGCTCGATGCGCAACCAGTCCAGCGTGACGTTCACGCCCTGCGGCGCATAGATGCTGAACACAGGCGCCTGCGCGCCGCCGGTTCCTTCGAAGACGGAATGGAACGGTTCGCGCACGCCGTTCGGGTTGCAGCCGCGCGGCCAGCCGCCCTCGATGACGAGATTCTCGACTTCGGATATGGCAATCGCCTGCGTCGTCCACGATTCGGAGGTGACACGGATGACGTCGCCTCCCGCGTCGCCGACGTGCACGCGTGCCGCGACCACTGCTTCCCCGAGATTCTGGTACTGGCAGGGCGGCGAGCCGACCCAGAAGATTCTCGCCTGCGCCACGCCGCAGAACGCCCATGCCAGCAGCGCTACCGCCACGAGGCCGCGCCGGAAACATGTCCTCAGGTTCACGAACATTCCTCGCCGAGTGAATGCGCGCCCGCTCCGTTCGCGACGGCGGGCTGCGCAGGAAGGCGCACTATGGCGAGTCCGGTGGCGGAACGTCCTGCCGCATCCTCCGCGAAGACTGGCCGTGCGTCCTGCGGCGATCGCACGTCGAGCTGCTTGGCAGCCTTTGCTCCATCGCCGCGCCGCGAGCCGGGCAAGCTCGGCTCTACACCAGCGGAGCGGGCTTGTCGGCTCAGAGGCCACCTGCCGCGAACCTGGGTTCGTGGACCACTTCCATTTTCAGCCCGTCCGGATCGGCGACGAAGAAAGCGTAGTAGCCCGGCGTGTAGTCGTACTCGGCCGGCGGGTCGAGCACGCTGGCGCCGATGGCGACGGCGAGCGCGTGCACGGCGTCGACGTCCTCGCGGCTGCTGCCGTGAAACGCCAGATGGTTCAGGCCCGGCGCGTGACGATCGTGCGGCGTCGATCGCTTTGCCTGATGCAGGCCGATGCTCACGATCGCCGCGCCCGAACGCAACGTCCAGCTCGGCACTTCGCCCGCGTACTCTTCGCTCCGCACGAATCCGAGATGGGCGAGGAAGGCATCGTAGAAGCGCACCGACACGGACAGGTCCGATACCGTGAGATCGAGATGGTTGATGAAGCCACGTTGCATGTTGATCTCCTCTCGAAGGATGGCGAACCCGCGCTCGGCCGGAACGACCGCTCGATGAGCACGACTCAGCAGGCCCGGTCGCCCGTGACGACGGGCATTCCGGCGTTCTTCCATCCGGAGATGCCCGCCGGCATCGTCCAGACATTCGTGTACCCCGACCGGCGCATGCGCTTTGCGGCAAGAGGCGATGCCCTGCACAGCGGGTTGCAGCAATAGAAGGCCAAGGTCGCTGCCTTCGACGCGGGAAGTTTCTCTACGGAGACGTCGTCGTACCGCAGCCATATGGCGCCCTGCACCTGGCTCGCCAGATGGCTCTTCAGGCTATTGGCGTCGTAGAGGCGGATGTCGTCGCCGCGATCGATGGCAGCCTTCACCTGCGCGAGCGTCATTTCCTGCGCGAGCGGGCATCGTCCCGAAGGGTCGGGCTCTTTCGCGTTGGCGCGCCGCCGGCCAACGGGGCGACGGGGCGACGGGGCGACGGGGCGACGGGCATGCTGCCAACAACAGGCCGAGGGCGCGCACCACCGCCCGGCTACCACCACTCGAACCGGTGCGGTCGCGCACGGCTCATTCCTCCATCGGTTCGAAGCCGTCGGCGAAGACGGTATCGCCGCCGGGTTCGAGCGTGATGGCGTCGAACCAGCCCGAGCCGAACTTGTGGCTGACCGAGCCGCTGCGGTCGATCACGACCAGGGTGATCGCGATCGACGCGTTCCGGCTCCATTGCCCGCGCCGCCGATCGAAGATCCGGTTCGAGTCGATGCAGGCCGGCTCGGCCGGGGACTGCCAGATCACGTCGTTGGAAAGCAGGTGATCGCCCTCCAGGTCCGCCGCGCCGCCATCGCACTGCTCGCCGCCGTCCAGGCGCAATTCCCAGCGCAGCACGACGGAATCGCGCGTCGACGGCATGGCCGTTTCCGCCGTGCGGCCCCAGCCGTTGAGCCGGTAGATCCCGGGGCCGGGCAGGAACACGCATTGGCGCGCCACCTCGAAACGCGACGCCTGCCCTCCATCCCGGCCGAAGCGCAGCGACCCGCCGCTGCTGCCTGGGGCGTTGTCCGACGCGTCGAACGCGATGCCGGCGCTCGCAAGAGGTCGCCACAGATCCAGCACGCGATCGAAGTCGCCGTTGCGCACGAGCGGCGCCAGCGACTGGCGCTCGTAGGCGCCGAGGTCGGCCGGGCCGTACTGATCCGGTTTCAGCGGCAGGTCGCGGTCGCGCGGCTGCCCGCCGAGGTCGATTCCGCCCGCGGCCACAGCGAAATCGACGGCCGGCGAGGCGGCTTGCAGGTGATAGTCGCGGCGCGACGGAGCGGCATTGTCGACGTCGACGAAACGCGGATCGGCCGACACCACACGCTCCGCACCACTGCCGAGCGACGCGATATCGCTGGCCAGCACGTCTCGCACGGTGGCGGTGGCGCCGGGCCTGATGTCGAGCAGGGGCAGGCCCGGCTGCCACAGGATCGATCGTTCGAGCAGCAGGTCACCGTGCACGCGCAGCGCGGCGCCGCCCGGTCCGGTCACGGCGTTGTTGGCAAGGGTGACGCCGCCGAGGCGCAGTGCCGAACCAGCGCCTGCCGCGAACAGCCCGACCGAGAACCGGTTGTCCGTGACCAGGCTGTCGGCCGTCGCCAGAGTCGAGGTCGCGGGCGGATGGGCCACGGCCGTCATCCAGCCGCCGCCCTGGTTGCCCTGCACGACGGCATTGCGGATATCGACGTCCGCATGGATGCCGGTGACGAGGAAATCGGCGCCGACGGAAACGTTGCTGCGGATTCCATTGCAGGGAACGCCTGCTGCGCACGCCGCCGAGCCGGCCCGGTGCGCGACATTCATCGAGAAGCCGGGCGCGGCGGTGGGCGAGCTCGTTTCGTCGTCGATGGAGAGCACCGCGCCGGCGGGAGCGCGATTGTCTTCGATGTTGACGTTCGCCACGTCGACGCGCGGCGTGGGCGCAGAGCCGTCGGTCGCGCCGAGGTAGAACGCGCCGCCGAGTGCGTGCGCTACGTTGTGGTGAATCCGCGGCGGCGCGGCCGGATCGGTGGCGCGCACGACGACGCGGCCGTGGTTGCGCGCGCGCGAGTCGTCACGCCCGCGCGTGCCCACCGCGATGCCCGCGCCGTAATCGGCCTCGTTGAACGAGATCGCGCCGTGGTCGAGCTGGCCGGTGCTGCCGATCAGCACGGTCGCGCCGTCCACCACCATGATGCCGCCGCCACCGCCGGGAGACAGGGCCCCGGCAAGGTTCTCCGCGATCGTGCTGTTCGGCGCCGTCATGTTCATGTGCACGTCGCCGTCGAGATGGACGCCGCCTCCGTCCTCCTCTGCCGTGTTGCGGGCGATCATCACGTTCGGCCCGATCGTGAGCGCAAGTTCCTGCCCTCCGTGCGCGTGGATGCCGCCTCCGTAGACGGCGGTGTTCTCGATGATGACGCTGTCGGAGACGTCCAGTCCGCTCGCGCCGCCCGACGGCGCGTTCGAGACGCGGATGCCGCCGCCATGGACCGCGTGCCCCTTCCGGATGTGCAGGTGATGCATGTGCACGCGCGCGCCAGGATTGAGGTAGACGTCGAACACGGCGCGGCTGCCCGATTGCCCGCCGGTACCGGCAACCACGGTGTGGCCGCCATCGAACTCGGAGGCACAGGTCGCGTAGCCGCCTTCGATCGTCAGCTCCTGGTTCAGAGCGACGGAAACGCCGATCTGCTGGTTGACGTAGCCCGGATTGCGCGCGATGCGCACGATGTCGTGTCCCGGCGCAGCGGCGGCCGCGTCGACCGCTGCCTGGATGCTCGCGAAATCGCAGGCCGCATCGGCCCCGACCTTGAACACCGCAGCGTTCGCGGATGCCGCGAAGAACGCGACGGCGAGGAGCGCTGCGTAACGGCGTCGAATCGGAAAGGTCATCGAAGGTCCTGTGTCGTGATCGGCGGCGCGAGAAGTCGCAGACGCGTCGAAGTCGGGACGCCGCCGCCCTTCCCTTCTAGGGGTGTGAGGAAAGGATCGGCGGCGCCCCTGCCACCCTTCATGGCGGAATGCATCGCGCGTGGGCCACGCGGACTCGTGAGGGCGACGAGCCATGCTAAGTGCCATCGCCGCGGGCTTCCTTGCCGCGCGTCCGGCCGAGCTACCCAGGCATCCTTTTCGCGGTCATTCGACGGCGGCGTGGATCTCGACGATGTTGCGATCCGGATCCCGGAAGAGCAGAACCCGTCGGTCCCATGGCTCTCCGATCGGACCGTCCAGGACATCCACACCGCGCTCGGTCAACAGGGCAGCACATCGCTCCATTTCCTTCGAGGATGTGCGGAAGGCGATCCGGGCGGAGGAAGACATCGCGACCTGGCTCGTGATGGAGCTTGCGAGCGCGAGCAGGCGCGTTCCGACGCGATATTCGATCCACAAGGAGCCCAGTCTGCGGTTCAGCGTCAGACCCAGCGTACTTCCGTAGAACTCGCGCATGGGGACCATGCGACGAGTGCATATCACCTTGTAGTCCGCACTGCGGATCGGGAGTGCAGGACGCTCCGGCTCCGGCACCATGTCAGCGTCGCGCAAGTACGACTTCGAGGTATTCGCTGGGCACGACCAGCGAATGACGCCCGGAAGCCCGGTTGCATTCGTCCAGCAGCGCCGTAAGGTCTCGTTCGAGCTGGATCGCCTTGTCGTTGTCGAGCGCCTTGAACACGGCGTGCAGCGGTCCGTACCAGGTACGGAACGTCTCGATGAAATGCGCCGCCGAACGGTAGCGGAAGCAGAACTGTCGCCGCTGGATCGACAGGAACTGGGCTTGCAATCCGAACAACGCCCGCACGTGCGCCTCGGTTCCCCACAGCGAGGGGGCGCGCGAGCCGGGCGGCGGTGGCAGGTGCCAACCGATGGCCTTGAACAGGCGGCCGATGAAGCCGTCCGGCGTCCAGCTCGCAAGGCCGATGCGTCCGCCGGGTCGGCACACACGCAGAATCTCTGCCGTGGCTTTCTCGTGATCGGGTGTGAACATCACGCCGAACGTCGACAACACGACGTCGAACTCGGCGTCGTGGAACGGCAGCGCTTCGGCGTCCGCGAAGCGGAACTGCACATCCAAGCGTTCCGCCTTCGCGCGCTCGGCGCCGGTATCGAGCAGCGTCGTAACGTAGTCCGTCGACGTCACGACCGCACCGCGACGGGCCGCCGCAAGCGTTGCATTGCCGTTGCCCGCGGCGACGTCGAGCACATGCTCGTCCCAACAAATGTCGCAGGTTTCGGCGAGCTGTTCTCCGACGATCTGCAAGGTCGTCCCGATGACGGCGTAGTCGCCGCTGGACCAGGCCTTGTGCTGGCGGCTCTTGAGTCCATGGGAATCGAACTGTGGAACATCTGCTGGAATGGCGTTCATGGCGTCGACATCTGGTGGCATGGGCTGAGAGAATCCGCGAAGAGCGGATCGTTGGAAGAAGGTTCGCACCACGTCCGCTGCCCGTCCTGCCGCCCCGTCTTGCCTAGCTGACCGTGCGTCCGAACGATCGACCGCCACGCCTTGATTCGCGATTGCTGCCGCGAACCAAGATGGGCTCGTGACCGTCCTTTGCCGGCGGGAATCGGTAGCCATAGACTCGGGACCGCAGAGATCCAGGAGTCGATCCGAGATGGCGACGGAGCGGAAGTCCCCCGACGGCGCAACACACGCGACGGATGTTTCGATTCCTCAGGATCTCCTGTTCGCACAGTGCTACGAGCGCCTCAAGGATCTGGCAAGCCGCCAGCTCGCGCGCGGCTCCGGCAATACGCTCGACACCACGGCACTCGTGCACGAGCTGTACCTGCGCGTGAACCGGCAGCGCGAACTCGCCTTCGAACAACCCGCGCAGTTCTTCGCCTACGCGGTACGCGCGATGCGTCACCTGCTTGCCGATCGCGCACGCGATCGCCTGCGCCTCAAAGCCGGCGGCGATTGGATCAAAGTCACGTTGACCGGTGACAGTGCGCTGTTTGGCATGATCGAGAACGCCGAACAGGCTCTGGCGCTTGAAGAAGCGCTGCAGCGACTCGAACGCGAGGATCCGCGCGCCGCGCGCGTGGTCGAGCTGCACTGGTTCGCCGGCATCGGCGCCGAGGAAATCGCGACGATGCTCGGGCTTGCGCGGCGTACCGTCGATCGCGACTGGCGCTATGCGCGCGCTTTCCTGCATGCCGCCTTGGGCTGATGTCGCAAGACCGCGCCAGACGGCGTTCCACGGGCTCCATGCACCGCGCCTTTCCGAGGCAGCTCGACTGTGAACGTCCGCGAATTGTTCGAAAGCGCTCTCGCGTTGCCCCCCAGCCAGCGCAACGACTTTCTCGCGCACCGCTGTCTCGATGCCGCTCAACGCGTCGCTGTGGAACGACTGCTCTCCGCCGACGCTGCGCGGGGCGAACGCGCCCTGGACAGATCGTTCGGCGCGATGCTAGACCGGCTCGGCGACGCGGAAACCGTGGTCGAACCGCCCGCTCCCGGGGCATGCATCGGCCCGTTCCTGCTGCGCGAACGACTCGGCGAAGGCGGCTCGTCGATCGTCTATCGCGCCGAACGGGAGCAGGTCGGCGTCACCCAGGTCGTTGCGCTCAAGCTGTTGCGCCGAGGCATCTATTCGCCCGACGAGCACGCGCGCTTCCGCCGCGAGCGGCTCGCTCTCGCGCAACTGCGCCACCCCGGCATCGCGCGACTCATCGAAGGCGGCGTCACCGACGCCGGCGTGCCTTACATCGCGCTCGAACTCGTCGATGGCATGGCCATTACCGAACACGTGCGCAAGCATCGGCTCGACCTGCCCTCGCGCCTGCGCCTGTTCGTCGCGACATGCCGAGCCGTTGACGCCGCGCACCGCGCGCTGATCGTGCATCGCGACCTCAAGCCATCCAATGTCCTCGTCACCGGAGACGGCGAAGTGAAGCTGCTCGACTTCGGTATCGCCAGGCTGCTCGACGACGACACCGCTCTCGATCCCACGCGAACGCTGCATCGAGCGATGACGCCGGCATATGCGGCACCCGAACAGTTCGCCGGCGGCGCGATCACGACGGCGACCGACGTCTACGCCCTCGGCGTACTGCTCGGCGAGCTGGTCAGCGGCCGGCGCCTCAACGAGAGCAAGGGTGCCGTGCCAGCCTCCTGCATCTCCGGCGACGAGTTGGCGGGAGTGCTGCCGGAGCCAGCCGCGCTGATGCGCCGCCACCTGCGCGGAGACCTCGGAGCGATCGTGCAGAAGGCGCTGTCGGAAGAGCCAGAGCGTCGCTATGCGTCTGCCGCCGAGTTCGCCGACGACGTGCGGCGCCTGCTCGAAGCACGCCCCGTTTCTGCGCGGAAGCCGACGCGCCGGTACCGAATGCATCGTTTCGTGCAGCGCCATCGCGGCGCCGTGGCGACGACGGCAACGTTCGTGGTCGCACTGCTTGCAGCGTTCGCGACGGTGGCCTGGCAGGCGAACGTCGCCCGGCGCGAAGCGAATCGAGCACGCGCCGTGCAAGGATTCCTGGCCGAGCTGATGGAGCCCCTCCGCGCCGGCTTGCCGCAGGGCAAGGCACCCTCCTTGTCGGAAATGCTCAACACGGGTATCGCCCGGCTGGACCGGCGCTTCGTCGACGACATAGGTGCATCCGCGGAAATGAATGCGCTGTTCGCCCGCATCAGTCGCCAGATCGGCGACGTGGAGACGGCCCGTCGGCTCGCTCCGCGCGCCTACCAGATGTCGGCCGCGGCCTTCGGTGAGGACGACATGCGCACTCTTTCGGCGCTCGAGGAGCGAGGCCGTGCGGCACTCACGTCCGGCCGGATCGCCGACGCGCTGGCCGACTTCGAGCGCGCGAACGCCGGCATGAAGGCGTTGGGCAGGGAGGATTTCGCGCGCGCGAATGCGCTGGCCGACATGTCGCTCGCCTACAGCAGACTGGGGCGACACGCCGACGCGATCGCCGCCGCTCTCGAGGCATATGCCATCGCCGAGTACGCGCCCGCAGCACCCGAGTCGAATCTCGGCCTGATCATGAACAATCTGGCCGGAACCTATGCCGATGCCGACGATCGGGAGCAGGAGGCGCTCTGGGGCCAGAAGGCCTACGACTGGATGGCCGCGCATGGCGAAGGCGAGACGACCAACGGTCTGATCCTCCTGGGCAACCTCGGCAACACCCAGTTCGGACTTGGGCGCTGGCGTGAAGCACTCACTCTTGTCGAGCACACGCTCGCCTTGCAGAAGCGCATCCCCGACGGCAACCCCTACCCGGTGTGGTCGAACCACGTGATGGCCTGCTCCGCCGGCATTGCACTCAATCTCCTGGTCCAGGCCGAACGCCATTGCGTCGAAGCGCTGGATATCGCACGACGCAAGGACGGCGTGGAGTCGGACCGCTACGCGACCACGCTGACGTTTCTCGCCCTGCTGCGCGTGCGGCAGGGCGACTATTCCGCTGCGAAAGGCGACTTGCGCGTGGCCGATCGCGTGTTCAAGTCGCTGGAAGGGGACCACAGCCGGCATTCGAGCAGAATGGCCGCCATCGAGGCGGAAATGACGCGCGTCGCGGGCAATCCGGCGCAGACGACGGCGGCGCTGGCCGCTGCCGTCGCCACGATCGACCCGGTCAAAGCGACCAATGCGCCGCTGCTGTTCGCCCAGTTCGCGCTCGCCTGCACGGTTCAGCCCCTCCCCGCCTGCCGCGACGACAGCGCCGCGCGCGCGCGCGCATTGCTGGAAAGCCCCAACTTTCGCCAGCATCCCGTGCGCCTTCCTTCGCAAACCGCGCTTGCACGATGGTCCGCCCTGAGAGGCGACACCCCGGTCGACCTGTCTCCTCTCCAGGCGGCGATCGGAGAAACAGCCGCGCAGCTCGGCTCCACTCATCCCTGGGTGGGCGAAGCGCAAGCGACCATGGCGCAGCTCGCCGCTGCGTCTGGCCAGACGGATCTAGCCGCACGGGCGCGGCACGAGGCAAAGCGCTCGATCGACACGCTTCCCCGACGGCATCCCTTGCGTATCCATCTTGAGCGGATCCTCGATGGCGCCTGACGAGTCGGCTGTCGGGCAGGTCTGGTCGACACCGCCCGTTCGAAGTGGTGGCGCGATGGGACAACTGTCCAAATCCGGCATGGATCGGCGTTCTTCTCCTTCTGCCGCATTCCTTCGCGGCCAATGGGAGAACCCGCCATGCCGTTCCATCCATCCACCGCTCTCGGATGGCAGCCTCTCGCGCCGTCCACTCTCGCGCGGCCATCCGACGTGCCGGTCGACGTGGCTCGCCCGTAATGGACACGCTTTCCGATACGCTGCGCGTGATGCGCGTGACCGAAGCCGTCTTCACCAATGAGACGCTCTACGCGCCATGGCATCATCGAGTGCCCCCCTCCGTCGTCGTGTCGGCCGTCGAAGCGGAGGCGGAACATCGCGTCGTCTTCCACATGATCACCGAGGGCGAATGCTTCGTCGAAGTCGAGGGGCAACCGACCTTGCGGGTCACCGCCGGCGACGTCGTCCTGTTCCCTAACGGTCGAACACACCGAATGGTATTCGCGCCGGATCGTCGCGCTGCATCGCCATCGGCATGTCCGGCGGCGCCACCATTGCGGCCAACTCCTGCTGCGCAGGGGGACGGCAGGGCAGTCACGCGCCTGATCCGCGGCGATTTCGCTTGTGATCTGCGCGTAACCCATATGCTGTTCGCCGGACTGCCTCCGGTCATCCGGGTCGGCATACGAGGGTCGAGCGCAGGCGCCTGGCTGGAATCCTCCATCGCCTACGCGCTCGGCGAGTCGAGAGCGCGGAAACCCGGTTCCGAGGGCATGCTCGTGAAGCTCTCCGAGCTGTTGTTTATTGAAGTGCTGCGCATCTACGTCGATGCCTGCGACAAACACGATATCGGCTGGCTCGCGGGTATCAGCGATCGCGCCATCGGCCTGGCGCTGAACTCGCTGCACCAGCAGCCCGCACGAGCCTGGACCTTGGACGAACTGGCGCGGACCGCAGGGACTTCACGGTCGGTGCTAGCCGAACGCTTCCGACAACTCATGGGCACGACACCGATGCAATACCTGACGCGATGGCGGATGCTGCTCGCCGCGAATCTCCTGCGTCACAGCAACACGCCATTGACGCGAATCGCCGAAAATGTCGGTTATCAAACGGATACCGCGTTCATCCGTGCATTCCGACGTGAGCTGGGCACGTCACCGGCCGCCTGGAGACGCCTCGAGCGCCGCGCGAAACCGCGTCACCGTGATGCACGGGAGGCCCCCGTGGAAGGCTTCAGGAGTGACGATGTGCTGCAGGAGACATGCGTGCGCCCAACGGCGAGCCGCCTGCAAACGTGGAGATCGACCGCGTTCGGGGCGACCGCGTTCGATGCGTCGTTTTCCGACCACCGCCATCCCGCCACGCAAGCAATCCGTGCCAATGGACTGTTTCCGGCCCCGAGCGGACATTCAGAAGACCGCTAGGAAACAGCCCCTGGCGTGCCTCGACGCGAGTTGCCGAAGTTATCCTGCGTTCGTCAGCGGGACCGCCTACGCGAGCTCCGGTCACCATCGGCATGAGGACCCCGGATCCGATTGCCTATCGCGATGTCCGCCGGCGGGCGCCTTCCCCGAACGAGGTGGGGTGCGGCGATGACGGACATACCCAGATGGCCATGGGAGATCCGAAAAGCCCGACCAGACTGAGGCTCTCAGGGCATGTGGATGAAAGGATAGTTTGGCCACGGCTGGAAAGCATAGTTTGGCCACGGCAATCAGTTTGCACGTAATTCAGCGCCCCCGGGTAATGGCGCAGCGCAATTCTCGGAAAGGACTAAAGACGCGCGGTGACAGTGGAAGAGTTGCTAAGCGCTACGCTCTCTACTGCCCAATACCTTAGCGGGCACACCCACATGCAGGCGACATCCGCTCTCAGTGGTTCGACAAACAGACTTCGGCGCGAGATTCCTCAGAACAAATCCCTTTGTACGGGAACGCACAGAGGGAGGGCCGCACACCACGTAGTGTCGGCCATGGAGAAGCGATCTCACTCGTTTGTGCCACAGGGACGTGGCGCTCTCCTGGCACTGGCAGCTTCGACCGAGGACAAGAGCATGGCCACATCGTGGTGTCCCTGTGCCGTCTCCTTGCCGCATGAGGGAGAAGCCATTCAATTCCGGCTTGATGGCCGCGATGAATCCGTGATCGGGACGTATGTCCCAGGATTCTTTCGGTCCCGTTGGACGGAATACGAGGTCGGTCGTGTCCTTTCGTGGCGCGCTCTCGATCGAACCGAATCGCGTGCTGCGACGCCACCCGCTCTCTGAGTGCAATCGGCGCCGAGCGTAACTCGCACGGCCGATCCTTTCGGGAAGGTCCCCTCCAAAAATGCGGCCGCGTGCCGCAAGACTCCGGCTTGCCGGCTCATTCGTCCCAAAGAGAGAATTGATATGAGAACCCGCATCCATCCGCTGACGACCCTCGCTCTGGCAACCGCCTTTCTTTCGGTCGCCCCATCTCCTTCCATTGCACAGACGTCAGGACCGGACGACGGCACCAGAACGAAGTCGGATAGACCCGTATCCGATACCTGGATCACAGCCAAGGTCAAATCCGAATTGGCCACGACCGACGGAGTCAAGAGCATGGACATCAGCGTGACGACCATCGACGGCGTGGTGATTCTGAAGGGTAGCCAGACCTCCGACGCCGCGGTGAGGAAGGCCGTGATCGCTACCGAAATGGTCGACGGCGTAAAGAAGGTCGACTCAAGCGGACTAACCGCGAAGCAGTGACGCGTCGCGATTCCGATCCGCAGGAGGAGAGGAACATTCAATGAACGAAGACAAGATCAAGGGCATATGGGACCAGCCTGCCGGTAAACTCAAGACGAAATGGGGCAAGCTGACCGAGGACGACCTCAAGGTCGCCGAAGGCGATCGCGAATACCTTGCAGGCAAGGTTCAAGAGCGCTACGGCATCGCCAAGGACGAGGCGAAGAAGCAGGTCGATGAGTTCGGTCGAAAGCTGTAGACCCATCGAGCGGCGCCCACTGGGCGCCGCGTACCCTGCGATCCGCAATGGAAGGTTCCGCACGACGTCGCGCCGATCTGGAACAGCCTGCTCGAGTCATGTCGCTGCGCACTCCTTACACAGATGAATGCCCGCGCGGCCTTTCCTTTGAAGGCGACAGTATCTCCCTCTCGCTCCGAACTTCTTCCTCGCCGCAGTGTGTGAAGTCCTTCCTATCCCCGTCCGTGCGGCCATTTCGCCGCTTCACCTTCCTGGCTTGGTGCTCGCGCTGGCTCCCTCGCAGGGAGTTTCACCGACGTAGCAGGAGAGCAGTCATGGGTAACGACACGCCATCCAATCCATCCCATCCGGATCAGCAAAGCCCGAACCAGGGCATTTTCCAGGACGGGCAAAGGTATCGCACCCACAGCCCGTGTCCGGAAGAACAGCAGGAGGACAAGGAGGACCAGAACGACATGGAGCGCCATGTCGAGCGCGAAAGCGGCCCGGGCATTTGACGCTTCCGAGAATCGGTACCCGGGGCTCCTCAGGACCCCGCAGAGATCAGCCATGAACGTCAGCGGCGCCGTCGAAACCACCGCGACGATCGCGACGAGCGCAACCGCAAGTTCGACGGATGCCGTCCTGCGGACACGACTGTCCGAGCGCAGAGTCCTCGTTTTGCCGTTCGACGCCCCTGCTGCACAACCTACCTGGCTCCAAGTCATCGAGGACACAGAAGACGTGACGGAAGCTGCGGACACCGCGCGGGAGGCCCTCATCATCCCGGAGAGGGAAGCGGAATCCGGCGCATTGCCGACGATCCGCGTCGTGCCCGAAGACGAATTGCTGCCGCACTACTGGGCGACCTCGAAGCCACCACTTCACGCGCCATGACGAGGCGCAGCGAGCTAGTCGTCAAGATCGAAGCTCTTCTCAAGGTGCACACCACGATCGAAGAGGAAATCTTCTACCCCGCCGTCAAGGCGGCCGGCGAGAAGCGCGACGACGACAAGATGTACTTCGAAGCGCTGGAGGAACATCGCGCGGCAGGCTTCCCAACCTGCTGGCGACAGGCGTGGGCTGCGAGCAGTTCAGCGGACGGGCCAAGGTCCTCAAGGAGCTGATCGAACATCACGCCGACGAAGAGGAAATGGAGATGTTTCCGCGCGCCAAGAATCCGCTGTCGCGGGAGGACCTGAATTTGCTCGGCAAGCAGCTTGAAGCTCGCAAGTAAGAACTTCCGGCGTGACTAACCGGCCCCGCAAGGAGCGCGCCGCCGAAGGCCCGAGTTCCGGGGCGCGACGACGGTCGAGACGGAGCCTTCTGGGCCGTCACTCGGTCTTCGATCGATTCGCGAATCTCGTCACCACGTGGGCCGGCTCTCCGGGACGCTCCTGGTGGTTCCTGGAATGGGCGGCGACTGGGCCGCTACGCCGTTTCTCGGAGACGGGGCAGACCACATTGCAGAGAGAAATCATGAACCGCGATCGCAAGGGCATTCACGATCATGCGGCGGTGGGTCCGTACGAGGTGGATGTATCCGGCCATGTACTCGATGTCGCCCGGCGAGGATCCGGGGCATTACTCCCTACTGACCTGACACATGGCACACTCCCAGTCGGCGTGCCGTAGGTGACATGCCTCGGGTTCGAGTGTGTCGAATGGCCTGTCTGCGGTTTGCGCGTCGCCGTACATTGATGCTCAAGGAGTGCCCTCCTTCGTCGCTCGCGCGAGCAGGGCGCGCTGAAACTTGCTCCGTGCACCGAGCCCGTCCTGATAGATCTGCAAATCGGTTCGATAGCAGGAGCATGCCGCGGCTTCGAGGCGGCCACGATTGAGGATGACGATCCTTCCACGTCTGTAGCGGATCAATCTTCTCGACTGCAGACTGCCGGCCGCGATGGTGACGCTTACGCGTCGTATGCCGAGCATGAACGCAAGGAACTCCTGCGTTACCTCGAACGAATCCGCGCGCGAGCGATCTTGGGTCATCAACAGCCATCGAGCGAGCCGCTGCTCCACGACGTGAAAGCGCGTGCATGCAGCCGCTTGTGCAAGCTGACCGAAAAGAACGCCCACGTACCGCCATAGGAGGTGATGCAGCGCTGGCACGTTCTCCAGTTGACGGCGAAACGTCGGCGCCTTCATGCGCCAGGATGTTCCTGCGCCTTGAACCAGCGCGCGAAGCGGTGTCACATCGCTTCCCAAGACCAGTGCGTGTCCGCACATACCCTCGCTGCCGACCATCCCGACTTCGAGAGCTGTCCGGTCGCGATCAATGACCGCCAGCATGGAGACGGAACTGTCGACCGGAAAGTAGACGTGACGAATGAGATCACCTCGTTCATAGAGGATGTTGCCGAGAGCCAGGTCGACGAGGGTACATTCGGCCAGAAAGCGATCGCGCTTCCTAGGCGGCAATCCGTCGAGCAAACGATTGGAGGCAGCACTGTACCGCGCCGTCAACATCGAGCCTCCTCTGATTTGCCGGGCCATATTCGGAAGCTCTTGGGCAGACATGCCCTTTGAACTCGGAGTCGATTCCGAGCAGACGGAAGCAGCCCGGTGTGTGCCCAACATGTGGAAGTTGCCGCGGAAGACCGTGGTCGTCTGTCCGACAACGCACATAGCGCGGGATGCGGGTCTTGCGTTTCGGAGTGACGCCGCTCTCGCCTTCAGCGCCTCTGACGCGGCTTGACCGCTGATGCAGCGGAAGGAGTTTGATCGTTTCCGCTAGGCAGCAGGCGGGCGAACTCCTTTCTGACCACTTCGTAGCATTCGCACGCCATGCTCTCCAGGCGTTGCCGGTCGAGCACACGTATCCGGCCGCGGCTGTACTGAATCACGCCGGCGCGTTGCAGCTTCCCGGCTGCCTCGGTGACGCCTTCGCGGCGGACGCCCAGCATGTTGGCGATCAACTCCTGGGTCATCGTCAATTCGTTCGACGACAGCCGATCCAGACTCATCAACAACCAGCGACAGAGCTGCTGATCCACGGTGTGATGCCGATTGCAGACGGCCGTCTGTCCCATCTGGGTGAGCAAAGCTTGTGTGTAGCGCAGAAAGAGCTGCTGAACGTGTCCGGCAAGGACGAATTCGTCGCGGACGAATCGGGCTTTCATGCGAAACGCGTGTCCCGCGCTCTGCACGATGGCGCGGCTGGGCGTCGTTCCGCCTCCCATGAACAGCGAAATACCGACCAGCCCCTCGTTGCCGACGATCGCGATTTCGGCGGACGAGCCATCCTCCATCACGTACAGCAGCGATACGATCGAGTCGGTGGGGAAATAGACGTAGGGCTGCTCGGTGCCCGATTCATAGATGACATTTCCGAGGCCCAAAGCCACGTGGGTGAGATGCGGTGCAAAACGCACCCATTCCACCTTGGGCATCGCACGGAGCAGAAGGTTTTGCCTGGGATCGGGTGGTGCGGTCTGCATAAAGACCACCGGGAGCTCAACGGACGCCGCAATTCGAGGAACAACCGCTACGCCAACCCGCCCCGAGGCCGCGAGCGAGGTGTTACGTTCGGCAGCGTACAGAGTCGGATGGGCCATTTCCAGCCGGAAAGCTGGGTTCGGTAACGAACAGACACGCGGTAGCCGCCTGCGCAGACTGAATGCAAGGATCGATCGGTTCCTTCGACTGAACTCTTCTTCTTGGAACCCATTGACACGTTATAGCAATCCCCCTGATGCCGATGCCTTCCCAAGAGGCAACCGGGCCGAAGAGCACGGGACGGCTACGCACCGATCGATCTCGACTGTATCGCCTTCCTGTCACGCAAGATGCCTGGAAAGCCAACTTCGCGCGAGGGGTTTCGAACGATGGGTTTCACGCGAATCGCTAGGGGTGCCACGCGGGCGGATCGATTCCCCACGCCCGCGATGCCACCCGCGGGTTCGCCTCATTGCCCGTTCACCTGCGCGGTGAAGGAGATTGCTCTATGAGCCGGAACGCATCGATGGATCGAAGCTTGGACGATAAGGAAGCGGAGGATGCCTTTACGTCGGAAGGCGGATACGTAGCTCCCGAACCGGAAGCGATACGAGCGGTTCCCGTATTCAGCAATCGTGCACGCTTGATGTTGGAGTTTTCGATCAGTTACGACGGTCGCCGCTATCGATATGGAAGCTTCCGCTACGACCGGCTTGTGGACGCGATTGCCCACGCGCGATGGACGTCATGGCGACGCGAGCCTCCGGACTCACCGAAGCGCCGCTGATTCGTGCAAGACGAAGCGTCGAAGTCGATATCACGACCGAGTTCCCGAAAAGGAATGCCCAGCGCTCGCATGAAAGGCAGAACGGATTGGCGATGTCCGACGCGGAAATTTCCTAGGACAGTCCCGCGGAGTTCTCGAGTGCCTCGCGAAATGACACGAGGCGTCGCGCCTTCTCGTCCCACAACGCCAGGCGTACGCACCGGAATCCTTCGACGAAACCGAAGCGATTCAAGGCGGCCAACTCCGGCATCGCCCGCAGCACGTCCGGAAAACGGTAGAACGGAATGCGGCTCGAGAGGTGGTGAAGGTGGTGTAAGCCGATGTTCGCCGTCATCCATGCCAGAACGCCCGGAAGCGCGTAGTGCGAGCTTCCGGCAAGCGCCGCTTCGCGGGCGTTCCAATCCGACGTCGTTTCCCAGTACGTATGCTCGAACTGGTGCTGCACGAAGAAAAGCCAGACGCCGATCGTAGCCGCGATTACCAGAACGGGAAGCTGCACGGCGACGAAGGCGCCGATGCCGACGACCTGGATCACGGTGATCGACACGATCAGTACGGCGACGTTTGTTCCCATCGTGCTGACCCAGGCGCGCCAACCCGTCGCCAGGAAGCCGGCTGGAATCCTGTTCTGCAACAGGAATATGTATAGCGGCCCGATACCGAACATGACGGCCGGATGGCGATAGAGCCGGTAGCGCAGTCGCTGCCAGCGACCGCGGGCCAGATATTCCGCGACAGTCAAAGTGTCGACGTCGCCGATGCCGCGCTTCCCAAGGTTTCCTTGCGTGGCGTGATGAATCGCGTGAGTTCGACGCCAATGATCGTACGGCGTCAGCGTGAGCACGCTGAGCAACCGACCGAGCGCATCGTTCGCCGCCCTGGATGGGAAGAAGCTGTGATGTCCGCAATCGTGCTGCAGCAGGAACAGGCGAACGAGCATTCCGGCAGTGGGAATTGCCACTGCGGCGTAGAGCCATAGCAAGCCCCATGCCCACGCCGCGTACATCACTACCGATCCAACGAGAAACGAGATCAGGGTAACGGCGAGCTCCCCGATTGCACGGGCATTGTTTCCCCTGCGATGAGGCTCGAGAACACGAACCCAATCAATCGCCGAGCGAGAGAGAGTAGCTACGTGCTCTGCCACAGCGCGGCTTCGGAAGGGAAAAGCCTCACATGATCGGCGGGAAACGTCGACCGCAGGGTCTTCAGCAAACGCTCCTCCACTCCGGCAAGGTCGAAAAGATGCGGGGGGCCGCACAGGCAATATCGATAGGCGGAATCACCACTTGCGGTTCGAGTGGCCTCTCGCAGGACAGTGACGTCTTCGGAGCCGCATGCCGCCGCCCAAAGCCGCTTCAGGGCCATCGGACCAATCGACACGTCGTGGCGAAGGCGGAACCGGAATTGCGGAACTTGCATCTGCAACGGGGCCTTCATCGCTTCTCCAGCGGTGCACTTCGACAGGCGTACGGCAGTACGAGAGCTGGACCTTCTTCGCAGGCGGGGACGAACAGCCACGAAATCTCGGTTAAGAAGCGACGGGCGGAACATGAGCGTCGACTCTCTTCACCATACACGGGTTCGCTTCCGAACACCCGCTATTTCCCCATCCACTCGGTGGAGCGAATGAAAGCAAGGGCGACCGACCCTTCCTCGGCAACGACATCTTCGACGGCCATGCGCCCGGCAAGAGCCGTCGCAAGGATGGATCGTCCCATCCGGGACGGAGCCGTTCGAAAACCACGCGCTAGAGAAGCTGTCGCTCGACAGCCCTTCCACTGCAGCGTACCGTGTGGTGAGGCTTCGCCCTGCCTCCACGCACGACTGTGCATCGTCCGAATCGCGGATTGTGCCCGGCACTCCTCAGCGAACTCGCGCCCTGCGACTGCAACATCCTGGCTCGCCGCAATCATCACGGAGAGCTTCGTTGCACGCTGCCTTGCCCGCCGATGGGCGCTGATCCGCGAGTCCGTAGATCCATACTGGAAGAGAAGATCGTCGCCCGGGCACGGGGTAGCTTTTTCGACTCCCAATATCGCCGCGAGCAGCGGCTTCAGGGGCGAGCACAGGCCATTCGCATGAGAAGCAATCTCGACAGGCTACCGAAGGAACCGTCAGACCGGTTCACGCACCCTTTCTCGCGATTCCTCCGCATCGAATCGGCGGCAGGCGCCGTCCTGCTGCTGTGTGCCGTGGCTGCGCTGGTCCTTTCCAATTCCCAGTGGTCCGGACCCTACATGGCGTTCTGGGATACGGCGATGGGCTTCCGGTGGGGAAACGCTGAGTTCTCGCGCTCAGCCAAACAGTGGATCATCGACGGCGCGATGACCTTGTTCTTCTTCGTTATCGCACTGGAGCTGAAACGGGAGATCGTTCTCGGAGAACTGCGCAACGTGCGACTGGCAGCATTTTCGATTGCGGCGGCTCTGGGCGGGATGGCCGTTCCCGCGGTGTTGTTCGCGCTTCTGGAAGGCGGCGGAGCAGCCCGTCACGCATGGGGCGTCGTCATGGCGACCGATACCGCCTTCGTGATCGGCTGCCTGGCGCTATTGGGCTCTCGCATTCCCCCAAACCTGCGTTTGTTTCTTCTCTCGCTCGCGATCTTCGACGACATCGGCGCGATCCTGGTAATCGCGATTGCGTACGGCAACGGGATCGACTGGCTTGGGCTCGGTTTGGGAGCATCCGCCCTCCTCGCCATCGCGGCGATGAGACGCGCCGGCATTCGTCACATCTTCGTCTACGCGGGAGCCGGCGTGGCAGTCTGGCTGGCGCTGGACGCCTCCGGAATCCATCCCACGCTGGCCGGCATGCTGCTGGGATTGATGACTCCTGCCCGAAGCTGGGTAAACGACGGTCGCCTGCGGGCGATTCTCGGCAAGGTAGTCGCCTACCCGCACGGGGAGCACTGGAGCGGTGACACGGAGGAACGGCAGGATCTTCGACGGGCCGGCACAGCCGTGCGCGAGGCTCTCTCGCCGCTCGAACGGATCGAGATCTCGTTGCATCCGTGGGTGGCTTTCGCCGTGCTGCCATTGTTCGCCCTGGCGAGCGCGGGATTGCCGCTGTCGCACGCAGAGATGGATTGGCGGCTGATTGTCGCGATCGTCGTCGGCCTATTCGTCGGCAAACCGATCGGAGTGGTGTTGTTCAGCTATCTCGCGACCAAGGCGAATTTCGCCATTCGGCCAGAAACACTCTCGTGGCCCCTGATTGTCGGAGGGGCCTTGCTGACGGGAATCGGGTTCACGATGTCATTGCTGATCGCCGAACTCGCTCTCGCGGAAGGCAGCATGATTTCGGCCAAGCTGGGAATCTTGTGCGCGTCCGCGCTGTCGTCCATCGGTGGCCTCACCATGCTGACCTGGCTGAGCTCCAATCGTCAGCGACTGTCGGATTCGGAGCCGTCTCGTACGGGGATGCGCTGACGGGAAGACGCAGGCGGCACGGATTCGGCGGTGATGGTCGGTCACCCCTCGTTTTCGGTTACGGCAATCGCTTGCAGGATCGCGTGATCGTGGAGAGACGACATAATCGGCCCACGGTCGCTGACGTAACGATGATTCTTTCCCGGGTTCACGATAGCAATCCTTGGGCAATCAACTCGACCACTGTACTCCAAATCGCGATGGAACAATTCCAAACTTCCTTTCCTTGGATTTGGGCAATGCATCCCCATATTGACCCGATGGCTTCCACGTACTGGCGAGCGCAGGAGCGCAACCAGTCACCCCAACCCCATTGCGGAACGCAGCAAGCGCACGTTGATCCACGCGCAGCTCGCTTCTTGGTTGCTTCGACCTTTCGCTCCCGATGGTACAGCCTTCTTTGCGCCTGATCTCGCAAGTCTGATGAGATCGCATCATGAATACGCCAGCCCAAGATCCGCGCCGCATGCGCTGTTTCGCGACGTTCGAAACCTCGGCGTCCGATGACGACATCCGAATGCTACTGCTCGGGGACTCGAACTGCGAAGAAGCGGAAATTCGTAACTCTTCCGATTCCCCTTCGGACGCCAATTGGTTCGACGTTTATGCGGATGAAAACCGTCTGAAAGCCGCCATGCACTCCACCGTATCGGTGCTTCTCGTTCTGGACGAGGCGGCCGATCGAGGCCTCTTGCACGACTTCAGGGTGCTCGCCGGCGCACGCATCTGGAAGATGGGTACACGGAAGCTCCGCTGGAAACCATGTAGATACTATCGCTCCGCGGGAGCGCCTCAATGGAAATGACGATGCCGAGTAACGGCGTGCGATGCCGGCGTCGAGCGAGGCCCCGCCCGCTCTCCGACGAGTTGTAGCAACGTCGCTATGACACAAGTGTGCCGGCGCTGAGATCTCTCATACTTCTCCTCGCATGCTCGCTCTTCGAACGCGAATGCGGCATCGAGGATCTTCGGCGCTATCGCGCACGCTGTCGGCGATGCCATCCGCGTGGTAAGCCTATTGTCGAAGGCTGCGTGCGTGACATACACGCGCTCACGGCGCTTTCGATCTCGTCCGTCGCCTTTCCGAACGATACTCGACCTGCCCTTGCTGATCGCGGCCGCAGGAAGCCGCTGAAGTGTTAGCCTCGAATCCCTATCCGTTCCGGGACCGCATCGATGAGATGGCCGTCGTTCTGGGGGAGTCAGCGCAAGCCCGCCTCTGCATGGCCCTACGCGGCGGGCGAAGATCCCCTGCGCGCGGAACTGCTGAACGCCGAACAGATGGAGGAGCGAGGGCGCGAACTCTCGCGGGAGCACGAGGCGCGCACTTCGCGTCGTACGGCCAATCCACTGCTGCAGCGGCTCGGTCAGAACGCCGACGTCATTCGCGGATGCTGCCGGTTGCTCGCGCAAGCGATCAAGGACAAGCACAAGGTCACGCCCGCCGGCGAGTGGTTGCTCGACAATCTGTATCTCATTGACGAGCAAATCCGCACCGCGCGGCGCCACCTCCCCCGCCGCTACAGCTGGCAGCTGCCGTTGCTCGACAAGGGCCCGTCCGCCGGCTTGCCGCGCGTCTACGACATCGCCCTGAAAGCGATCTCCCACGGCGACGGCCGCTTCGACGAGGAATCGCTGCGTCGCTTCGTCGCCGCCTACCAAGAAGCCGTGTCACTCACGCTCGGCGAACTCTGGGCGATACCGATCGTTCTTCGACTTGCGCTGGTCGAGAATCTCAGGCGCGTCGCCTACAGCGTCCGTTCCGACCGCATCGACCGCAATGTCGCGATCCGCTGGGCGGATTCCCTGATCGAGGTCTCCCGCAGCGATCCGACCAGCCTCATCCTGGTCGCCGCCGACATGGCGCGCGAACGCCCGTCGCTGTCGAGTTCATTCGTGTCAGAACTCGAGCGCCGCTTACAGCCGCTGGGGGAAGCCCTGTCGTTGCCTCTCACCTGGATAGATCAGCGCCTAGCCGAGTCGGGCCTAAGCAGCATTCAACTCGTGCAACGCGCTCAGCACGAGCAGGCCGCCGACCAGGTTTCCGTGAGCAACTGCATTGGCAGTCTCCGGCTCCTCGATGCGCTGGACTGGAAGTCGTTCGTCGAGTCCGTCAGCACCGTCGAGAGCATCCTTCGCCGGGACCCGTCCGGTGTCTATCCGAGGATGAACTTCACCACTCGCGACATGTATCGCCACGTCGTCGAGAGGATCGCCCGCGAGGCAGGCGTCGCGGAAGTCGCACTCGCCTCCACGGTCGTCGAAATGAACCACGAGTCCGCCGGCGACGATGCGTCAGTGCTATCACGGCACGTTGGCTACTACCTGATCGGGGACGGCCATCCGGATCTGCGCGATCGTTGCGGCCTGAAACGGCGCCCCGTGGTAGCGGCCCCGAGGCGCCCCGGCAGCGCGTCGCTGCCGCTGTACCTCCTGTCGCTGGTCGCCTTGGGCATCGCGCTCCTCGGGCCCGTGCTGACGCATCTCCTTGCGGACGACATCGCCGTCTGGCTGAAGGCTATCGTCCTCCTCCTGTCCTCGATCGGAATAAGTCAGCTCGTCATCGCGCTGATCAGCCGCCTATCGGCATTCGCCGTCGCGCCGCATCCGCTGCCGCAGCTGGATTTTCGCAAAGGAATCCCGCCCGAAGCGATGACGCTCGTCGCCATACCGACCCTGTTGTCGGACGTAGCCGCCACCCGGCGTCTGGTCGACGATCTCGAAGTTCGCTATCTCGCCAATCGCGACGAGCACATCCATTTCGCGCTGCTGACGGATTTCGCCGATGCCTCCGAAGCCGTCCTCCCGTCCGACGGTGACGTACTGGAAGCCGCCGTCGAGGGCATCGAGGGGCTCAACGCGCGCTACCAGAACGACCGATTCTTCCTGCTGCACCGCCCCCGGCAATGGAACGAGCGCGAGGGCGCATGGATGGGAAGCGAGCGCAAGCGCGGCAAGCTCGCGGACCTCAATGCACTGCTTCGCCGCAACGGCGGCGATCGATTCTCGAAGATTGTGGGCAATCCCGACCTGCTGCACGGCACCCGCTACGTGATCACGCTCGACAGCGATTCGCAGTTGCCGCGCGATTCCGCTCGCGAACTCATCGAGACGATGGAACACTTGCTCAATCGTCCACGCTTCGACGAGAACCTGAACCTCGTCGTCGGCGGCTACGGCATCCTGCAGCCTCGTATCACCAGCGCGCTGCCACAGGGCGGCATGTCGTCGTATGCCAGGCTTTTCGGCGGCGACGCCGGAATCGATCCCTACACGCGCGCGGTGTCCGACACCTACCAAGACCTCTTCGGCGAGGGTTCCTTCATCGGCAAGGGCATCTACGACGTCGATGCGTTCGAGCGGGTCACCGAAGGAAGGTTTCCGGACAACCGCATCCTGAGCCACGACCTGCTGGAGGGTTGCTACGCCCGCTCGGGGCTCGCAAGCGGCATCGAACTCTACGAGGTGTATCCGCAAACCTACCTCGCCGACGCCAAGCGCCGGCATCGCTGGATGCGCGGCGACTGGCAGATCGCCGAATGGTTGTTCCCGTATGTGCCCACCGGCAACGGCGAACGCGCAAGAAATCCGCTTTCCGCACTGTCCCGCTGGAAGATTCTCGACAACCTGCGTCGAAGCCTGGTTCCGATCGCGCTCCTTGCGCTGCTGCTGATCGGCTGGCTCTGGCTTCCCTCGCCTGCGTTCTGGACGGCGCTCGTGGTCGAGATCCTTATCGTGGCGACGGTCGTCGACCTCGGACTGGCCGTCGCCGGCCCGAGGGAAGAAAGCAGCATCTTCGAGCGCTTGAAGGGACTTCTCGGCGACGCCGCGCACCGCCTGGCGCAGATTGTCGTCAGCGCCGCCCTATTGCCGTTCGAAGCGTGGCTCAGCCTCGATGCGATCGCGCGAACCTACTGGCGCGTGCACGTGTCCTGCCGTCATCTGCTGCAGTGGACCGTGTCGAGTAGCGTTCAGTCGCGCGACCGCAATCACCTCGGGTCGTCGATCGCGGCGATGTGGATTGCACCGGCGGCGTCGATCGTCATCGGCCTGTGCCTTCTGCATCGCGACAGCTTCCTGCTCGCGCTTCCGTGGCTGGTCGCGTGGCTCGCGTCACCGATTCTCGTCTGGCTTCTCAGCGACGCACCAAGCCGACGCGCGCAGACACTCGCTCCCACCCAGGTCCTTTTCTTGCGTGGCGTCGCGCGCCGGACTTGGAATTTCTTCGAGCATTTCGTCGGCGCCGAGGATCACTGGCTCCCGCCGGACAACTATCAGGAACATCCGATACCGAAGATCGCCCACCGCACGTCGCCGACCAACATCGGGCTCTACCTGCTGTCGACGCTCGCGGCGCACGACCTCGGCTATCTGTCTCTAAGCGAGCTGATCGAACGCCTGTCGTGCACCCTCGAAACACTGGAGCGACTGCCGCGCCATCACGGCCATTTCTACAACTGGTACAGCACGACGACCTTGCAGCCCCTGGCGCCGCTCTATGTCTCGACGGTCGATAGCGGCAACCTGATCGCACATCTGCTCACGCTGCGGCAAGGTTTGCTGGCGCGAAGAAACGCGCCCGTGGCGAAGCCGTCCACTATTTTTGCGGGCCTGCGCGACGCGCTCTCGGTGGCTGCCGAAAGCGATCCGCAGCCCGTGCACGAGCGCTGGACATCGCTTGCCCTCCTGCTCGACGAACAGGAATCGCTGGCGCCCAGGACCGCGGGCGAACTAGTGGCGATGCTGACCGCGCTGGACGAGAAGCTGGGCGGCATGCGGGAGCCGACGACGGACCGCACCTTCGACACGGCGCTCGAAATGCATCGCCGGATCCGGGCAGCGGTGGCCGACATCGAGATCTTCTTCGGGCCGGCGAAAGCGGATACCGGAAGCATGACGCGCGACCTCGCCTCGACCCTTCTCGATCTCGGCTCCCTCTGTGGACGCGAGCCTGTCGGCGGTACCGGTCCTTCACCGGCTTCTGCCGCCTGCGATGCGCTCGAAACCCTCGCCGCCCGTTGCGCCGAACTTGCCCACGTCGACTTCGATTTCCTCTACGACGAGAACCGCTCGTTGTTCACGATCGGCTACAACGTCACCGAGCGGCGGCGTGACGCAGGCTTCTACGACCTGCTCGCCTCCGAAGCGCGACTGGGTGTTTTCGTCGCGATCGCGCAGGGTAAGGTGGCACAGGACACGTGGTTCTCACTCGGCCGCCTGCTCACCCGTACCGCGGGGCGACAGGTTCTGCTGTCGTGGAGCGGCTCGATGTTCGAGTACCTGATGCCCCAGTTGGTTATGCCGTCGTTTCCGGGGACCCTACTCGACGAAACCTTCCGCTCTGCCGTCGCCGGCCAGATGGCATATGCGCACAGCAAGCACGTCGCCTGGGGCATCTCCGAGTCGGGCTACAACATGACCGACGCGGCCCAGAACTATCAGTATCGCGCCTTCGGCGTGCCCGGCCTGGGGCTGCAGAGAGGCTTGGCGCAGGACCTGGTGATTGCCCCGTACGCCAGCACCCTCGCACTGACTGTGCTGCCCAGCGATGCCGAGCGCAACCTGCGCATGCTGGCGGACAGCGGCTGGCTGACTCCGTTCGGCTACTACGAGGCGATCGACTACACGAGCGAGCGGGTGCCACCCGGCGAGACTTGCGCCATCGTGCGCTCGTTCATGGCGCATCACCACGGCATGACCCTGCTCGCCGTCGCGCACGCCGTGCTCGACCGGCCGATGCAGAAGCGCTTCGCAGCCGACCCGCAGCTCAAGGCGACGATGCTCCTGCTCCAGGAGCGCACGCCGCGCTCCGTGATCAACTGGAGTAGTAATCCGGCGATGGTCGACGTGCGTTCAGCGGAGGAAGCGCCGCAAGCCGCTGTGCGTGTCTTTACGCAGGCCGATACGCGCCGGCCGGCGGTACAGCTACTGACCAACGGCCGGTATCAGGTGATGGTCACCAACAACGGCGGGGGCTACAGTCGCTGGCACGATCTTGCCGTCACGCGCTGGCGCGAGGACGCCACGCGCGACCCGTGGGGCGTGTTCTGCTATCTGCGCGACGTTGAAGCCAGCAAGATCTGGTCGACCACTCCCGCGCCCATGGCCACCGCCGTCGACGCCTCGGAAGCGATCTTCACGGAATCGTCGGTCGAGTTCCGCCGGCGCCTCGACGACGTCGAGGC
>DBMH01000302.1 GCA_002297645.1 Rhodanobacteraceae bacterium UBA703 | reverse complement strand
CCCAGCATCGCAGCGGCGATTGTGCCGGAGCCACCGCCTCGCGCCTCGCCGCGGACGTCGGCGTCCGCGAGGCCGGACTCGGGCGGCACCCCTTGCTGCAGGTCGCGCGCCTGGCCGCGGGCGATGGGCCCTGTCCGGCCGCCGGGTCCCCCCGCTGAGGGCTTCGCTGGCGGCTGCATGCGCTCGCCGATGGCGCGGTCGACCGCGTTTCCACGTCGATGACCAAGGAGCACCCGGTGGAGATCGCACGAGCCACCGGGCGCGACCCAGGACTTCGCCCATGGAGATCGTCATGAACCGCAGCAATCCTCCCTTGCGCCGGCTGCCGCTGGCCAGCCTAATCCTCGCCCTTCTTGCCGGGCCGTCCGCGGCCGCGGACGAAGCGGCATCCGTGTTGCCTGCGACCGCTGTCTCGACGCATGCGGCCGATGCGCTGACGCGGATCGGCAACGGCGTGGCCGGACCGACCGCAACGGTGCGCTTCTACACCAACTGCGACGACGACGGCCTGGGCAGCCTGCGCCAGGCGGTGAATGCCTCGGCATCCGGCGATTCGGTGCGAGCCTCGCCGACGCTCTCGTGCAGCACGATCACCCTGCAGTCGCCGTTGATCTTCGCCCAGGCCGACCTGGACATCCGCGGCCTGGGCGCGGAGCGCACCCGCATCACTGCCGCCTCCGGCGTCGAAGACGGCCTGATCCGCCACCTGGGCTCCGGCCGGCTCAACCTGCAATTCCTCACCTTGACCGGCGGCCAGAAGTACCGCAGCGACAGGCAGGCGCAAGGCGGCTGCGTCTACGGCGCCAACGAGGTGGCGATCAACAGCTCGCGCATCACCGGCTGCACCGCCAAGGGCACCGGTTCGCAGCAGGGGGTCGGCGGCGGCGTGTTTTCCGCCGGCCTGACGTCGCTGCGGCTGAGCGAGGTCAGCGGCAACCTGGCGACGTCCACGGGCGGCAACTACGCGAGCGGCGGCGGCTTGTACGCGGTCGGCGGCGTCGACATGGATCGCAGCGTGATCGCCGCGAACGTGGCGGATTCGACGAGCAACAGCTGGGGCGGCGGCTTCACCACGGCCGGTGCGGTCACGATCGTCAATTCGGCCATCGTCAACAACAGGGCGCGCACTTCGGGTGGCGCGCACATCCATCCGCCCGCCAGCAGCGCCAGCGCGATCACCAACACCACGGTCTCGGGCAACAGCGCGTTGCGCGTGGGGGGACTCACCTGCGGCGGCCCGACGGTCATCGCCAGCAGCACCATCACCGCCAACACGTCGACCGACGGCATGTCCGGCGGACGCATCATCGGCGGCGGCCTGGACCTGGGCAGCGGCAGCCATGCCATCACCTCGACGATCATTTCCGGCAACCTGGCCGGCTCCGCCGACATCGCCGGCAGCATCAACCTGAGTGCCAGTTCGGGCGCCGTGCTGGCCGGCAGCCGCGACCACATATCGGGCTCGACGCTCGCATTGCCGTCGGGAACCCTCACCACGGCGGCGCAGATGCTGCCGCTCGCGCTCAACGGCGCTTCGCGTCCCACCCATGCCCTGCGCGCGACCGACCCGGATGTCGATGCCGGCAGCGCGCCGGCCGGGCAGACGTACGACCAGCGTGGTTTTCCGTTCCTGCGGACAGTTGGCAGCCAGGCCGATATCGGTGCGTTCGAGCTCGATCCGGACCGACTTTTCAGCGACGGCTTCGACGCGTCGATTCCGACGCTCCCCGAAGCCCTGTAGGACGCTGCGGTATCGCCGGGCGCTGTCCGGGCCGACCGCGCAGCGCCCTCGGGCTCGCCGAGGTTCGGGGCTGGAATCGCGGGGGATCGTCACCTCGAGCCGAGGATGACCGTGACGGTCGTATCGCATCAGACAACGTGGGGCCGTCGATCAACATGGGGCCGTCGATGCCGGGCAAGGCGACGGCTCATTCCCTTGACAGACGCTTCCCTCGATACCGAAAGTGCCACCGGCGCGCCGCCGCGTCCGGAGTGCGGTTACGCCGGGCGATACGCGACGCCGCAAACCCGCCTCCGGATCGGTCAACTTCGATGTCCTTCCATCCCGCATTTTCACGCGCTGCAGGCAAGGCCGCGCTGCTCATCGTGCAGACCGGCAGCACGCTGCCAACGCTGCGCGCGCGTCACGGCGATTTCCCGGAGTGGTTCCGGCGCGGCCTCGGCTTGCGTCGCGACGAGGTGGACGTTGTCGTCGCCGAACGCGACGCACTGCCGCCGGCCGGCACGTACGCGGGCGTCGTCGTGACCGGCTCGCCGGCGATGGTCAGCGCACGCGAACGCTGGAGCGAGGACGCCGCTGCCTGGCTGCGCGGCGCGATCGATGCCGACGTGCCCGTGCTCGGCGTCTGCTACGGCCACCAATTGCTTGCGCACGCGCTCGGTGGACGCGTCGACTACCACCCGGCCGGTCGTGAAATCGGCACCGTCGCGATCGAGACGTTGGAGGCAGCCGCCGGGGATGCGTTGCTGGCCGATGTGCCGGCGACGTTTCCCGCCCATTCCTCGCACCAGCAGAGCGTGCTCGAACTGCCTCGGGGAGCGACCGTCCTGGCGCGTTCGGCACACGACCCGCACCATGCCGTGCGCTACGCGCCGAACGCATGGGGCCTGCAGTTCCATCCGGAATTCAGCGTCGAGATCATGCAGGGCTACATCGAGGCGCGGCGCCCCGCGCTCGTCGGCGACTGCTCGATCGATTGCTGCAACACGCGCTGCAGCCGTCCCACGCCGCTGGCGCGCGGGCTGCTCCGTCGTTTCCGCGCGATCACCAACCGGAGCCGGTGATTCCGTGCCATGCGGCGATCAGGCGGTCTTGCGCGATCGCCCGGCGCGACGGATGGCTGCGAGCGGATCGCCGAGCTTCAGGCCGGACAGGTAGTCGTTGATCGCTTCGTTGGTGACGTCGTACAGCGGGCGGCCCATCACGGCCGCAGCCGCCTTGAGGCTGTCGCGCACGCGTTTGGACACGCGCAGGCTGGCGTCGCGCGCGTCGTCGTTCTCCGACGGGGTTTTCTTCATGCCGGTCCTCTCAGGGTGAGCACTCGGGCAACTGTTTGCCTCTTGGAGAAGTGTACTGCGCACACTCCGGCGTTCGGCGCGCGACCCGCGTCCGCACTGTGACGTTTTGTAACATCCGTGCAGATTTCGTGATTTATCGCGGCGAATCGGCCTGTTTTACGAGGGAGACGACGATGGGCCGGTGGCGGGATCGCGATGGATCAGCACGCGCGCGCCGAAGATGCCGACCTCGTAGAGCAGGCACATCGGTACCGCCAGCATGATCTGCGAGAGCACGTCCGGCGGGGTGAGCACGGCAGCGACGACGAACGAGCCGACGATGGCGTAGCGGCGTCCCTCGGCGAGCTTGGCCGGCGTGACGAGTCCGAGCGCGACGAGGATCACCAGCACCACCGGCACCTCGAAGCAGAGCCCGAACGCGAGGAACAGGCCGAGCACGAAGCTGAGGTAGTGCGAGATGTCGGGCATCACCGCGACGCCTTGCGGAGCGATCGCGGTCATGAACTTGAACACCGCCGGCAGCACGAGGAAGTACGCGAACGCGCAGCCGATGTAGAACAGCAGCACCGACGACACGAGGATCGGCAGCGCCAGGCGCTTCTCGTGCCGGTACAGGCCCGGAGCGACGAAGGCCCAGAGCTGGTACAGGATCACCGGGATCGAGACCAGCACGGCGACGAAGAACGCGAGCTTGAGCGGCGTCAGGAACGGCGAGGCGACCTCGGTCGCGATCATCGCGCCGCCTTGCGGCAGGCGTTCCACCAGCGGAAGGGCGAGCCAGCCGTAGAGCTTGTTCGCGAACGGGAGCAGGGCCACGAGCACGACCAGCACGGCCGAGATCGCCTTCAGCAGGCGCGAGCGCAGTTCCACCAGATGGGAGATCAGCGACTGGTCGCCGTCGTCGGGATGGTCAGCGTCGCTCATCGGAATTCGGGCTGGGGTTCGTGGGGCTCGCCGCAGGCGGCGCGGTGGCGTCGCGCAAGGCGTTCTCGATCTCGCCGACCGTCCCCTGCACGTCCGCGCGCACGTCGGCCGCGCGGCGCGCCTCTTCCACGGAGCGCTTCAGGTCTTCTGCCGCGAGTTCGCGCTCGATTTCGTTGCGCACCTCGGTCCAGCTGTTGCGCGCCCGGCGCAGCAGCGCACCGGCCGTACGCGCGACGCGCGGCAGCCGTTCCGGCCCGAGCACGACCAGCGCGACGACCGCGATCAGGGCGATCTCGCTGAAGCCAATATCGAACATGCGTATGCCTGGGGCACGCCGGCGGAAGACGCCGGCGGCACGCGTTACTGCGAGTGCTCGGACTTGGTCTCGCTCGCGGCGGGCTTCTCGTCGGGCGGGTCGGCCTTCAGCCGCGCCTGCGAATCGCCGTCCTGCATGCCCTTCTTGAAGCCCTTGATGGCCTCGCCGACGTCTTCGCCGATGTTGCGGAGACGCTTCGTGCCGAACAGCAGGGCGACGATGACCAGAACGATCAGCCAATGCCAGATGCTCAACGAACCCATTTCCATAGTCTCCTGAGGCCTTGCGTCCGGGTGGCTTGGTCAGCCCCCTCGGCGCGGCGGTGCACTATGGCAAAAAGGATACCCCCCCGCAACCTCGCGACAACCCCCCTCCACCGCCGCGTCGGACCATGACGCGCGGGTAACCGGCGTCGACGCAGCCGGTGATCAGTCCGCCGTCCGTTCGCGTTCCATCCCGTCCTCGTCCTCGTCGTCGGGCAGGTCCGCCTCCAGCGCCTCGATCAGGTCGGCCTCGTCGAGCGGGTCCTCCTCCGCCGTCAGGATGGTGTCGTCGTTGGGCATCGGCACGGTGAATCCGGCGGGAATCTGCCCTTCCAACAGCCCCGCACCCTTCAGCTCCTCGAGCCCCGGCAGGTCCTGGATCGCCTCCAGGCCGAAATGCACCAGGAAGGCCTCGGTGGTGCCCCAGGTCACCGGCCGACCCGGCGTGCGGCGGCGACCGCGCATGCGGATCCACCCGGTCTCGAGCAACACGTCGAGCGTCCCGCGCGACATCGACACGCCGCGGATCTGTTCCATCTCCGCTCGCGTCACCGGCTGGTGATAGGCGANNCCGCCCGCCCGAGCTTCTTGGGCTCCACCACCTGACGCGACAGGCGGACGGCGAGATCGGGGGCGGTGCGGAACTGCCACTTCTCCGCCACCCGCACCAGTTCGACGCCGCGCCCGGCATAGTCGGCCTCGAGCCGGACCAGGATGGCGCGCACGTCGGTGCCTTCGGGCAGCTCGCCGGCGAGATCCGCCTCCCCCACCGGCTCGGCCGAGGCGAAGACCAGCGCCTCCACCAGCCGCCGCGCCTGATCGGCCGCGTCGGGCGCCGCCGGATCCATGTCGTCGTCGACCTCTTCGTCGAGATCGCTCATCGTCCCGCCCTCTCGTTCTCGGCATCCTCGGCCGCCGCATCGCCGGCGTCGCGATCGCCCGGACTGCACACCCGGGTGTAGAGCGGCGCGAAGGCCTCGGTCTGCCGGAGTTCCATCCGCCCCTCGCGCACCAGCTCCAGGCTGGCCGAGAAGGTCGAGGCGATCACCGTGGTGCGCATCTCCGGCGTCATGAACTCGGCGACCAGCGCGTCGATCGGCGTCCACTCGGCGATCCGGCCGATCAGCCGCTCGAGGATCTCGCGCGC
>DBMH01000229.1 GCA_002297645.1 Rhodanobacteraceae bacterium UBA703 | reverse complement strand
GTCTCGACGCCGTGCCGGCCGTCGTCCTGACGGGAGGCGGCGCGGAGGAACTGGCGCCGCTGTTGCCGGACGCCGAACGCGCGCACGACCTCGTGCTGCGCGGGCTGGCGCTGTGGGCGGAAGACCCTTCCGCGCCCACGCCCCGGAATCGCCCATACTAGAATCGGCGGATCGTCCCGCTCCCGGCTTGCCGCATGTTCGTTCGCGCCCTGTTCCTGCTGCTGCTCGCGCTGAATATCGGCGGAGCCTGCTGGCTCGCGTTCGCCCAGCGGCCCCAGGCGACGCCCCCCGCCAACGATCCCGGCGTCCCGCGGCTCGTCCTGCTGTCCGAGCGCGACGGCGCGGGACCGCTGCAGAACGCGGAACTCGCCGGCCCGGCGGAAACGCCGGCCGATCGCGCCAACGACGAATGCCGCACGATCGGCCCGTTTCCGACCCAGGCCGACCTGCGCACGGCGATGAACGCGCTGACGCCGCTGACCAAGCGCATCCAGTTCCACGAGACGCGCACCACGCAGACGCGCGGCTACTGGGTGTACCTCCCCGCGATGCCGACCCGCGAACAGGCGCTGGCGACCGCGCGCGCGCTGTCGGCCAAGGGCGTGCGCGACTACTACGTCGTCACGGCCGGCGACCAGCAGAACACCATTTCGCTCGGCCTGTTCCGCGAACCCGCCAACGCCGAGAAACGCCGCAACGAGATCACCGCGCTCGGCTTCAAGCCGCAGACGAACACGCGTACCGAGGACCTGCCGCAGTACTGGATCGACCTCGCCCTGCTCGGCGACGAGCCGCTGGACTGGCGCGCCCGCCTGGCCGCTCCACGCGACGTGCGTGAGGAAGCGATCGACTGTTTCTGACCGGAAGGGCGGTGGACGGGCCATGTGTCCGTCGGCGGCTCGGCCGTCGCCGTGCGAACCCGGCCCGGCGCCGGCATCGCGGACGGATCGCGGGTGAAGCCGTCGCGTTCCCGATTTCCCAGCCGATCCGCGCACCGTCGAACCGCGTCGGCCGCGGACGGGCGCAGCGGCGCGGATCGCATATACAATGCGCGCCTCGCCGCTTTAGCTCAGTTGGTAGAGCAANNCGCCTTGTAAGCGGTAGGTCGTCCGTTCGAGTCGGACAAGCGGCACCATCGGGACAACGAAAAAGGCCGCCCTCGAGCGGCCTTTTTCGCGTACGGTCGAAGCGGATCAGGCCTTGACCGAGAACAGCACCGGCCTCCAGCCGCCGTTCGACTGGTAGCTCTGGCCGCGGCGCTTGCGCATGCGGTCGATGAGCTCCACGCGGCGCGCCTCGGCCCATTCGTGGCGCTGCGTCTTCAGCGTCGACGGATCGACGCCGCGCGCGGCGGCTTCGGACTTGCGGTACGCGACGAAGTCCTCGTAGGCCTCGATCTCGTGTTCCAGCTCGCGCACGCACAGCTCGATCATGATCGCGTCGTCGAGGTAACCGAGCACCGGCACGTCGTCGGGGATGATGTCCTGCGGATTGGCGAAATAGGTCAGGCACGCGAGCACGTGCTGGCGGTCTTCCTCCGGCAGCGCGAACCCGTCGTCGTTGGCCATCGCGATCATGCTGTCGAGCTTGGCGAGACGCTCGGCGATGAAGTTCGGCAGTTGTACCTTGTGGCCATCGGCGAGCAGCTTGGAAGCGGCCTCGGTGATCTGCTGCGGGGTCAGGTTCTTCGCCTCCTGCTGCGCGCGCTTGGCGGCGTCGACGAAACGCTGGAGGTCGGCATCGCCGAGTTCGATGGTGATCGCGAGCGACATGGACGGAGCTCCGATGGAAAGGCGAAGGAGACTAGCACAGGGCGTCATCACGTCAATGGACGCTTCCGCGGCTCACAGGATGCCGACGAGCCCCGCCCCGAAGGCCGTCACGATGCGCGTATAGATCGTCTTGAGCGGCAGGTCGACCTCGGGAAAGTCCCCGACGTCCAGGTAGCAGTCCTGGAAGCCCGGATCCTGCGGCGGCAGCGGGCGGCAACCCGGCTTGAGCTCGTAGCTCGTCGCGTAGCGGAACGGCCAGACGTCGAACAGCGGCAGGGCGGTGGACGCGGTGGCGACGATGTTGTTGAGCTTGCGGATCAGCTTGGGACCGCGCGGAGGCCGCTGCGCGATCGTCCAGGCGTTCTGCGGCTCGGCATTGCGCTGGATGGCGGCGCGCACGCGCCCGGCGACGACGCGATCATGGATGATGAAGCCGGACTCGGTATTCAGGTCGTCGGAGCGCGGGTCGAAGTTGTGCGAGCCGATCAGGCTGACGCGGTCGTCGATGACGATCGACTTCGCATGCAGGCCGAGGCGCACGCCTTCGCGCTTCAGCGGAGCCCTGCCATAGCGCTGGTAGCGGCCTTCGTTCTCGCCGCCGCCGAGCGCGGCGTAGCCGCGCACGAAGTCGGCCGCGTCCGCCGGGAACGGCTTGAACTCGTGGATCTGGAAACCGTAGCGCTTGAGATAGCGCTTCTTGTACTTGTACGAGAGCGCGTAGACGTAGAACGCGTCGGTCGCGGCGAGCGAGTTCGTCGACACGACGACCGGCACGCGCGGCTTGCGCCGGTACAGTTCGCGGAAGACCTGGCGCGCGCGCGGACTCAGCACGAGGTACGGCGTCTCGAACACGACCTGTTCGCGCGCCGCGCGCAGCAGGTCGACGATGCGCTGGGTCAGCTCCGCCTGCGCCGGATCGTCGGGGCGTTGCGCCTTGTCCGGCGAATCGGAGAAGTAGTCGACGCGGCCTGTGCGCAGCGCCTCGGCGGCGAAGTGCGCACGCACGTAGCCGGCATCCGTCGCGCGTGAGCGCAGCGACTCGATGCGCGCGAGGTCGACCGATTCCGGCAACGGCAGTCCGCGGACCTCGCCGTCGTCGGACACGAGGCGCCGGTTGACGTCGTTAAGCCGCGTCAGCGGCGTGCTGCGCGGATGCCGCCAGAACTGCTCGAACGATGCCTGCATCTCGGCGCCCGCCGGCGGCCCGAGCACGAGTACGTCGCGGTCCCGGTAGTCGAACTCGGTGTCCCAGTCGAAATAGCGGTTCTCGACGTTGCGCCCTCCCGCGATGCCGATTTCGCCGTCGACCAGCAGCAGCTTGTTGTGCATGCGCTGGTTGAACCGCGAGAAGCAGCAGACCAGCCCGGCGGCGAACTCGAGCGGCTGCGTCACCGCCTCGTCGAAGGTCGGGTTGTAGAGCCGGAACTCGAGATTCGCGTGCGCCCGCGCGATGCGCGCGAGCCAGTCGATGTTGTCGAGCGAGAACAGCTGGTCGGCCAGCACGCGGACCTTCACGCCGCGGCGCGCGGCGGCGACGAGCTCGTCGAGGACGAGCCAGCCGGCATCGTCCTGCGCCCAGATGAAGGTCTGCAGGTCGATGCTGCGCCGGGCCGCGCGGATCAGGTGCACGCGCAGCAGCAGCGAGTCCTCGCCGACCTCGAGCACGTTGACGTAGTGCACCGGCGCCTCGGGGCGGCTGTCGGCCCGTGCCCGCTCGACGAGCTCGCGATAGGGGGACTCGATCGCGCAGCGGTCGGCGCGGTCGCAGTCGATCTCGCGCGGCTGCTCGGCGGCGACGGCGAGGTCGGCCTGGCGCGCGAGTTCCCGGTTCAGGCCGCAGCCCGCCGACGATGCGGCCGCGAGGAGGCCGAGGAGGCGCGCGGCGACGCGCACGGTCACCGCGAATCTCATCGTCCGGGCGATTGCGCGTAGACGCTGAAGGCCAGCTCGACCTTGTCGCTGAGGGTGCCGCGTCGCGAGCGCATGCCGAAATCGGAGCGGCGGATCGTTCCTTCGACCTCGATCGGACATTCGTAGGCCGCCCGTTCGCAGGACGACGGCCGTATCTCGAACACGACCGGCTTGTGCACGCCGCGGATGGTCAGGAGGCCCGGCAGCGTTCCGCCCTTGCTCAGGCGCTCGCGCGGGATCGGCTCGGAATCGAACTCGATCTGCGGATGCTGCTGCGCATCGAAGAACTCCGGCGACTTCACCCAGTTCTCATAGCTCTTGCTGTCCATGCGGATGGTTTCGACGTCGATGCGCGCCTCGACCGCGACCTGGCTGCGGAAGCGATCGACGCGCACGATACCGTGCATCCGGCCGAAGTGGCCGGTGATGCCGACCAGCCACAGCACCTTGACGCGGAAATCGACCTGCGAGCGGCCGCTGTCCAGCTGCACGACGTCGTCGCTCCGCACCGTTTCTGCCCGCGCGACGGCCACGGCGGCGAACGTCGCGACGAGGGCCGGCAGGAGCATGGCGCGCGACGGGCGACGCGGCATGTGGCTGGCTGGCCGCCCGCTACGGCCACCAGAAATGGCGGATCTTGGCGCTGCCCGGCTCGAGGCCGCTGGCCTCGGACAGGGTCAGCCACGCCACGCTGGCGGGCGGCATGCCGCGACCGGAGTCGGAGGCCCCTTCCGTCAGCAACGCGACGAGGCTCTCCAGCCCCGGATTGTGCCCGACCAGCAGGATGCGTTCGGCATCGGCGTGGTCGTCCAGCACGCGCAGCAGCATGGCCGGCGTCGCCTCGTAGATGCGCGCCTCGCTGCGCAGGTCGGCATAGCCGAGGTTCGCGAGCACGCGCTCGCAGGTCTCGCGCGTGCGAGCGGCCGGCGAATACAGCACACGGTCCGGCGCGACGCGGTGGTCCTTCAGC
>DBMH01000164.1:53250-60687 GCA_002297645.1 Rhodanobacteraceae bacterium UBA703 | reverse complement strand
CGGCCTCGCGGCACAGGCGGTAGCGCTCGAGCCAATGGCCGAAGCGGGCGTGGCGCGCCTCGCGTTCGCGTCGCGCAGCGGCCTTGCGCAAGGTCTCGCGCGCCGTTTCGAAGCGCTTGCGCAGCGCGTCGTCGGTGCGGCCGAGCGCCTGCCACGCCGCGTCGATGCGTGCGGCGGCGGCACGATCCGCCTGGGCGGCATCGGCAGCCAGGGCCTCGAGTTCGCCGCAAAGGGTTTCGGCCTGACCGCGCAACTCGTTGTCGCGCGCGCTGCGTTCGGCGCGTTCGGCGTCGAGGCCGCTGAACACCGCGTCGATCGCGGCGCGGAAGGTCTTCCACTGGGCCTGGTCGCGTTCGCGGCGTCCGTTGCCCACGGCCTGCCATTGCTGCTGCAGCTCGCGCGCGGCCGCAGCGGCGCCTCGCTGCAGGGTGGGTTTCGTCAGCGCTTCGGCGCGCGTGATCAGCGCCTGCTTGGTCGCGGCGATGTCTTCATCACGTGCGGCGATGCGGGAATCAATCGCGGCGAGGCCTTGCTTCAGACGTTCGGCCAGGGCCTTACGCTCGCGCGGTTCGACGCGGTCGAGATCGCGCAGCGCGGCGGTGATCTCGCGGCGCATGGCGATCGAGGCAGGCCAATCGGCTTCCGCGCCGAGGGCCGCGGCACGGTCGAGGACCTCGCCGATGCGCTGCGCCTGCGATTCGCGCAGTTCCTGGCGTTTCTTGAAATAGGCGCGCGCCGGCTCCAGTGCGGCGCGGCAGGCCGTGTGGAAGCGGCGTGCGAGACCGCCGTGCCGGCGCGCGGCTTCCGCGCCTTCGAGCGCGTCGAGGCGCGACCATTCGTTCTGCGCCTCGCGCACGCGTGCGGCGACCGCGTCGGGATGCAGGCCGGCGCCCGGGAGGGCTTCGATTTCCTCGCAGATCTGCAGTCGGCGCTGGCTGTCGGCCCAGTGCTGCCAGCGGCTGAGTTCGGCGTGACGCTGTTCCGCGGCGGCGATGCGCTGGGCGAGGTCGCGCGGCAGCGGCGATTCGAGCTGCCGCCGCAGCTTGTCGATCTCGCTCTTGCCGGCATGCGTCTGCGCGCTGGCGCCCTGGTCGAGGGCAGCTTCGAGCGGTTCGAGCGCGCGCTCGATCTGCGAGAGCAGCGACTTCTGGCGTTCGCGCTGCTGCTGGCGTTCGGCGTTCAGCGAATCGATGGAGGCGTGGAAGCGGGCCTGCGCGAGCAGCTCGCTGACGTCGGACGCCGGTGCTTCCGCACCAGGCTCGTCGGTCGGGGACGCCTCGGCTTCGACGCGCTCGACCGGTTCCGGGCTGGCGACCGGGGCGGCCGGTTCGGGGGCCGACGGCGGCTCGGCGACGGCGACCGGCTTCGGCGTCCGGCTCGCGACGAGCAGGTTGCGCGCGGTGTCCCAGCGCTGCTTCAGGGCGTCGCCGATCTTCGACTCGATCTCGTTCCAGCGCGCCACGATGCCGGCTTCGACGTCGGCCGGTTGCGGTATCCGCACGAGGGCTTCAAGGCTTTCGCACAGGGAGCGGGCGCGCTGTTCCAGCGTCGCGTCGTCCCCGCGCGCGATGCGCAGTTGCTCGATGCGCTCGCGCGCGAGGCGGTTGATCTGCTTGTCCGTCTTGCGCGCGCGCTCGGCCACGCGCTCGAGCTGGGTTTCGTCGTCGATGCGGGCGAGCGCGGCGAGGCGTACGCCGGCATCGCCGTCTTCGAGTACGCGCTCGAGCAGCAGGGCGGGGCGCTGCGACCGTTCCAGCGCGGCGAGGCGGAGTTCCGCTTCGCCGGCACGGCGCGCGAGGTGTTCGATCAGGTCGGTATCGTCCTGCGCCTTCAGCAGGCGGAGGCGGTCGGCCAGCGGCGGCGCGGAACCGTGCGCGCCGGACATCATTTCGTACCAGAGCGCGCGCGCCTGCCTGCGCACCTCGGCATCCGAGTCGTCGCGGGCGAGGCCCTGCACGAGTCCGGGGTCGGCCAGCCGGCGCATGGCGGCGAGGCGTACGCCGGGATCGTCGTCCTCGCGCGCGAGGCGCCCGAGGTCGGCCACCAGCGCGGGGGCCTGTTCGCTGGCGACGGCGCTGCGGCGCACCGCCGGATCCTTGGACTGCCAGCGCGGCTTGCTCAGAAAGGCGGGAAATTTCATGCGTGCGCTTCCGAAGACGTCAGAAGAGGTTCTTGATGATGCGGAATCCGGCGACGTAGCTGCCGATCATCGTGCCGAGGGTGACAAAGAGAAAATTCAGCAGCGTGCGGGCGATGCGGTTCTTCCACCACCCGGACCAGTGGGCGACGTCGTCGCGCAGGCTGTCGAAGTCCGCCACGCGCGGTTTCCGCAGCCAGGCTTCGACACCGGCACTGAAGGCCGACGCCGGGATGCCGGGACGGAACGGCTTCAGCGGCGCGGCAACGAAGGCGGTCAGCACGCTGAGCGGATGCGCCGCGGCGGCGATCGCGCCGAGGGCGGCGAAGCCGCCGGAGAACACGACCCAGGTCTGCAATGCCTCGATGCCGCTGCGCGCGCCGCGCGTGAAGGCGAAGCCGATGGCGGCGGCGATCGCGACGAAGGCGGCGGCGGCGAGCCATTTCGGCCACGACGCGGCCGGCGGCACCAGCGAAAGCTTTTCCAGCAGCGGCTGCGGGATTTCCTTCTGCGCGACCAGTTCCTTCTCGATCCCGGCGAGGTGGCCGGCGCCGATGACGACGAGCACGCGCCGGACGTTGCTTTCCGAGGCGTACTGGCGCAGGCGCGCGGTCATGTAGCGGTCGCGTTCGCCGATCAGCGCGTCGTACAGCGGCGGCGATTCCTGCGCGAACTCGCTGAACATGCTGCCGAGCAGGTCGCCCTGCTTGAGCTTCTCGATCTCGTCCTCGGCGACTTCCTCGCGCGTCAGGAGGCCGCCGCCGAGCCCGCCGATGATCGACAGGCGTTCGAGGAAGCCGACGCTGCGATAGGCGCGCTTGAGCGTGGTGCCGATCTCGCGGTCGATCAGCCAGACCGGCAGGCCGCGCGCGTCGGCGTCGTCGATCGCGGCTTTCATCTCGGCGCCGGGCTCGATGCCGAACTGTTCCGCGAGGCGACGCTGGAACGCGGACAAGGCCAGGTTGGCGGCGACGAGGCCGGCCTTGCCCTGACGGATGACCTGGAACAGGTCCATGCGCCGGAACGCTTCCGGGTCCCGGATCGACTGGTAGCGCGGCTCGCACAGCTCCACCGCGATCGCGTCGAAGGATTCGCGCTCGACCAGCGCGTGCACGGCGTCGACGCTGGCACGCGAGACGTGCGCGGTGCCGAGCAGCACGTACTCGACGTCGCCGCGGCGCACGCGCGCGATCGGCTGGTCGGCGAGGGCGTCGTGCACCGGTGCGGATGCGGGAGCCGGCGTTTCGCCGGCGGCGTACGTATTCAATCGCGGAACCGTTTGGTCAGGTCGGCGTAGGCGTCGATGCGGCGGTCGCGCAGGAACGGCCAGATGCGGCGGACGTTCTCGCTGCGCGCGAGGTCGACGTCGACGACGAGCAGTTCGCGCTGGTCCGTCGACGCCTGCGCGAGGAATTCGCCCTGCGGACCGGCGACGAAGCTGGTGCCCCAGAACTGGATGCCGCGACCGTCTGATGCCGGGTTCGCCGGCGCGGCCTCGAAGCCGGTGCGGTTGCAGGCCAGCACGGGCAGGCCGTTGGCGACGGCGTGGCCGCGCTGCACGGTAACCCACGCGTCGCGCTGGCGATCCTTCTCGGCCTGCTCGTCGGCGGGATCCCAGCCGATCGCGGTCGGGTAGAGCAGGAGGTCGGCGCCGGCGAGCGCCATCAGGCGGGCGCCTTCGGGATACCACTGGTCCCAGCACACCAGCACGCCGAGCTTGCCGACCGACGTCCGGATCGGCTCGAAGCCGAGGTCGCCGGGCGTGAAATAGAACTTCTCGTAGAACGCCGGATCATCCGGGATGTGCATCTTGCGGTACTTGCCGGCGATCGCCGCCGAGCGATCGAACACGACCGCGGTGTTGTGGTAGAGCCCCGCGGCGCGGCGCTCGAACAGCGAGGCGACGACGACGAGCTTCAGTTCCTCGGCGAGGCGGCCGATGCGCTCGGTGCCGGGGCCGGGAATGGCTTCGGCGCGGTCGAATTCGTCGACACTTTCGTGCTGGCAGAAGTACGGCCCGTTGTGCAGTTCCTGCAACAGCACGAGCTGCGCGCCGGCGGCGGCGGCTTCGCGCAGGCCGGCTTCGATGGCGTCGAGGTTGGCGTCGCGGCTGCCGCGGTCGGTTTCCTGCAGCAGCGCGACCTTGAGGGATTTCTGGCTCATCGTGGTTCGTGGGTTTCCGGAACCGGCGATGGTAGCGCGGAACGGCGACCGTGGGCGTCATGGCCGCCCGCCGGCGAGCCGGCCGCGGATCAGGCGGCGACCACGCCGGCGGGAAGCTGCATCGTCAGGCAGTGCACGCTGCCGTTCTGCCAGATCAGCGGCTTCGCATCGACCGCGACGACGGCGCGGCCCGGGTGCGCGGCGGCGATGATCCGCTGCGCAGCCTCGTCGACCGCGTCGCCGTATGCCGGAACGACCACGGCGCCGTTGACGATCAGGTAGTTCGCGTACGAGGAGGCGAGGCGGCGATTCTCGTCGACGATCGCGCGCGCCCACGGCAGCGGATGCAGGCGATACGGCTTACCGTCGGCGGTGCGGAGGTTGGCGATCTCCTCGTGCATGCGCGCGAGTTCTTCGTAGTGCGGGTCGGCCGGGTCGTCGCAGGTCTGGAACACGATGGCGTCGTCGGGCGCGAAGCGCGCCAGCGTGTCGATGTGCGCGTCGGTGTCGTCGCCCTCGAGATAACCGTGGTCGAGCCACAGCACGCGCTCCGCATGGAATGCGTCCTTCAGCAGCGCATCCATCTGCTCGCGCGTCATCTGCGGGTGGCGCTGGTGCAGGCAGCGCCAGGTGGTCAGGATCGTGCCCTTGCCGTCCGATTCGATCGCGCCGCCTTCGAGTGCCCAGTCGATGCGGCGATGCGTGGCGGAGCGGAACAGGCCGCGCGCGACCAGCGTCTCGATCAGGCGGTCGTCGCGGCCGCCTTCGAACTTGCCGCCCCAGCCGGTGAAACGGAAGTCGACCAGTTCGAACGCCGAGCCGTCGGCCAGCGTCAGCGGGCCGGAGTCGCGCAGCCAGGTGTCGTCGTAGGCGGCGTCGACGAAGCGGACGCGGGCCATGTCGGTGCCCGCCGCCGAGAGCAGATCCGCCGCGCGCTGGCGCACGGCGGCATCGGCGACGCAGACGATGAGCGGCTCGTGGCGCGCGATCGCGCCGGCGAGGCCGACGTAGGCCGTCTCGATGCGTTCGAGGCGCGGTCCCCAGTCGGTCTCGGCATGCGGCCAGGCGATAAGGGTCGCGTCCTGCGGTTCCCATTCCGCAGGAAGGCGGAAACGTGCATTCATCGGGTTCAGGTCCGGGGCGAGTCGACGACGGCGTGGATCACGCGGCTGCGCTCGAAGTAGACGGTGTAGCCGTCGTAGCGCCACCGGTTGATCGTCGGGTGGCGCGGCGTGTCGCCACCGGCAGCGGGCAGCTTCTCGAGCGGAGCGCCGTAGCGCTTCTCGACCTGCGCCATGCTGAGGCCGCGGCGGGGCAGGTCGCTGCGGCTGGATTCGTGGCCGCGCGCCCGGGTGCCGAGTGTTTCGGCGTGGACGGAGGGAAGCGGCAGCGACATCGCCAGGAATGCCGTCACGATGGTGAGAACGGGCTTGATGAGCATGGCGCAATCCCCTGATCTGGTTATGGAAAGCGGGAGGCCGGAGCCTTCGGCGCGTCTTTTTAGCAAAACCCCGACGGCGGTTCCATGATCCTGCCGACAGTTACAGGGGCCGGTTCCCGAAGGATCGTCGCGGGTGCCCTCCCGAAGGCGATCGCCCGAAAAGGCAAAGGGCCGCACGAGGCGGCCCTTCATCGAAACGCGGTCGGCAGGTTCCGGCTCAGCGCTGACGCGCCTTGAAACGCGGATTGCTCTTGCAGATCACGAACAGCTTGCCGCGGCGGCGCACGATCTTGCAATCGCGATGGCGCTGCTTTGCGGACTTCAGGGAGGACAACACTTTCATGGAACGCCTCGCGAAGGGTTTCTGGATACGGAAAGCGCGGAATTGTAAGGGGTTTCGGCTTTCGTGCCAAGTCTCCGGTGCGGATTTCGTCCGGAAGCGGCCACCGACGCCTTGATTCCGCGCCGGATATGCATAGCGTAGCGGCATGCCAAGGGTCCTGACCATCGAAGACGATGCGGTCGTCGCCGGCGAGATCGTCGCCGAACTGCAGAGCCGCGGAAACCAGGTCGATTGGGTCGACAACGGCCGTGAAGGCCTGGCGCGCGCGAGCAGCGGCGACTACGACGTGATCACGCTGGACCGCATGCTGCCCGGCCTCGACGGGCTCGCCCTCGTCACGTCGCTGCGCAACGCCGGCGTGCAGACGCCGGTGCTGATGATCAGCGCGCTCAGCGACGTCGACGAGCGCGTGCGCGGCCTGCGGGCCGGCGGCGACGACTACCTGACCAAGCCGTTCGCGCCGGACGAGATGGCGGCGCGCATCGACGTGCTGCTGCGCCGCGGCCAACCCGCCGCGCGCACGACCGTCCTGAGCGTGGGCGACCTGCGGCTCGACCTGATCGAGCGCAGCGCGCGGCGCGGCGACGTCGAGCTCGACCTGCTGCCGATCGAGTTCCGCCTGCTCGAGTTCCTCGTGCGCAATTCCGGCCAGGTGCTCACGCGCACGATGATCTTCGAGCGGGTCTGGGGCTACCACTTCGATCCCGGCACCAACGTCATCGACGTGCACATCGGGCGCCTGCGCAGGAAGGTCGATCCGCCCGGACTGCCGGCGATGATCGTGACCGTGCGCGGCTCGGGATACCTGCTCGGGATGCCCTGATCCGATCCGCGTCGCGCGCCGGTGGCGCGCGTCCGCCGGACGGTCCGCGCGAATCTTCCGGATATCATGACGTCCATGCCGAACGGATCGGGGTCCTTCTCGAAGCTCAGCGACCATTGGCGCTCCGCCACGACGCGCCTGATCCTCATCTACGGCACGTTCTTCGTCATCTGGAGCGCCCTGCTGATCGGGCTCGCGTACTGGGAAACCTCGCGCTACCTCGAGCGCGTGGTCGACGAGATCCTCGAGCAGCGCGTGCACTACCTGGGCACGATCGACCGCGAGCACCTGCCGCAGGCACTGGAAGCGACCGACGCCCTCGACCTGCGCGGCGTGATGTCGCTCGGCCTCTTCGCGAAGGACGGGACGCGCATCGCCGGCAACATCGAGCGCATTCCGGCCGATCTTCCTCTCGACGGGCGCATCCGCGGGTTGCCGCAGGGCATCCAGCGGGGCGGGCGCGAGCCGCATCGCGCGCGCGGTCTCGCGATGCGGCTGCCGGGCGGCGAGCAGCTCGTCATCGCCCGCGA
>DBMH01000164.1:0-53191 GCA_002297645.1 Rhodanobacteraceae bacterium UBA703 | reverse complement strand
CCGCGTGCGCGAGATCGAAACGGCGATGGAGCCGATCGCGCGCGGCGACCTCGGCCGCCGGCTGCCGGTTTCCCGCCGCGGCGACGAAGTCGACACGCTGGCCGGCATGGTCAACCGCATGCTCGGCGAGATCGAGCGCCTGCTCGGCGAGGTCAAGAGCGTCGGCGACAGCATCGCCCACGATCTGCGCACGCCGCTGACGCGCCTGCGCGCGCAGCTGCACCGCCTGCAGCAGAAGGGCGACAGCTGCGAGGACCGCGCCGCGCTGGTCGACCGCTGCGTCGTCGACGTCGACGCGCTGCTCGGCCGCTTCCGCGCGCTGCTGCGCATCTCCGAACTCGAGGACCTGCGGCGCCGCGCCGGCTTCGGCGAGGTCGATCTCGGCGAGACGCTGCGCCAGGTGCACGAGCTCTATGCCCCGCTGGCCGAGGATCGCGGCATCACGTTCCGCATCGAGACGCCTCGATGCGCCCGCGTGCACGCGGATCCGAACCTGCTGGTCGAGGCGATCAGCAACCTGGTCGCGAACGCGATCAAGTTCGCTCCCGCCGGCGGGCGGATCTCCGTGCGCACGCGAATGGAAGAACGCGGCGCCTGCGTCGACGTGTGCGACAACGGTCCCGGCATTCCGGTCGACGAACGCGAACTCGTGCTGCAGCGGTTCTACCGCAACGAGCGCGGGCGCGATTCGCCGGAACAGGGGCACGGACTCGGCCTGACCATCGCGTCGGCGATCGTGCGCCTGCACGGTTTCCGCCTGCGCATCGGCGACAATCTCGGCGGCGGCGCCTGCGTCGGCATCGAATGCTGGGACGATACGGGGCAGGGCTAGCCAGCCGTCCGGGACGTCGTGCCGGGCCGCCGTTCGCGGATCGTCGACCTGCATGAAGTTTTCTTCATCGCCTTGCCCCTTGGCTTGGCTGCGGGCGGCGTCTACGTTTCCGGGCTGCACTTTCCCGCTTCCCGGATCCCCGCATGATCGGAATCGTCCGCATCGCGCTGCAACGCCCGTACACCTTCGTCGTGCTGGCGTTGCTGATCCTGATCGTCGGTCCGCTGTCGGCGCTGCGCATGCCGACCGACATCTTCCCGGAAATCCGCATTCCGGTGATCGCCGCGGCGTTCCAGTACACCGGACTGCCGCCCGACCAGATGGCCGGGCGCATCCTGACGACCTACCAGCGCATCCTGACGACGACGGTCAACGACATCGAGCACATCGAGGCGAACTCGTATTCGGGCTTCGGCATCGTCAAGATCTTCTTCCATCCCGGCGTCGACATCGCCACCGCCAACGCGCAGGTGACGGCGGTCTCCCAGACCGTCATCAAGCAGATGCCGGTGGGGACGACCCCGCCGCTGATCCTGAACTACAACGCGTCGACGGTGCCGATCCTGCAGGTGGCGCTGGCCGGCCGCGGGCTGTCGGAACAGAACCTCGCCGACCTCGGTCTCAACACGATCCGCACGCGCCTGGTCACCGTCGCCGGCGCAGCCGTTCCGTACCCGTTCGGCGGCAAGGCGCGCCAGGTGCAGATCGACCTCGATCGCGGCGCGCTGCAGTCGCGCGGCCTGACGGGCCAGGACGTCGCCAACGCGCTCGCGGCGCAGAACCTGATCACGCCGGTGGGGACGCAGAAGATCGGCGCGTTCGAGTACACCGTCCGCCTCAACAATGCGCCGGACGCGATCGACGACCTCGGCAACCTGCCGGTCAAGGTCGTCAACGGCTCCACCGTCTACATCCGCGACGTCGCCAACGTGCATGACGGCAACGCGCCGCAGACGAACGTCGTGCATGTCGACGGCGCCCGCTCGGTGCTGCTGTCGGTGCTGAAGAACGGCGCGACCTCGACGCTCGACATCGTCGCCGGGGTCAAGGCCAAGCTTGCCGAGATCGCGCCGACCCTGCCGGACAGCCTGAAGGTCACGCCGATCAACGACCAGTCGCTGTTCGTGCGGGCGGCCGTCAAGGGCGTCGCGTTCGAAGGCGCGATCGCCGCGGCGCTGACCAGCCTGATGATCCTGCTCTTCCTCGGCAGCTGGCGTTCGACCCTGATCATCGCGGTGTCGATCCCGCTGTCCGTGCTCGGTGCGATCGCGCTGCTGGCGGCATTCGGCGAGACGCTCAACATCATGACCCTGGGCGGGCTGGCGCTCGCCGTCGGCATCCTCGTCGACGACGCCACGGTGACGATCGAGAACATCAACTGGCACCTGGAACAGGGCAAGGACGTCGAGACGTCGATCCTCGACGGCGCCGCGCAGATCGTCACGCCGGCGTTCGTCTCGCTGCTGTGCATCTGCATCGTGTTCGTGCCGATGTTCTTCCTGGAAGGCGTCGCGCGGTTCCTGTTCGTGCCGATGGCCGAGGCCGTGATGTTCGCGATGATCTGCTCGTTCGTGCTGTCGCGCACGCTGGTGCCGACGATGTCGAAGTATCTGCTGCGCCCGCACGCGCCGCATACCGACCTGCACGGCAACGACGACGCGCTGCCGCGCTCGCGCAATCCGCTGGTGCGCCTGCAGCGCGGCTTCGAGGCGCGCTTCGAGCGCTTCCGCGGCGGCTACCGCAGCCTGCTCTCGCTCGCCCTGGTGCACCGCCGCGTCTTCGTCACGGGCTTCCTCGCCTTCATCGCCGCCTCGTTCCTGCTGGTGCCGTTCCTGGGGCGCAACTTCTTCCCGTCGGTCGACGGCGGCCAGATCCTGATGCACGCACGCGTGCAGGTCGGCACGCGCATCGAGGAGACGGCCAACCAGTTCGCCGCGATCCAGAAGACGATCCGCCGCATCATTCCGCCCGACGAGATCGAGGTCATCGTCGACAACATCGGCCTGTCGAACAGCTCTATCAACCTGACCTACAACAACACCGGCGTGATGGGGCTGCAGGACGGCGACATCCAGATCGCGCTGAAGGAAGGGCACCGGCCGACCGCCGACTACGTGCGCGAGCTGCGCGAGAAGCTGCCGCGCGAATTCCCCGGCGTCGTGTTCTCGTTCCCGCCGGCCGACATCGTCAGCCAGATCCTGAATTTCGGCGCGCCGGCGCCGGTCGACATCCAGATCCGCGGTTCGATGCTCGACGCGAACTACGACTACGCCAACGTCCTGCTGCCGCGGATCCGCGCGATTCCCGGCGTGGTCGACGCGCGCATCCAGCAGTCGCGCAACGCGCCGGCGTTCGACGTCGAACTCGACCGTTCGCGCGCGCAGGGCGTCGGCGTCACCGCGCGCGACGTGACCAACAGCCTGGTCGTCAATCTCGCCGGCAGCAGCCAGGTCGCCCCGACGTTCTGGCTGAACCCGCAGAACGGCGTGTCGTATCCGATCGTGATGCAGACGCCGCAATACGACTTGGACTCGCTCGCCGCGCTGGCCAACGTGCCCGTCAACGCGAGCGGCGGCCCGCAACAGGTGCTCGGCGGCCTCGCCACGTTCACCCGCGGCCGCGGCAACGCACTGTTCAGCCAGTACGACATCCAGCCGATGGTGCAGATCAACGCAGCGACGCAGGGGCGCGACCTCGGCGCCGTCGCCACCGACATCCGCAAGGCGCTGGCCGACACCGCGGCGCAGCTGCCGAAGGGCAGCTCGGCGGTTCTGCTCGGCCAGGTGCGCACGATGGAAAGTTCGTTCTCGGGCCTGCTGTTCGGCCTGATCGGCGCGATCGTGCTGATCTACCTGCTGATCGTCGTGAACTTCCAGTCGTGGTCCGATCCGTTCGTGATCATCACGGCGCTGCCGGCGGCGATCGCAGGCATCGTCTGGATGCTGTTCGCCACCTATACGCCGCTGTCGGTGCCCGCCTTGACCGGCGCGATCATGTGCATGGGCGTGGCGACCGCGAACAGCGTGCTGGTGATCAGCTTCGCGCGCGAGAAGCTGGCTGAGCTCGGCGACGCGACGCAGGCCGCCCTGGAAGCCGGCTTCGTGCGTTTCCGTCCCGTGCTGATGACCGCGCTGGCAATGGTCATCGGCATGGCGCCGATGGCGCTCGGCCTCGGCGAGGGCGGCGAGCAGAACGCGCCGCTCGGCCGCGCGGTCATCGGCGGACTCGTGTTCGCGACGATCGCGACCCTCGTCTTCGTCCCCGTCGTCTTCAGCATCGTGCATCGCCGGCACGGCGAGGCGTCCGTCTCGCGTTCCGCCGCCCTCGGAGAAACCCATGTCGCCTGAGAATGCCTTTTCGAAACGCAAGCTCGGCCTTGCGATCGCCGTCGGTCTCGCGGCGGCCGTCGCGGTCGTCGTGACCGGACTCGTCACGCGGGCGCACGGCAACGAACGCCTGCGCGAATGGACCGCCGAGCATTCGGTGCCCACCGTCGCCGTGGTGGCGCCCGGCACGCGGGCCGATGCGGGCACGCTGGACCTGCCGGGCCGGCTCGAGGCGTACTCGCGCGCGCCGCTTTACGCGCGCGCCAGCGGCTACGTCAAGAGCTGGACCGCCGACATCGGCGCATCGGTGAAGGCGGGCCAGCTGCTCGCCGAGATCGAGACGCCGGAACTCGACCAGCAGCTTGCCCAGGCGCGCGCCGACCTCGCCAGCGCGAAGTCGAACGCGACGCTGGCGGCGACCACCGCCAAGCGCTGGCAGGCGATGGTCGCCACCGGTGCGGTGTCGAAGCAGGCCGCGGACGAGAAGACCGGCGACGCCGACACCAAGCAGGCGCTGGTGAAGTCGGCCCAGGCGAATGTCGATCGCATGGCCGCGATGAAAGGCTTCGCGCGCATCGTCGCGCCGTTCGACGGCGTGGTGACGACGCGCAACACGGACGTCGGCGCGCTGGTCAACGTCGGCAGCGCGGCGGGGCAGGAACTGTTCGTCGTGTCGGACACGGCGAAGCTGCGCGTCTACGTCAGCGTGCCGCAGAACTACGTGCCGAGCATCCCGACTGGGACCAAGGCGAAGATCGCGGTTCCCGAGCATCCCGGGCGCTCGTACGTCGCCACGGTCGAGTCGTCGTCGCAGTCGGTCAACGCCGCCTCCGGCACGACGCTGATGCAGCTCGTGGTCGACAACGCGTCCGGCGAACTCCTGCCGGGAGGCTTCGCCAACGTCAGCCTCGACCTGCCGCGCAACGGCACGCTCAACGTGCCGGCCAGCGCCCTGATCTTCGACCAGTCGGGCCTGCGCGTCGCCACCGTCGGCGCCGACGACAAGGTGGTACTGAAGAAGGTCGCGATCGCGCGCGATCTCGGCAAGGTGGTGGAGCTCGCTTCCGGCCTCGACGCCGGGGACCGCGTGATCGAGAGTCCTCCGGACGGCGTTGCCGACGGCGACGTCGTGAAGATCGCCGACGCGGCGAAGCCCGGACCGGCGAAGGGCTGAGGAAGACGCCGCAATTCAGCGGCGGCGGGGCAGGGGCGGGCGCATCACCGGGGAAGTCCTCGTCGCGAACACGCCGTCGAGGACCGGTTCCGGCGCGAAACCGGCCTTGGCCAGCCGGCGCGCCACTTCCCTCGGTACGTCGCGCCCGCTGGTCTTGCGGTTCGGCGTGCCGGTGTAGTGGAACAGGCGGCCGTTCGGCCGCAGCACGCGCGCGAGCTGGTCGTAGAACGCCTGGGAGTACAGCTCGCCGGCGATGCCGAAGCGCGGCGGATCGTGCAGGATCGCATCGTAGGCGCGGTCGGGCAGCGAAACGATCCGTTCGGACACGTCCGCCTGCACCAGCAGCAGGCGCCCGCCGGATTCCGCGGGATCCGGCGACCAGGGATTGAGGCGGCGCAGCCAGAGCACGTCGGCGTTCTTCTCGAACGAATGCACCTGGGCGACGCCGTCCTCGAGGCAGGCGCGCGCGAAGTATCCGAGGCCGCCGCAGGTGTCGAGCACCTGCTTGCCACGCGGCGCGACCAGGGCGACCTTGCGTTGCGCATCCGCGTACGGAGACGTCTGCGAGGTCGGCAGCATCTTGATGCCGTCGATCTCGAACGTCGGCGCGCCCCATTCGGTCGGGACGAGCTTGATCAGCGAGCCGCCGTAGCGCTGCACGGCGACGAAGCCGTCGCCGTCCCAGACGTGGATCGTGCGTTCCTTCAGGTGTTTCGGCCACGGATAGCCGCGTTCGCGCCAGCGCCAGGCGTCCGCGGACAGCGCGACCTCGTCCACGCTGCAGCCGAGGTCGAGCGAGCCGGTCCAGCGGCCCCGTCCGGCGGCCAGCGCATCGCGCATCGACTCGACGGCGTCGCGCGTGAGCAGCGGGCCGGTGTAGCGCCCTTCGGAAAGCGGAGGCATGTCGGAATCCACGGAAAAGCGGGCGACGATGGTAGCCGTTGCCGGTGACTCCGGCAGCGCGGACGCCGCGAGCCCCGTCCTCGGCTATGCTGCGCGCCCGCCCCGGCACGACGGTTCGTCACGCGTGGATGCCTTCAGCTACCTCTCGGTCCTGATCTCGCTGATCCTCGGCCTCGCGATCACGCAGGTGCTGGGCGGCATCCGCGGACTGATGCAATCGCGCTCGAGACTCGTCGGCTACTGGCCGGCGGTGACGTGGGCGATCCTCGTCGTCGTGATCTCGGTGCAGTCGTGGTGGTCGATGTACGGGCTGCGCCACTACGAGCCATGGGCCTTCGTCGGTTTCGCCGCCGTGCTGTCGCAGACCGTCGTGCTGTACCTGCTCGCCGCGTTGATCCTGCCGGACTTCGTCGGCGATGCCGCGGTGGACCTGCGCCAGCACTACTACGGCCAGAGGCGCTGGTTCTTCGCGCTGCTGGTCGTGCTGATCCTCGCCAGCATCGGCAAGCAGCTGGCCTTGCAGGGAACGCTGCCGCCGCCGGCGGATCTCGCGTTTCACGCTGCGTTCGCCGCACTGGGCCTGAGCGGCGTCCTGGTCGGCCGCCCGCGCTACCACGAGCTGCTCGCGATCGCCGGCACGCTCCTCATCGGGGCCTACATCGCGTTGCTCTTCGCCCGGCTCGACTGAACCGGCCCGGGACGCCTCCGCGGTTGTCGATCCGGCCGCGTTTCGTTCGTCGTCGCCATGAGGCCCGCCATCGCGGGCCGCGACTTTCCACGACGGGAGACACGGGATGCGATTTCTTTCACTGGTCCGGATCAACGAGAACAGCGGCCTGCAACCGAGCGGGCAACTGATGGCCGACATGGGGAAACTCATCGACGAGATGACCGCCGCGGGCCATCTCGTCCATACGCACGGGTTGCGCCCGACTGCCGAAGGCAAGCGCATGCGTCTGCGCCACGGCCGGCTGAGCACGACCGACGGGCCGTTCACCGAGAGCAAGGAGGTCGTCGGCGGCTACGCGCTGCTCGAAGCGGCCTCGATGGCCGAAGCGCTGGCATTGACCGAGCGCTTCCTGAAGGTCCACGGCGACGAGTGGGACGTCGAGTGCGAGGTCAGGGCGATCGACGAAGGCTGCGGTCCGGCGCCGCCGTGATCGCGGCGCGGCGCCGCGGTTCGAGGATCGCCGACAACCGGTCCGGCGTGCCCTCGATGCGGACGAGGTGCGGCTGGCGCGGGCCGTCGCGGTAGTCGATCGAGACCGTGCGGTAGTCGTCCGCGCGACGGACCAGCAGCGTCAGGGGCCTGCCGTCGCGTCGAGCGGACACGAGCGCATTCCGCAGGCGATCGCCGTTGTACGCGGCGCCGTCGACCGCGACCAGCTGCATGTCGCGCGCGAGCCCGGCGCGCCACGCCGGGCTGTCCCATTGCACGGCGTCGAGGCGGCCGTCCTTGTTCGCGATCTTCAGCCCGATCGAGTGGCTGAAGTCGCGCACGTCCTGGGCGTCTTCGGCATCGGCGACGGACAGGTTCGGCTCGTCCGTGTGCACGAGCTTCCAGCCGGCACGCGCGAGGGCAGCTGCGAAGTAGCCGTCGTGCGCGTCGATGCGCGTGCGCAGGAACGCGCTCCAGTCCTCGCCCGGCTGCAGGGCCGCCAATGCGTCGATCACGTCCTGTTCGCCGTAGGTCGATACGTCGCGGGTCCCGTTCGGGGCCGTGAAGAACGCCCGCGCGAAGTCGTCGAGCGAGCGCCGGCCGGACGACAGCTCGCGCAGGCGCGCGTCGACGTCGAGCCAGAGGAGGGTGCCTTCGTCGTAGAAGTCGTAGGCGCGCTGCCAGTTCTCCCACGCCAGCGGCGCGTTGTTGAACTCGATGATGCCCTCGTTGCCGGTGTCGCGCAGGTTGCGCCAGCGGCGCCCGGCGCGCTGCTCGGCGGCGGCGGCGAGCGCGGCGAGCACGGCCATCGACTGCTCGTGGCTGCGCAGGCCCGAGCGCGCCGCCAACACGAAGGCCCAGTACTGCGTCTGGCCCTCGTACATCCACAACAGGTCGTTGCGCATCGGCGTGTTGTAGTGCGGCGTCCACGTCGCGGCGGGGCGGCGGGACTTGCCGTTCCACGCGTGCACGTATTCGTGCGCGAGCAGGTCGTTGTCGTTGAACGGCGAGTCGCCGAGCAGATAGCCGCCGAGCTGGCCGTTCTCGCTGGATTGCAGGTGCTCCAGGCCGATGCCGGAGAAATGGTCGGACGTCGCCAGCAGGAAGTCGTAGTGCGCGAACGGGCGTGCGCCGAACACGAGGTCGGCCTGCGTCACCAGCGCTTCGTGCGCAGCGAGAACGGCAGGCGTCGCGTCGAGCTGTTCCGGCGCGTCCGCCATGGCGTTGAGGCGCACCGGCGCCGGTGCCTTGCCGTCCAGCGCGAAAGTGCGGAAGTGACGTCCGGCATACAACGGCGAGTCGACCAGCGTTTCCAGCGTGGTTTCGCGGAAGCGGGCCGTTGCTCCCTGTGCGGCCTCGCGTTCGAGCGCGGTCGCGAACGACCAGCCGGAAGGCAGGCGCACCTCCGGCGCGATGCGCAGGTGCGAGGCGGCGTGGCCCGCGGGATACATCAGCACGCGATGCCATTGCAGCGACAGCATCTGCGGCGTGACCGCGATGCGCCCCTGGTTCGTGGCGGTCGGCGAGAAGTACTGGAATTCGACGTCGAGCGCTTCGGTTCCTTCCGGAACGTCGACGTGGAACGCGTACATGTCCACCGCGTCGCGGCGCCAGCGCAGCACGCGGTCGCCGGCGCGCAGGGTCAGGCCGGCGATCTGGTTGATCGGCCCCGTCGGCGCGTGGTTGCCCGGAATCCACTGCGGATAGAGCAGGGTCAGTGGCCCCGGCTTCACCGGAATGCGTTCCTGCACGCGCTGGATGTTGCGATCGATGTCGCTGGCGTCGACCTGGAGCCGGATCGTGCCGGGAACCGGAACGTCCGCGGCGACTTCGGCGTCCGCCGGCGCTCGCGCCCCCGCGAACGACGACAAGGACAGGCACAACAGCAACGACGACAGCACGGCTTTCGGCATCACGGAAACGGTTCCCCTGGAAAAGGAGCCATCGTAGCGGCGCCCTTCGTGCCCGGAAACCCATCGTTGACCCACGCCATTCATCTGACTAAAGTCAGACAAATGGACATGACGCCTATCGACCGGATCCGCTCGTTCAACCGCACCGTCACGCGGCGGATCGGGGCATTGGGCGACGACTATCTCGGGCGCGGACGCCCCTTGGGCGCGTCGCGGCTGCTGTTCGAGATCGGCCGCGAAGGCGCGAATCTCCGCGATCTGCGCTCGCGTCTGTCGCTGGACTCGGGTTACCTGAGCCGCTTGCTGCGCTCGCTCGAGGCGGATGGCCTGCTGGCGCTGGAGCGCGCGCCCGACGACGCCCGCGCGCGCCGCGCCATCCTCACTCGCAAGGGCCTGAAGGAATGGGCCGTCCTCGACAGCCGTTCGCAGGATCTGGCGACGTCGTTGCTGGCTTCGCTGGGCGACGCGCAGCGCGAGCGCATGATCGCGGCAATGGCGGAAGTCGAACGCTTCCTGCGCGCCTCGGAGGTCGAGATCGCTGTCGCCGCGCCCGACGGTACCGCGGCGCGGCATTGCCTGCAGGCGTATTTCCACGAGCTGCAGCAGCGTTTCGATTCGGGATTCGATCCCGCGCTGAGCGTTTCGGCTGCCCCCGGCGAACTGACTCCACCGAACGGTACGTTCCTGCTCGCCCGATTGGACGGCCATCCCGTCGGGTGCGGTGCGCTCAAGCGCATCGGGCGCGGCGTGGGAGAAATCAAGCGAATGTGGGTCGATCCGACCGCGCGTGGCCTGGGCATCGCCCAGCGCCTGCTCGAAGCGCTCGAAGGCGAGGCCGCGGCACTCGGGATGCGCATCCTGCGCCTGGATACCAACCGTTCGCTCGACGAGGCGCGGGCGTTGTACCTGCGCAATGGTTACCGCGAGATTCCGCGGTACAACGACAATCCCTACGCGCACCACTGGTTCGAGAAAACACGCGCGAAAAGAGCGGTGTCCCGCCCGAATTCCGCGAAGACATCCGGCCGGGCCGGTGGCGCATAGCGACAGGGTTTCCCCTGGGACGCCGGTCAGATGATCTTCAACGTGATCGCCTTGAGCACGGCGCGCGTCCGGTCGCGCGTGCCGAGCTTGTCGAAGATGTCCATGAGGTAGTTCTTGACCGTGCCTTCGGTGACGTGGATCACCTGGCCGATCTCGCGGTTCGTATAGCCGCCGGCGAGCAGGCGCAGGATGTCGATCTCGCGCTTGTTGAAGCGGTCGTTCGGCAGGTTGCGATCGCGATAGGCGTAGCGCTCGCGGATCGCATCCGTGGCGACCGGGGCGATGACGGACCGGCCGGCGGCGACCTCCTCGATGGTTTCGACGAGCTCCAGCGGCGACGCGTCCTTCATCAGGAATCCGCTCGCACCGCATTCGATCGCGCGCAGCGCGAGGCCGGGATCGTCGAACGTGGTCAGCAGGATCACCGGCGGGGCGCCCGCAATGCGCCGTAGCCGGGCGCAGGCTTCGAAACCGTCCAGGCGCGGCATGCGCACATCGCAGAGCACGACGTCGACCGCCGTTCCGTGCAGCGCTTGCAGCAACTCTTCCCCGTCGGCGGCTTCGAGGGCGATCTCGAACTGGGCGAAGCCGCCGAGCAGCGCCTTCAGGCCGCCCCGCACCAGCGCCTGGTCGTCGGCCAGGGCGATGCGGATGCGCAGCGGCTCGACGCGCGTCATGCGGGCAGCCGCGCCTGCAGGTGGAAACCGCCGTGGATCCGGCCGAAGTGCAATTCGCCGCCGGACGCGCGCAGGCGTTCGCGCATGCCCGCGAGCCCGTTGCCCGCGCGCACTTCGCCGTAGCCGCCGCCGTCGTCCTTCAGGTCGAGCACGATGTCGTCGCCTTCGCGGCGCAGGCTGACGCGCAGTTCGCGGGCATCGCCGTGTCGTGCCGCATTGGTCAGGCCTTCCCGGAACGCGCGCAGCAGCACCTCGGCCTGCTCCAGGGTAGCGACGCGCAGGTCGGCGACGATGTCGAGCCGGACGCGCGGGCGGGGAAACGGCGCGGCCATGCGCTGCAGCGTCGCGCCGAGATCCAGCCCGTCGTGCAGCCGCAACTGGTGCACGACGGAACGCAGGTCGTCGAGCAGCTCCTCGGTGAGCCGCGTGCACAACGCGACGGCCTCGCCGGTGTCGAGGTGCTTGTTGTGCGTCAGCGCCGCGAGGTTCAGGCGCAATGCGGTGAGTTTGTGTCCCGCCACGTCGTGCAGTTCGCGCGACAGCCGCAGGCGTTCCTGGCCGCGGGCGACTTCGGCCAGCAGGCCGCGCGTGGCGAGCAGTTCGGCATGCGTCGCGGCGAGCGCGCTGCGGGCCCGCTCGGTCCTCTGCGCAGAGCGCACGAGCAGGATCGCAAGCAACTGGAATCCCATCTGAAGGCCGACGTAGGTGAGCGGGAAGTCCATCTGGCGGAACGCGACGACGATCGCGAGCAGGAGCGCATTGGTGGCGAGGTAGGCGAGTGCGAGCGTGCGCGGGCCGAGCAGGCCGGCGAACTCGAGCATCGGAATGACGAGCAGCGCGGCGGCGGAGTTGTACCGGTAGAGTGCGACGAGCAGCAGGGCGGCCCCGACGAGCATGGCCGCCAACGCGAGCCGCGCCGCGAGGCGCCCACGTAGCGTCAGCGAGAGCGCGAAGACCAGCGCGAAGGCGAGATGCAGGCCGCGCACCAGCCCGAGCACCGGCAAGGTGGCGCCGATCCGCGTCGCGACGATCGGACCGGACCAGAGCTCCAGGCCCACGGCAGCCCAGGCGATCAGTCCGGCGAGGGCGGCGAGCGGATGGCCGTAGGAGGGTTGGCGCGGCATGGCGCCAGCTTCGCCGTGCCACCGAGTGAAGGCAAGCCCGTCCGGAAACCGATGACTTTCGTCACCGGCCTCGATGGCTTTCGTCATCTGGGGACTTTCGCCGCCGACGTGCAGAGTGCGCTCGATCCTTCGAGGAACGATGTCGCATGAGTCCGAAAACCCGCAGAACCCTGAAAATCTCCCTCGGGACCGTCGTGGTCCTGGCCGTCGCCGCGATCTCGGTGACGGCGATTCCGGCCATTTCCATCGGTGGCCGCAACGCATCCGGCTTCGACCTGCCGGCGGCCAAGGTGACGAATCCGGAAGCCGTGCGCGAAGCCTATGCGTATCTGCCGCGAACGCGATTCGACGCCTTCGTCGCGCTAAAGGACGCGAAGCTGCTGGCACGCTGGGGCGACACGGACCTGCCGATCAATACGCATTCGGTGCGCAAGAGCCTGCTCAGCGCCCTGTACGGCATCGCGATCGAGAAGGGGTATCTGCGCCTGGACCAGACGCTGGCCGAGCTGGGCATCGACGACAAGGCCGTGCCGCTGACGCCGATCGAGAAGACGGCGACGATCCGCGACCTGCTGGAGTCCCGCTCGGGCATCTACATCGAGGCGGCCGGCGAGGCGAAGGGCATGAAGGACGGACGCCCCCGCCGCGGCGCTCACCGGCCGGGCGAGGCGTTCTACTACAACAACTGGGGCTTCAACGTGCTCGGCGTGATCTTCGAGCAGCGGACCGGCCTCGGCATCGGCCAGGCCTTGTACGAATGGATCGCCAGGCCGACGGGCATGACGACGTTCAAGCCCGGGCACGTGATCTACGAGCAGCCGCGCTACACCGAGCATCGCCAGTTCATCGTCTTCATGTCGGCGGCGGACCTGGCCCGCTTCGGCGCGCTGTACGCGAACGGCGGTCGCTGGGGCGACGTCCAGGTCGTTCCCGAAGCCTGGGTCGAGGAGAGCACGAAGGCCTATTCGGACGTCACCGGCATGGACCCGTTCGACGCCTACGGCTACCTGTGGTGGATCGACCGCGACGCCGACGTCATCTGGGCGGACGGCTGGGGCGGCCAGTTCATGATCGTCGACGCGAAGCGCCACCTCGTGCTGGTGTCGCGCAACGACACCGGGCGCAGCCTGCTGCAACTCGGATGGTTCATTCTGTTCGACGGCGACGGCTGGCGCAGCCATCATCAGAAGCTGCACCAGCTGATGATCGCGGCTTCCGAAGGCGCGCGGGAGACGGAAGCCCAGTGACTGCCATCGACTCTCCAGTCGGTTCGCCGCCGTGGAGCAGGGGGAGTCGACGCCGGACGCCGGTTCTATGGATCGAAACCGTCGTCGAAGATGCCGTCGCCTGGTGGCACGAAGGAAGCCGTGATCGTGAATCCCGCCAATGCGGTCCGGGCGTGCACTGCCGCGGCGTAGACGCCTGCGGAAGGCGGGTTCGCGATCGCGCAGATCCTGTCGGCGGCGGGTTCCGTCGATTCGCAGACGGTCTGGCCGCCGAAGGCGACCGACAGGTCGGCACCTGCTCCTGCGGTGGTCAGCGAGAAGCGCAGGTTCCTGGCCCCCGGCGGCAGTTCGATCGAGAACCGCTGGTCGGTGCCTGCCTGGGCGGCGAGGCACGCCGCGGGGGTGCCGTTCGCGAGTGGCTCGACGCCGTTGTCGACCGTGACGGGCGCCGTTGTCGTACCCGGCAGACCGCCGTCGTCGACGACGGTCAGCGTGACCGTGTGCGTGCCGACGACCTGGTAGGTCTTGTCGGGGGCCGCGAGCGACGACGAGTTGCCGTCGCCGAAGTCCCAGTGATGCGAGACGATCGCGCCGTCGCCATCCGTCGAGGTGTCGACGAAGTGCACGGTCATCCGATCGCTCGTGTAGGTGAAGTTCGCGACCGGCGCCTGGTTGACCGGCGTTCCGTTATCGTGCGTCTTCGCCAGCTCGCCGACGAAGGCGAGACCGAACTGCGCGAACTTGACGCTGTTCGCGGCGGAATTGGCCATGTTGGCGATCGTGTCGTTGGCAGTGTGGATATAGGGGAAACCGCCGAGACCGGAGATCCTGGGGCGGCCGGCCTCGAACACCATGCCGGCCGGAAAGCCCTGGCTTGTCCAGGATGCATGGTCGGAGCAGCCGTAGCCGCAGGACAGGGACGTCCGCACGAGGCCCAGCGGCGCGAGGTACTCGTCGAACAGCGAGCGGAAATAGGCCAGCAGATCGACGTTGGAATTGTCGTCCACGATCTGCATGTCGTACAGCGCCCCGTTCTTGTAGTTCGTCATGTCGAGCTGGAGCACACCGACGACGTGGGTGCCATCGCTCTTGAAGCGCGCGGCGATTGCTGCCGAACCGAGCAGTCCGACTTCCTCGGCGGCGTAGCCCATGAACTTGACCGTGCGTTTCGGCTGCCAGCCGTTCGCCATCGCGATGCGGATGATCTCGGTGATCGTGGCGATGCCGGAGGCATCGTCGTCGGCGCCAGGAGCGACCTGGTTGACGACGTAGGGCGTGTCCCAGTTGACCGAGTCCAGGTGTCCGCCGACGACCACGACCTGGTCCGGAAGCTCCACGCCGTGCACGGTGAGGATCACTGATGGCTGCGTCGAACAACTGGCGCAGGGCGCGGTCAGCTCCACGTCGACGTCGCTGCGGCCTGTCGCGAGGGATTGCCAGGTGTCGCGTATCCATTCGGCCGCCTGGCGCCCGTATGTGGATTCGTAATAGCGGCTGCGGAAGCCGGACAACGATCCGATCGTGCCGCGGATGTTCGCCTCGAGGACCTGTGGCAACCATGCATCGACAGTCTCGTGGTTGTCGATCGTGTAGATGCCGCCCATCGGGCGCCGGATCGCTTCCTGGGTGAGGTCGGCAGCGATGAACGCTTCCGCTTCGGCGCGGCTGCCGAATGCGAAGAAGCCGCCGCAGCGGCTCTCCGATTCGTGGACGTAGCGGCCGAGGTCGGCGAGCTGCGACGCATCCACCTCGGCGACGACGAGCTCGCGGCCCAGGCGGTCGTTCCACGAGACGGCTTCGCGGGGCGCCATGCGGGCGCCTTCGAATGTCTCGCGCGACAGCACCAGGAACCGGCCTCCGGTTTCCTGGGCCCACGCCATGGGCAGCGCCCAGGGCGCGGCGAGAGCGGGCAGGCCCAATGCCAGCGACAGCCAGACCGACGTGCGCAGACGATGCATGCGATTCTCCCCAGAGATGGCCCTGCGCAGGAACGTCGCAGGTGCTCGACGGGTCATCTTATCGTCAACTCGTGCGGGACCGGCTCGTGCGAGTGCAGGGACAGGGAGGCGGCTTGCCGCTTCGCGGGCAAATACGCTTATACTGCGCGCCCCTTCGAGCGACGCCCGTCGCTCGGCTGGCCGAAGTGGCGGAATCGGTAGACGCAGCGGACTCAAAATCCGCCGCCCTCAAAAGCGTGTGGGTTCGAGTCCCACCTTCGGCACCAATGACTTAGGCGTTAGTTGCGGGGCGAGAGTATTTCCGCAATCGCGCTTGCGCATCACGGATGCGTGCCAGCAGGTCCGCGAGCTCCATCGCATCTCGGAGGCACACGTCGGCGCGCTCCCAGATCGCCTCGAATTGCGCATCCTCGATGTACTGGTCGCGGCCTGCTTCGCGATTGCCCTTGATGCCGGCGCATGGGTTCGGCAGGTCCGTGTAGCCGACGGTCCGCGCGTAGTTCCAGATGTGCGACAAGAGCGCCTTTTCCCGGTTCGCCCGGACCGGAGCATCCTTTCGCCACATCAGGTACTGATGACGTCCTCATGCCGAGACGGCACCTCGGTTCTTTCCCAGGTGTCCGCGTTTTTGACGAACCCTTGAAGCGCTTCGACCAACGCATTGACGGTGGCGTCGCGGTGGGCAAGGTCGGACTGGATCGCAGCTGCAATCGCAGGGATCGCGGCAACGGAAGTGAGGGCCGCGGTTGCCCTAGTCGGCGTCCCCGCCGCAGATTGGTGGGAGGCTGCGTCCGACGTGCTCTACATGGGTAGCGAGGTAGCGGGAGAGCGCAACCGGAGGGCTAGTGGCTGAGTCGAAGCGCAAATAGCTCTTTCGGCGACCGGCGCTACGTGATCGGATCGTTGTCGTTTATGTAGCGCACGCCACCATGGTCGTAGGCCACAGTTGGGCTAAGACGCTGTATCACGTCCAATGCAATTCCCGTGCTCGGTATTTCCTTGTGGACCCGGGCCGTTTGCAGCGGCGCTAGCTTTAGTTTGACGGTGTGGGTCTGGGACGACTTCGTACCAGCTTTGGCCTCGAAGACGACAAAGCTGGCTTTGCCCTGGGCATCAACCTCTACCGCAAACGCCACTTCAAGTTCAACCTCTCTCAGCTCGAAGAACTCGCTAGGGCTCTTGCCTTGGGCGTCGATGAGCTCGCGCTTCACGTCATGAATGAACTCGGAGAGCGATATGTTCCCTTTCATGGCGTCACCCCTGATTCTAGTTCGCAGTCTAGTGCCTGCAGGCCGCAATCTCTTCGTCGGTCATCACGGCCGAATATCGGCACTCGACCTCGGCTTCAGGAGTCGCCTTTCCCTCCTGCTTGCCGAGGCCCTTGGCCCAGCGGTGTCGTCCTGGAAGCCGCCGATTTCCTGTCCGTCGGCTTCGGGATCGACCGAGGAGGCGCCAGATGTTGTGCTCCAGGTCGTGCCTGACACGTACGTTGATCGGCCTGTGCTGCTGCCGCTGCCTCCATGGCCTGCTGGGGCCCGCCAGTAGCCTTCGACAGCTGTCCCGTCCTTCCTTACGTATCCCTGGACGTGCTGCGTCTTGGCAGCGCCGGAAGACGACTTGCTCCCCTTGGCCTCAGCCTGGCAGTTCCACACGGCAAGAGACGGAGCGAGCAGCACTAGGAGGATGCGCAGCATTGGACTTCCCCCGAAGTCGATGGCGAGTGCGAACAGCTCTGCCTGGAAGGTAGAAGTCGCTCGCCGTCGCTTGGCCTCCTGCCCGCGTCCCCGCATCCAGCAGGGCGCGTGTCGCAGACGGCGAGCAGGCGTACATGGTGCTGCTGCTGCGGCGACGGCTGCGGTAGAGGAAATCGTCGCGTCGGCGTGTAGGAAATTTCTTACAAGTGCGAATCGTCTACTCGTAGGTTGATGTCCGTCACGAAAATAAGTGACGCAAATCGAAGCCATTTTGATCCGCGCGTAGACGGCGTCTAAGAATGTCTACATGACCTACTAAGTCACTCACACTATGGATATGATCGCGTCGCGAACGCGCTGCGGGATATTCCATCTATTCCAGCGTACTTCGCTCACTTCAAAATACGGGGAATCCAAGCATGAGAACCGCAACCAATCGCATACTCCAGATGTCGATCGCCGCGCTCTTGGCTTCGTCGATGCTTCCGATATGTGCGCAAGCCGTATGTCCAAACCCTCTTCCCGCCGGTATGCAATGTCCGGCCCCCGATCATCTCGACAAGATTGATAGTGACTATTCGGGGCCGGGCGATGGCATTTACAACTACTTCTTCACAGGTGCTGGCGTCGATGTATACATCGTAGATGACGGTGTTGATCCACACATCGGAGAATTGCCAAATCTACAACCAGTAGGCTTCGATGCATTTCCAGGTTCCCCTGTGCAAACGCATGCTCAGCGTGTCGCAATGATCGTGGGTGGAGTAGTGGGTGGTGTCGCAAAGGATGTGCGACTTTACTCGGTTAAAGTGACTTCGCCCGGACTAGGGCGGGATGTGCCCAGCGGCCTCGCATGGGCAATAGCCCATAATGGTTCCCTAAAGACACCGCGCCGCGCGGTGATAAACATAAGCATGGACTATAGACTTCTGATGGCCGAAGCCGCGACCAGACAGAAGATTGAGGAGGCGATTGCACAAGGAATAGTGGTCGTGATCGCTTCTGGCAACAATACCGGCTTGGGTGCGCCAGTCACTAATACTTGCGCCGGGCTGCCTGATATTCCTCTGCTCTATGTAGTCGGCAATGCCGATCCTGGAAGTATGGGTATCGGCTCACGCGGGGGGCCGTGTGTAGATGGTTACGCACCCAATGCGTTCACAGTTGGCGGCGGATTCACCCTATCTTCGGCTTCAGCGCCGCAGTTTTCAGGTATTGCTGCACTTGTTCTGGAGCAGTTCCCGAACTTAAGCGTGGCGGGTGTGCACGCCGAACTGAACAAGCGTGCGACCAAGGGCAAGATTCATCCGCCAGGAAACACGGGCCAGTGGATTCCTGGATCCTGGGACCGGCTGGCCCAGTCGCTTCCCGTCTACTTCAGTGCTCCGACTGCGATGACGTCCATCAATTTCGAGAACATGCTCTGCCACAACGAATACGCAGTCAGTTGGAGTGGTGGGGGCGGGGACCAGACATATTACGAGCTGCAGAGTAGTTTGAGCCCCAGCTTCGCCACGTATGAGACGCAAGTGACAGAGGACACAGCACTGTCAGTCTTTCCGGCGGTGAACACCTACTACCGAGTTCGCGCCTGTAACGGCTACGGGTGCGGCGCCTACGCCACGCGCAGCACGCCAGTGACTCCATATCCCGGTTGCTCGTAACCCTTTGAGTTGGGGCTTTCGATTGCAAACCCCGCCAAGTCGAGGAACTTCTCGGCATGCGGGAAAACAAAGGGCGGCTTCAGCCGCCCTTTTCTTTGGCAATCGTCTGTCTGGCGGGGGAGCCCTGCGCTGCCAACACAACCGCGCGCAGAGGTAGTCGGTCTCGTTCCCCTGACCTACCGTCCAGCGACTTCTTGTTCGAACGTGGTTCGATGCAGGGCAAGAAGGGGTGCCTCCATCGAAGGCTTGCGTTGAGAGCCTTCGTCGCCGGCCATGTGACTCGTCGTATTGGACGTTGTGGCTTGGTTCGGTCGGTCGTCCACGTGCTGATGGGAGGAATCGATTCCCACAAGAAAACGCCCGCAGTCCCGGCGTCTCACGACGGCGGCTTGCGGGCCAGGTGGTGCCCGCCTGAAGGGGGCGGCGGGCACACGCAGGATCCTTGGCACTCGTCTCAGGGATGGAGACTCGTCGCCTGAGCGCTCGAAGAAACCGGCGTCCGGCTCTGCACGCAATCGGATATTCGTATCGACGGAAAGGTGCCGTCGGACGGCGATCCACCCGGCGAGGCTCATTAGTTTGCTGGGAGCGCGGGACCACGTACACGGCTCGAAACCGACTACGGCGGCTCGACGGGGGAGCGCTGGGGCTATTACCGCGACGGCAAGACGATCGAGGTGATCGTGGACGACGAGAAGATCGTGAGGATCCAGGAGAAGCGCTGATCTGCTCCTGCGACTCGGAGGCGCGACGAGGTTGCCGGTTTCTCACTTCCAAACGGAAGCCGGCTGCATTGCCGGCTTCCGTTTTCATGCGTGTCTTCAGAGTCCGGTCATGCCGAGGATGTTGTAGCCGGAATCGACATAGGTGACTTCGCCGGTGATGCCGGAGGCGAGGTCCGAGCACAGGAACGCGGCGGCATTGCCGACTTCGTCGATGGTGACGCTGCGACGCAGCGGCGCGTTCTGCTCGACGTGGTCGAGCATCTTGCGGAAGTTCGCGATGCCCGAGGCGGCGAGGGTCTTGATCGGGCCGGCCGAGATCGCGTTGACGCGCGTTCCCTCGGGACCGAGGTTGTAGGCGAGGTAGCGCACGTTCGCCTCGAGACTGGCCTTGGCCACGCCCATGACGTTGTAGTTGGCGAGCGCCCGTTCGGCGCCGAGGTACGTCAGGGTCAGGATCGCGCCGCCGCGTTCCTTCATCAGCGGGCGAGCCGCCTTGGCCATTGCGGCGAGGCTGTAGCTGGAGATGTCGTGGGCGATGGTGAAGTTCTCGCGCGTCAGGCCGTCGAGATACTCACCCTGCAGCGCCTCGCGCGGCGCGAAACCGATGGAATGGACGAGGATGTCGAATCCGTCCCAGTGCTTTCCGAGGTTGTCGAACAGGGCGGTGATGTCGTCGTCCTTGGTCACGTCGCAAGGCAGCACGATGTTCGAGCCGAATGCGGTGGCGGCCTCGTCGACGCGGTCCTTGAGCTTTTCCTCGACGTAGGTGAATGCGAGCTGCGCTCCTTCGCGGTGCATCGCGTTCGCGATGCCCCAGGCGATCGAGCGCTGGCTGAGAATGCCGGTGATCAAGGCGCGCTTGCCGTGCAGGAAACCCATCTGTCCTCCGAAACTGCGTAGGCGGGAAAGCCGCGGAGTGTAACCGAGCGTTCAGTCCAGCGTCGGCCCCAGCCGCAGGCGATCGCCGAGACGCAGGGTTCCGCCGGCGCGGGGGTTCCACCGGCGAAGATCCTTCAGGGCCACCTTGTAGCGGCGCGCGATGCCGGTCAGCGTGTCGCCTGCGACCACGACGTGCGAGCGAGGCGCGCGTGCCGGACCGGCATCGGCGATGGGTTCCGCTTCGCGGCCCGGTACCAGCAGGCGGGTGTTGCGGCCGACGGTCGCGTTCTCGTCGATCGAGTTGGCCAGCGCCAGGACGGCGACGGGCACGCCGATCTGCGCGGCCCAGAGGCCGATGCCGCCACCGTGGGGGGCCGGCTGTTCGCGCCAGTCTCCCCAGTATTCCACCGGCAGTCCGGCGGAGGCGGTCCGGAAGCGTTCCGCGGCCGAGGCCGGCAGGAGCAGGCGCCGGTTCGCCTCGTGCGTCATGCGGTTGCGGCGATGACCGGCGTTCCAGCGGCGCAGATCCTCCGTCTCCACGGCGGCCAGGCGCGCCGCGAGGCGCAGGTCCATGCCGGCCTGCAGGTCGACGCTCTGCAGGCGGTCGTCCGGTTCCGGTTCGGGCAGCGTGACGCCGAAGCGCTGGGGATCGTTAATGATGCAGGACAGCGCGAGCACGCGGTCGAGATGTTCGTGCGTGACCGGATTGAACGCGATGCGCCCGAGCTCGCCGGCCGACAGCGTTTTCGGATCGCGGTCGCCGAGCAGCTTCTTGACGCGGTATTCGCCGCTGTTGAACGCCATGTTGACCAGGCGCCAGTCGCCGAATTCGCGCTCGTAGCGTTCGATCAGGTCGAGCGCGGCGCGGGTCGAGGCGACCGCGTCGAGGCGGGCGTCGTAGTCCCGCGTGACCGGAAGCCCGGCACCGCGGGCGGTATCCGGCATGAGCTGCCACATGCCGGCGGGCCGATCGCCGCGCGGCGCGACGGGCAGGTAGCTGCTCTCGACGAAGGGAAGCATCGCGAACTCGCCCGGCAAGTCGCGCCGCTCGAGTTCGTCCAGCACCAGCAGAAGGAACGGCATCGCCTGCTTCCACGCCGCTGCGAACGGCCGCGGATTCTTCGCGTAGAGGTCGGCGTAGCGCTGTACGGAGGGACGATAGTCGCAGCCCTGCAAGGCGAAGCGGTTGCGCAGGCGCTCCCAAGGCGATCGCTCGGCCGCTTCCGTCACCGGAGGGGGCGGCGCNNGCGGGCGGACGAGCCGGTCCTGCCGGCACGGGCGGCGACGGTGGCGGCGAGGCGACCGGTGGCGCGGGACGCTGGACGGGCGTGCTGCAGGCGGCGACCACGACGAGGCCGGCACCGAGCAGGCCTCCCCGGAGCGACCGGATCGCGTGCGGGCTCATGCCGCCGGCGCCTTGAAGCCGTCCTTGCGCCGGCGCAGGTCGGCGAAGCGCGCGACGCGATCGTTCCCTTCGAGCGCGGCGGTCAAGGCGGGCGAATCGATGCGCAGGAACGGGTTGCACGCGCGTTCCTCGGCGAGCGTGGAGGGCAGGGTGGAGCGCCCTTGCCGGCGCAACTCCGCCGCCTGTGCGCTGCGCGCCTGCAGCGCGGTATTGGCGGAATCCAGCTCCAGCGCGAAGGCGCAATTGGCGGCGGTGTACTCGTGGCCGCAACACACGCGGGTATCGCCGGGCAGGGCCGCCAGACGCTCGAGGGACTCCAGCATCTGCTGCGGTGTTCCCTCGAACAGGCGGCCGCAGCCGACACTGAACAGCGTATCGCCACAGAACAATACGCCGTGGCCGTGATAGGCGACGTGACTGCGCGTGTGCCCGGGAACACCGAGTACGTCGAATTCGAAGGCGGGCTGCGCGATGCGGACGCGGTCGCCGTCGCCGACCCGGACGTTCGCCGCGGCGATGCGGTCGTCGTGCGGTGCGTACACGACGGCGTCCGTCTCGGCCGCAAGCTCGGCGGTTCCCGCGACATGGTCCGGATGGTGGTGCGTCAGCAGGATCGCACGCAGACGCAGGCCGTCGCGAGCGAGCGCCTTCCGCACGGGACCCGCCTCACCGGGATCGACCACGAGCGCATCACCCGCCGCATCGGCGAGCAGCCAGATGTAGTTGTCCGAGAGAGCGGGCAGGGCAGTCAGGCGCATGAGCGCCGGACTATAAGCGAGGCACTTCGGCCTCGACGTTAAGCCGGCATTAGTTTCGTCGAGGGGACGCGAGAAGCGGTTCACGTTATGGGACCGCCGATCGACGGGAGCGGTTACACTTCCCGGGCTTTGTTCCCGATCGAACTTTCCGTGATCACCGGCCCAGACAGCCTGTTCGCCCTGGACGACATCGCCGTGCTGCTGCGCGACGAGCTCGGTCGCGTCGCCGAACAGGCGGCAAGGCAACCGAACGGTCGCGCACTGGTCGTCCAGGCCTGCGCCGCCAACCGGGAACTGGCCGTCGACGTGCGGCATCTTTCCGCCGTGCGCGTGCATGCCGAACGCGGCGGCTTCGGCGGAGACGTGCGCTGCGCCCCCGATGCATTGCCGTGGGAAGACGAGGCCTTCCGCCTGGTCGTGGCGCAGCATGCCGGCGACGTACTTCCCGCGGACGGTTTCGTCGAGGAACTGACGCGGGTGCTCGCGCCCGGCGGCATGCTGCTCTGGTTCGCGCTGAACCCGTGGAGCCCCTGGCTGGCATGGATGCACTGGCAGGCCCGCAGCGGCCTGCCGCTGCCACATGCGGTGCACCCCGATGCGGCGCGCCGCCGCCTGTTGCGGGCGCAGCTCGCGCCGGTCAGCGTCGACTATCTCGGTGGCTGCTGGCCGCAGCACGGCGTGCCGTCCCTGCTGCATCGCCTGCGTGTCCTGACGCCGTTGCGCGGGGCCTATCTGCTCACCGCTTCCAAACAACGCGCCGTGCTGACGCCGCTGCGCCCGCGCCCCCTGCGCGAGCGCCGGGTGATCGGTCCGCGCCTCGCCACCCCGAGCCAACGCGCCCGAGCATGACGAAATCCGCAAGCGACGCCGGACGCGTCGAACTGTTCACCGACGGCGCCTGCCTCGGCAATCCCGGTCCCGGCGGTTGGGGCGCCTTGCTGCGTCTGGGCGACCGGGAAAAGGAGCTTTCCGGCGGAGAGCCGGAGACGACCAACAACCGCATGGAGCTGATGGCGGCGATCGCCGGACTCGAGGCGCTCAAGCGGCCGTGCGCGGTCGTTCTGACCACCGACTCGCAATACGTCAAGCGCGGCGTCGAGGAATGGATGGCGCGCTGGCGCGCGAACGGCTGGCGCACCAGCGATCGCCAGCCGGTGAAGAATCGCGACCTGTGGGAGCGCCTGTCCGACGCGCTTGCCGACCACGAGGTCTCGTGGCGATGGGTGAAAGGCCATGCGGGTCATGCGGAGAACGAGCGCGTCGACGTGCTCGCGCGCCATGCCGCGCTCGCGGCGGCGGGGCGGAGCGACGGCTGAGTCCCTACAACGTATCCGGCAGGAAGGAAAGCATTGTGGCGACGGACCCGTATTGGCATCCTGCCGAAACCGTTCCCGGCTCCCCACGATGCGCCAGATCGTCCTTGATACCGAGACCACCGGTCTCGAAGCCCACCGCGGCCATCGCCTGATCGAAATCGGCTGCGTCGAACTCGTGCAGCGCCGGCGCACCGGGCGCGAATTCCATACCTACCTGAATCCCGAGCGCGCGATCGACGAGGGTGCACGCGCGGTCACCGGCATCAGCGACGAGGAACTGCTCGACAAGCCGCTGTTTCGTGACGTCGCCGCCGAATTCCTGCAGTTCATCGACGGGGCCGAAGTCATCGCGCACAACGCGACGTTCGACGTCGGCTTCATCAATGCCGAACTCGCGCGCATCGACGCGGGCACGCTCGCGGATCGGGTACAGGTGCTGGACACGCTGGCGCTTGCCCGCGAGAAGTTTCCGGGGCAGCGCAACAGCCTCGACGCCCTGTGCAAGCGGCTGGACGTCGACAACAGCCACCGCGGCCTGCACGGAGCCCTGCTCGACGCGAATCTGCTGGTCGACGTCTATCTCGCGCTGACGTCGGGGCAGGGGCAGCTCGGCTTCGACGCCGAGGCCGACGCAGTGGAGACCCAGGTGCTGGCGACCACGCTCGAGATCCGTTCGCGGCCGCGCGTACTGCGCGCCGCGGCTGCCGAGCTGGAGGCGCACGAGGCGCGCCTGACGGTGCTCGACAAGAAGGCCGGGGGCGCGTGTCTGTGGCGACAGGTGGCGGCGGGCTGACGTCCGCGTTCAGCGCAGGCGGACGAGGATCACCGTGACGTTGTCCGAGCCGCCGCCGTCCAGCGCGGCGATGACGAGATGGTCGACGCATTCCTGCGCACTGAGATCCTGGCGCGCGACGATCGCCGCGATCGCCGCATCCTTGACCTCTTCGGTCAATCCGTCGCTGCACAGTAGCAACTGCATCCCGTGTCGCAACGGTCCGCCGACGCTCTCCACGCGCAAGGACTGGGGATCGGTCACGCCGAGCGCCTGCGTCACGACGTTTCGGTGGGGATGGCTGCGTGCCTGCTCGCTGGTGATCGCTCCCTGGTCGACCAGCTCCTGCACGTAGGAATGGTCCTGCGAGACCTGCTTCAGCTGGCCATCCGCCCAGAGGTAGATGCGGCTGTCGCCGACCCAGGCCACCTCGAAGCGGTCCTGACCCTCCGGAATGCGCAAGGCGGCGATCGTCGTGCCCATCGGCAGGGACTCCGAGCGTCGCGTCGAGTGGCGGATGATTTCCTCGTCGGCGAGCTGGATCGACCGGACCAGATCGGCGCCCTTGGCGATCTCGCGCACCAAGGTGTCACGCGCCAGCGCACTCGCGACCTCGCCGTGCTCGTGGCCTCCCATGCCGTCCGCTACCAGCCAAAGCCCGAGATCGGCGTCGGCGTAGTAGGTGTCCTCGTTGTGCTCGCGCCGCAAGCCGACGTGGGTGCTGTGTCCGTATTCGATCATGCTTAGGCGGGATTCCTGAGCTGCATAGGATGCGCTCCGGCTCGTACAGGGTGCAATACCGCCGTGGGCGGCTGACGCAAAAGTATACCGGAATAGTGCGTAATGTATATTATGTAAAATTAAGTCAGCCAGGCATGGCACGGATGACCGACCTGCGACGACATCGTCAGCATGGGGACGGCCCTCCTTGGCCTGACGTGCCCTACCGGGAGTCATTGGGAAACGACGATGCCGTCGACGACATGCCGAACCCCCTGCGCATTCCATGCCGCCGCTTCAATCGTGTCGCGTTCCAAATAGGAGTGCGCCGTTCCGCTCAACGTCACGGTACCGTCTTTCACCGTCACCGAGACTGCTTTTGAATCCTGGTGAGCGAGCCGCTGCAGCGCCGCTTCGATCTTTCCCTTGACGTCCTTGGCGGCTGCGTGCGCGCGCAGCATCACCGCGTTGTTCACTCCACGTACTCCAAGCAGAGGACGCACCGATTCCACGGCCGAATCGCGCTGGTAGGCCCAATCGACCTCCCCCGTCAACGTCACGAAACCATCGTCGACCTTCACTTGTACCGCTCCTGTCGGTATCGACACATTCCATTCAAGCGCAGAGACGGCGGCTTTCGCGATGTCCGCGTCGCTGCGCATGCTGCTTCCCGGCAGCTTCACTTCCAGATCCATCGCCAAGCCCTTCACACCGGCAACACGCTTCGCCGCCTCGGCGGCTGCGAACTTTTCCGCGAAGCTGTCGACCTGACCGGACAGCGTCACCACACCCTCGCTGGCCTCGACGCCGATGTGCGCGGCTTGTACCGCTGCATCCCAGCGGAGTTCGTCGATCACGTCCTGCTGCAGCTGTCGATCGGTTTTCATCTTGACCTCCGGGTTGGATGGACGAAGGCACGCTACGCCCGTCAACCCGGCATGACTTGATCTCGATCAACAAGATGGTCTCAGCGACTTGATCCACGTCAACCCAAGCCGTGGCGGCAGTGCGAGCATTGGTCTCCCACTCCCCTCATGGGAGATACGATGTCGACGACCTGGGTCATGGTCGCGAATGGTTCGCGAGCCCGTCTCTTCGAGAGCCGGCATCGTGAAGAACCGTTGCATCAGCTGGGCAGCTTCGCCAATCCCGGAGAGATGCCCATCGAGCGCCCAGCCGTCGAGCCGTACATCGCATGGCGTGAGGCACATGCCGCGCGATTCGCCAGGGCGCTGCTGGCGGCTCTCGGGCATGGTCTGGCGCAGCACCGATTCGAACGCCTGATCTTCGTTGCGCCGACACAGTTCCTGGACATGATGCGCCTGTACTGCGACAGGTCGCTACGCAACTGCGTGGTCGGAGAGATCCAGCACGACTTCACCATGCTCGGCTCCACGGAAGTACACGAGCGCGTGGCCCCATGGCTCGAACCTTCCGTGCCGCATGCGGTCTCCGTGCGTCCGGACTCTGGTCGCGCAGAGACATGACGCACGCCTCGGTTCCATCGAGATTGCAGTCCATGAAGCGAGCGCTCCGTTCTGCGATCCGGTACGGCGTTCCCGCATTGATCGTCTTGATGCTCGTTGTGCACTACGTGGTGTCGTCGGTCGAGATCGAGACGATTCCTTGCAGCCAGTTCGAGAAATCGTTGAAACCGGCGAGATCCAGGACCTCGTCGTCGCCGACGATTCCGCCAAGCCGGTGCCGGTGCCAGTCCCGCCCGAAGAAACCTGAGGACCATGCCCAGGTAGTCGTGCGCGGTCGGACACTGCGCGGATTTCGCCGAGTGGCGGCCACAATGGCACGGGTTTGTTGACGCAGATCAACGGCGGCTTCACCGGCGGGCGCAGACTGACGGGCGAGGAGCATCGCCATGACCATGAAACCCGCGCATTCCCAGTCCAGCAGAATCTGGACCGAAAGGCTCCGGGACGGCCTCGTCGTCCAGGTGCGCCCGTTGCTGCCACAGGATTGCAATCGCGAGCGCGCCTTCCTCGCACACCTGCCCGAGGAAAATCTGGCACAGCGCTTCGTCGGGCTGGTCAAGCCGATCGACGAGGCCGTCGTGCGCGACCTGACATGCCCTGCCCCCGAGTGCGAGGCGACCATCGGCGCGTTCGTTCCCGTGAAAGGCGGAGAGATCGAAGTCGGAGTAGCCGCCTATGTCACGCGTCCCGATGGCGTCCATTGCGATTGCACCGTGACCGTGGATCCCGACTGGCAAAAGCTCGGCGTCGGTCGTGTACTCATGAAACATCTGATCGAGATCGCCCGCGAGCACGGCATACGACGAATGTATGCCATGACCGAGTGCCACACCGGTGCCCATGCGCTTGGCGAATACCTCGGGTTCCATTCGCGTCCCGATCCCGAGGACCCGCACGTGACGACATTCGAACTCGTTCTCCATTGACTCTCCCGCCGTGTTCAGCTCGGCGAGCGCGGCGAGAAAGCCAGATGTCCTTCTGGTGTTCATAGAACAGACGGAATGCATATCTTGCGGACAGCCCCGGAAAGGACAGGAGTCGGCGTCGAACGCGCCCCTTTCGTCCTGCCCGGACTGAGCAACGAAGAGGCACTGCGCCGCCTGCGCGCATTCGGTTCGAACGAGCTTCCACGAGCGCCCAGGCAAGGGGTGGCCGGCATTCTGTTCGACGTACTGCGCGAGCCCATGTTCCTGCTGTTGATGGTCGCCGCTGCGATCTACCTTGCGGTCGGCGGTATCGGCGAAGGCTTGCTGATGGTCGCTTTCGCTGGGCTTTCGACCACGCTTGTGGTGCTGCAGGAAACCCGCAGCGAGAACGCACTTGAGGCGTTGCGCTCGCTGTCGGCGCCGATGGCGCGCGTCGTGAGGGACGGAAGCGAAGTGCGCATTCCCGCTCGCGAGGTGGTGCCGGGAGATACGTTGCTGGTCGCCGACGGCGAGCGAGTCGCTGCAGACTCCATTCTGCGATGTGCCGAAGGCCTCAGCCTGGACGAATCGTTGTTGACCGGCGAATCGGTGCCGGTACCGAAACGTGCCCTCGCTCGCGACGACATAGCCCACGGCGCCTGCGACGAAGACGGCTCGACGCACCTGTTCGCCAGTACGCTGGTGGTATCCGGTCGCGGTGTCGCGGAGGTGGTCGCGACCGGCTCGCGCACCGAGGTCGGCCGCATCGGTGCTTCGCTGGCTTCGATCGAGACGGAACCGACGCTGCTGCAGCGATCGCTGGGGCGACTCGTGCGCTGGTTCGGCCTGATCGCGCTTTTCGCGAGCGGATGGGTGATCCTGCTCTATGGCTGGCTGCGCGGTGCCTGGCTGGACGGCGTGCTGTCTGGAATAGCCTTCGGCATGGCAGCGCTTCCGGAAGAGTTCCCGATGGTGCTGGCCGTCTTCGTCGCGCTCGGTGCGCAGCGGCTTGCCCGGCTCGGCGTACTGGTCCGGCGCACCGCGGTCATCGAGGTACTCGGGGCCTGCAGCGCCTTGTGCCTCGACAAGACCGGGACGCTGACCGAGAACCGCATGCGCATATGCGCGCTTGCAGCCGACCACGAGCACGTCGCACTGGATAGCGAGGATGCGCCACCGAGCGCATTCGCAGGGCTGGCACGCATCGCGGCGCTCGCTTCGGCATTTCGGTCCAATGATCCTATGGATCAGGCGGTGCATCGTCTGGCGGCCGCATATGGCAATGTGCCGGATGCCGGCGCACAACGGATCAAGGAATTCGGACTCACGCACGAACGACCCGTCGTGGTGCACATTTGGCGCATCGGAAATCGGATCGAGGCCGCTGCGAAAGGCGCGCCCGAAGCGATCGGTGCATTGTGCGGCCTGGAGCACACCGAACAGGACGAACTGCTACGCGAGACGGTACGTCACGCAGCGGCTGGCTGTCGTGTGCTGGCGGTCGCGAGTGCGCTTGTCGACGGCTCCAGCCCGCTGCCGGAAACGCCGGAAAAGCTCGGCCTCGAGCTTCGCGGCTTGCTCGTATTCGCCGATCCGCCGCGCCAAGGCGCCCGTGCTGCAATCGCTGCGGCGCGCCGCGCAGGTGTGAGCGTGTTCATGATCACCGGTGATCACCCGGCGACAGCGAATGCAATCGCGCACGAGGTCGGCATCGATACAGCCAACCCGCCCGTCACGGGTACGCAGATCGACACGGTGGACGATGCGGGCCTGCGACGACTGGTGCGCTCTGCGCGTGTGTTCGCACGCATCCGACCCGAGCAGAAACTGAGGATCGTGCGTGCCTTGAAGGAAAGCGGCGAGATCGTCGCCATGACCGGTGACGGGGTCAATGATGCGCCCGCGCTCAAGGCGGCTCACATCGGACTGGCGATGGGCCAGCGTGGTACCGACGTTGCCCGTGAGGCCGCGTCGATCGTGCTGATGGACGACGACCTCGCCCATCTCGTCGCTGGCATCGAAACCGGTCGGCGCATCTTCGACAACCTGCGCAAGGCCATGATCTACATCACCGCCGTTCACGTGCCGATCGCCGGACTCACCCTGTTGCCGCTATTGCTCGGTCTGCCGCCGTTGCTCCTGCCGACGCACGTGGTACTGATCGAAATGGTCATCGACCCGATCTGCGCAATCGCATTCGAGAATGAGCCGATCGAACCCGGAACGATGGAGCAATCGCCCCGCCATCCAGACGATCCGCCAATGGGCGGGCTCCAGATGCTGATCGCCTTCGCACAAGGCACGCTGCTGCTGGTCGCCGCCTTCGGGTTGTACGTCGTCGCCCTGGCGGCCGGGAGCCCCGTCGATACGGCTCGGACACCCGCCTTCATCGCTTTCGCCGTTGGCAATCTGGCTCTGATCCGGGTGGTCGGGACGCGTGGCTGGACCATGTCCGGGCTGGCCGAGCCGGGGCATCGCGCCTACTGGGTGGTCGTCGGCATTGCCGGCATGGCCACGACCGCCTGCGTGCTCGTGCCTCCGCTGAGGCGCTTGTTCCAGTTCGCTGTGCCCACGGCAGGGGCTGCTGGATGGGCGGTCGCCGCGGGAATCCTTTCCACCCTCGTGTTCGATCTGGTCAAGTCGATTCCCGGTGTACAGAAGATTCTTGGCCGGCGCCGCCAGGTCTCCATCGAATGAGCAGCGCGTCGGAGCGTTTCTTGGACGCCGGCATGAGCAATGGCATGGCTGGATTTGCCACGGAATTACGGTGCCCCCGCCGTGGAGACATGCTCAACGAAGTACGCGCTGGATGATCAGGGCCAGTGCGGCGACCCAGCACAGACCGATGAACAGGGCTCCGCCCCATCCAGTCGCGATGCCGCCGCGCTTTCTGAATAGCCAGTTCGCCGTGGCGGTCACCGCGACGGATAGTGGAACCAACGCGATGATGATCCAGAGGTTCGGATCGGAATACGTCATGATGGCACTCCTGGTTCATGGACGAAGCCGCACAAAGCATGGCATCCGATACCGTGGCGCATTCTGGACGTGAACACAGGCCACGTTGCCGCCGACGAGCGAAGCGAAGTCGGCCCCGTATGGCACAGCGGCATTCCAGGGCTCGATCCGGATCGCACGACAAAGGAGGTCGCACATTGCGGGAAGCGATTGGTAGTTGAACGCCTTCGAGATTAGCGGACGCTGCCATCCGGCGATTGATCCTGGTCAACGGAGCCTTTCTGCAACTGACGAAACGTGGGAATTGACCTGCATCAATCAGGTCCGCCGTCACTGCGCTAGCGTGACATCTGAAGTCCCGGATTGCCGGAGATGTTCGAGGAGTGCGCTGTGACCACGACCTGGGTGTTGGTTGCCGACGGTGCCAAGGCACGCCTGTTCGAAATGGCTGCGAGAGATGGGCAATGGGTCGAGATCGACTGTCTCGTCAATCCCGAAGGGCGTACACGAGGCCGCGACCTGACCACCGAGCGGCGGCCGATGGTCGACGAAAGCAGGACTCCGCTCCGGCACGCGCTGGAACCTCACACCCCGCCGCGCGAAAAGAGTGCCGAACGCTTCGTCCGTGCGCTCCGCGAGGTCCTTGAGCAAGGTCGCGCACATGGGCGCTACGAGCGGCTCGTGCTGGTGGCACCCTCGCATTTTCTCGGCCTGCTGCGCTCCGGGCTTGGCGACCCTCTGTGCGAATACGTGACGGCCGAGATCCGGCGTGATCTCACGGCCTTGCCGGCGGTTGAAGTTCGCGCCCGCCTCCCCGGCCGCCTCTTCCGGGAGCCGCACGCCGGCCATGAAATCCAATGAGAGGTCGGGTCCAGTTCAGGGGGAAAGGCGCCCCCTTCCGATGCCGGCGCCCGTTACGCCGAAGATCCCCAGCAAACCGAGTGCCAGGAGGGCACCATCGACCAGCAACAGGTTTGGTGTCGCCGAAAGCCGTGTGGGCTGGCCGGCAATGGTGATCAAGAGGGGTGCCGATCGCACCAGCGCAAAGGCGACGTTTCGTCCGCCGGCGGCCGCCGCGCTGATGCCCGCTTCCGGGGGCTGATCCCGCCTCGTTGAGGAGACCACGTCGAGCACGATGCCCTTGCGTGGTCCCTCGGCGTCCAGAAGGGTCCGTCCGTCGAGCGTGTTCACCGAGCAGGTTCCCGATTCGGGCATGTCGATACCATCGACGATGTCCTCGATCGAAGCGAAGGCGACGAGCTGTCCACGCACAGTGCCTCCGCCGTCCGTCACCACCGCACGCAGGCGGATTTGCGCTTCCGCACCGCCGCGGGACTCGGAAACGATGGATTCTTCGTTGGCTTGCTGTCCGCGTGTGACGTCGAGGAATGCATGCCCAGCGACATCCTGCGCCTGAATCGAGGCCAGTCCCAGCACGTCGGTCGCTTCGGAGAGGCGTTCCACGCCTTGCTGACGCTCCACCTCGGTCGGTGCGGCGAACAGGGAGCGAACCGGCGGCTCCGAGGCGAGCAGCAGGGTCGCTCGACGCCACGCGCTGATGGAGTGGTCGACCTCGGCCGCGATTCTCTGCGCAATCACCAGGCGGGCGGTATCGTCCGCCTGTTCACGCTGCAGGGATTCCGAGCGCTGCATCGACAACGCGATCCAGGACGGCACTGCCAGCGCGACCAGCAGACCGAGCGCGAGCAGCGGGCGAATGCCGCGGTTCGGAACGATGATCATCGATAGACGAGTACGGGGATGTGCGAATGCGTGAGTACCTTCTGCGTTTCGCTGCCGAGCAGAAGACCTTCCACGCCATGCCGGCCATGCGAGGCCATCACGATCAGGTCGCAGTGGCGCTTGCGGGCGGTTTCGATGATCGCTGCGGCCGGATCGTCCGTGGTCGAGTACTCGACGTCGCATGCCACGCCAGCGGCGTCCGCCGTGCGCGAAACGAAACGGGTATAGGTGATGGCATAGTCCTTGGCAGCCTTCTCGTATTCGCCCTGGTTCGCCGAGAGCAGGCTCATCATGACGTCCGACGTATGGAATCGTGGAATCGCATGGAAGCTGGTCACGCGTGCACCGGTGAGCGCTGCGAGACGAATGCCCTGCCTTGCGGCATCTTCGGAGCGTGTGGAGCCGTCTGTGGGGATCAGGATGTGCTTGAACACGGATTTCCCTCCGTTGCTGGACTGCCGGACCGCCATGGCCCGCTTCATGAAGGCTAGGCTGTCCGGATCCAGGGGAATTGACCTGCATCAAGACGATGTATCGCAGCGCTCGCGTCGTTGGCGGCAACGGTGCGCGCGGCGCCGTCACCGATCCACTTGACCGGATCACTGGCAGGATGTCGAGAAAGGGCTGTCCTGCCCTTTACTCGCCGCATCCTGCGGCTTGGACTTTCGGCCCGGCGCTGCCGCTCCTGTGGGCGCAGTCTCGACTCACACGGTCGCGGCGGAGCCGCGCCACCTGTTGCGCGAATCAACGATTTGCGTCGTCGATGGCGCGGCACTTCCTGTGCCTCACCCCTCGCTGCGCTCGGGGCCGGCTGCGCCGTCCAAGTTCGCTCCTGCGAACTTGTCGCATGCGATCCATCCGTGGATCGCGCTAGCAGGCTGTTTCTCACCAGCCTGCTAGCGGTTATGGCGGACGTCATGGGACCGCTCCTATCGACGGGGTTCAGACCAGACGCGGCATCCCGCTGGCTCTTGATGCATGTCAACTGGAGAGGTCGCCGACGCTCCCTCCACTGGAGCCTGCGCAAGCCTGCCGGGCGACACGCCGGAACAGCAGGCGTTTCGCGAATTCGACGATGAGCAGGTACGTCGCCGTCGCGACGCCGAGGAATGCGAAAAAGGAGGGAGGCAAGGCGGTGAAGCCGAGCGCGGCAGCCCATGGGGTGAAGGGCAGCATCATGGAAACGGCGACGACCGTCAGCGTCGAGGCGATCAGGAGACCGCTGGGCCGGCTGCGCAGCGGATTGCCGAAGGTGCGGATGACGAACAGGACCAGCGTCTGCGTCGCCAGCGATTCGACGAACCAGCCCGTGTGGAACAAGGTCTCGTCGGCACGGAAGAACCGAAGCAGGACGAGGAAGGTCAGGAAGTCGTAGACGGAGCTGATCGGCCCGATCAGCAACATGAAGTTGCGGATCAGGCGGATGTCCCAGATCTGCGGCCCGTGCACTTGCTCGTCGTCGACGCGGTCGGTCGGGATCGTGACCTGGGAGAGGTCGTAGAGGAAGTTGTTCAGCAGGATCTGCATCGGCAGCATGGGCAGGAACGGCAGGAACAGTACGCCAGCGGCCATGCTGAACATGTTGCCGAAATTCGAGCTGGTGCCCATCAGCAGGTACTTCATCACGTTGGCGAATGCCCGGCGGCCTTCGATCACGCCGTCGTGCAGCACGTCGAGCCGGCGTTCGCGCAGGATGATGTCCGCCGCGTCCTTGGCGATGTCGGTCGCGTTGACGACGGATATGCCGATGTCGGCTGCATGCAGCGACGGCGCATCGTTGACGCCGTCCCCGAGGAATCCCACGACGTGTCCGCGGCCCTGCAAGGCGGTCACGACACGGTGCTTCTGCGCCGGGAGCATGCGCGCGAAGATCGTGGTGCGCTCGGCGAGCGCTGCCAGCCCCATGTCGCTGAGCGCGTCGATCTCCTCGCCGAGCACGATGCGGCCCGGGTCGAGCCCGACCTTGCCGCAGACGTGCCGGGCCACGCTGTCGCTGTCGCCCGTCAGGACCTTCACGCCGATGCCGTCGCGGCCGAGCGCCTGCAACGTATCGACGACGCCGACGAGCGGAGGATCGACGAACGAGAGGAATCCGGCGAGCACGAGCGCCGATTCGTCCTGCGTCGAATAGCCGGATCGGATGTCCACGTCGCGAAAGGCGACGGCCAGCACGCGCAATCCCTGCTCTCCCAGGCTCCGGAACGTCGCCGTGCAACCCGCCAAGGCATCCGTGTCCAGCGGCAGGATCCGACCCGCGCTTTCGTAGCCGGTACAGCGCTGCAGCAGCGCTTCGGGCGCCCCCTTGGCGATCAGCACGGCATGGTTCTCGCGCAGGACGACGATCGACAGGCAACGGCGCTCGAAGTCGAACGGGATTTCGTCGAGTTTGCGCCACGCCTGCGTATCGACGAAGCGGAAGGCGAGTATCGCCTTGTCGAGGGGGCTGCTGATGCCGGTTTCGTGCGCGCTGTTCAAGTAGGCCAGCTCGAACGGCCGCTCGCTGGCAACTCCGTGCGCGTCGACGCTCGATTCGAGCCCCATTTCCCCGCTGGTCAACGTGCCGGTCTTGTCGCTCAGCAGAATGTCCATGCTGCCGAAGTTGTCGATCGCCGCGAGGTGCTTCACGATCACGTGGCGCTTGGCCATGCGGATCGCTCCGCTGGCGAGCGTGACGGTCGTGATCATCGGCATGAATTCCGGAGTCAGGCCGACGGCGAGCGCCACCGCGAACAGCAGCGACTCCAGACCCGAGCGACCGAACGCGACGCTCGCCATCATCACGAACAGCACGAGGAAGAATACCGTGCGCATGATGAGCAGCGAGAATGCCGCCAGGCCGCGTTCGAAACCCGTCGGCGGCGGCCGTTCCGCGAGCGCACCCGCGATTTTTCCGAATGCCGCGTTCCCGCCCGTCGCGAACACGATCGCCGTGGCGGTGCCGGCGACCACCGACGTGCCGAGAAAGACGACGTGCTCGGCGTCCGCGGCATTGGCCACCCTCGCGGGTACGTCGACCGGCCTCTTCTCGACCGGTGCCGACTCGCCCGTGAGCGCGGCCTGCTGCACGTGCAGGTCGCGTGCATAGACCAGGCGCGCATCGGCCGGAATGCGATCGCCGGCGGAAAGGCGGACCAGGTCGCCCGGTACGAGGACCCGGCGTGGCAGCTCCTTCCATGCCCCGTCGCGGCGCACCGTTGCGGTCGGAGCCACCTCTTCCCGCAGGCGTTCGGCCGCCCGTTGCGAGCGATAGCTGAGGCCGAAATCCAGCGCGAGGCTCAGCATCACCATGGCGACGATGATCGCTGCGCTGGTCGCCTCGCCGAGGAACGCCGACACGAGCGACGACAGCAGCAGAATCGCGACCAGCGGATTGAGCAGCGCCTTCGCGATGGCTTTCAGCGATCCATTTCGCTGCCGACCGGTGTCGTTCTCGCCGTAGATGGACAGTCGCCGGCTTGCCTCGGCTTGATCCAGGCCCTCGACCTGCGTGCCGACCGAGCGAAGAAACGCCTCGATCGGCATCGACAGGACGTCCGTTGCCGTCGACGTGTCGCCGCCGTCGGCGGGACGGCGCTGGGGCGGGCGATGGAGAGCATCGGCAAGCCGGAAACTCATGCGGCGGCCTTTGCGCCCGGACGACGATGGACCGAAGTCGACGGGCGTCTCGGTTTCGCCGCCGCATCCATCACGGCAGGCTCAGGAAATCGCCACGCGATGCGATTTCCCGCCGGGCGCCTTCGGCAGTTTCACCGTCAAGATCCCGTGCTCGTAACGTGCCTCCACCTTGTCGGCATCGACGTCGACCGGCAGCGTGAACACGCGGCGCGCACTGCCGTAGCTGCGCTCGGTATAGAGTTCCCTCTCGCCGTTCTTCTTTTCGCTCTCGCGCTTCACCTCCACGCCGATCGACACCTGGTTGCCGTCGACCGACAGTTCGATGTTCTCCTTCGCGGCGCCGGGAATCTCCGCCTTGACGATGTAGTTCCGGTCGTCCTCGCTGACGTCGAGACGGATGTCGGGCGTTACCTCCAGGTCTCGCGGGGCCGGGCGCAAGCCGAAGCTGCGGAAGAATTCGTCGAAGTCCCTGGCGGGGTCCAGGCGCGCCAGCGACCGGGACGGATTCCAATGGGTCAGCATGCTCATGATTTCCTCCTGACTGAATTGGATGAGGGAGCGACCGGCTTCCACACCGGGCGGAAGCATGGATCGCTCGAAACAGGCTAGAAGGCTCCACATCGAGCGTATTGATCTGGGTCAACTGTGGAAGATGCCCTCTGCCCGCGTTGGAAATGAGGCGACATGCCGTGCGACTGCCCTTCCCCGCCCCGCCTGATGGATCCTGCCAGGCCGATGTCGACTGCGGCTTGCAGGGGATTGATCTCGGTCAAGACCGGACCCGGGCCACGCCGCTAAGGTCGGCTGACCTGAACGATGGAGGACGTCCATGAAGAGGATGCGCGCGGCGGTCGTGCATGCATTCGGTCAGCCCCTGGCGATCGAGGAGATGCCGATACCGGAACCGGGACCCGGCGAAGTGCTCGTGAAGATCGTCGCCACGGGCGTCTGCCATACCGATCTGCATGCCGCCGATGGCGACTGGCCGGTGAAGCCGACGCCCGCCTTCGTTCCCGGACACGAAGGCGCCGGCATCGTCGCCGCTCTCGGCCCCGGCGTGCGCGGCCTCAAGGAGGGCGACGCAGTCGGGATCGCCTGGCTGCACGATGCCTGCGGCGGTTGCGAATACTGCACGACCGGCTGGGAAACGCTGTGCGAGAGCCAGCACAACAGCGGCTACAGCGTGAACGGAACGTTCGCGGAGTACGCCATCGGAGCCGCACCCTACGTCGCACGCCTGCCCCGTGATGGCGATTTCGGCGCGCTGGCACCGATCCTCTGCGCTGGGGTCACGACCTACAAGGGCATTCGCGAAACCGAAGCGCGCCCCGGCGAATGGATCGCGATTTCCGGCATCGGCGGCCTGGGCCATCTCGCCGTCCAGTATGCCAAGGCGATGGGCCTGCACGTGGCGGCGCTCGACATCGGCGAGGAAAAGCTGGCTCTGGCGCGCGCGCTCGGCGCCGACATCGCCGTGGACGCCCGTGGCGCCGATGCCGTCGCACGGATCGTGCGCGCTACCGGTGGCGGTGCCCACGGCGTGCTGGTGACTGCGGTATCGCCGACGGCGTTCAACCAGGCGATCCGGTTGGCTCGGCGTCGCGGTACGGTCAGCCTGGTCGGTCTTCCGCCGGGCGATTTCGCGACGCCGATCTTCGATGTGGTGCTCAAGCGCATCACCGTGCGCGGATCCATCGTCGGCACGCGCCGTGATCTGGCCGAGGCGTTGGAGTTTGCCGCCGAAGGCAAGGTGCGTGCGCATTTGCACAAGGCGCGCCTGGAGGACATCAACGGGGTCTTTGCCGACTTGCGTGCCGGCCGCGTCGACGGTCGTGTCGTCATCGATCTGTGAGGCGGCCACGGCGTACCGATGGGGAACAATGGAAACCGGCATCGCCGGATCACCGCGCCTGCACCCGCCTCGCCATCGCGGCATCGTGATGGCGAAGGCGGTCGGGCGCAGGCCGTGGCTGCGCCGGCCCCCTCCGGCTGAATCGATTCCAACCGCAGGGCTCAGTCCATGGTCGTCCGAACCGGGATGGCGAGCGGCATGCTGATGGCTTCGTCGATCCAGCGTCGCACGGCATTGCACATGGCGGCATGCGCCGAAGCAGGTGTCGTCGATCTCGTATCGACGGGGATAGCCACCGCGCCGAGCGAGGACATGCGTCGCCGCAGAGTCAACGCGTAGCCGGAGGAGCGCACCGCGCGCTCCTGTCCCGATGATTCGATGCGATGCACCTGCTCTTCGCCCCGCAGCGGTTCGAGCGCGTCGGCAACGTTGTTCGCGAACAACGCAAGCCGCGGTTGCGAAGTGACCGCGGTCAAAGCGGCGTGCCGTACCCCGTGAAGACCTGCCGACTCGACCAGGGAATCGCTCAAGCCGCGCAGGCGTGCCCGTTCGACGATGGGCCGGGAGGGACCGGGCCATCGCCCACGCTCCGCGGCAAGACGCACCGTTCCACGCAGGCAGCCCTGGGCCAGCGCACGCGCGATCCCGGCCGCTTTCAGGCAGCCTGCCGGCGTACGGTAGCCGATGCCCAGCATCAGCAAGGCATCGGCCAGGCCGATCAGGCCGATCCTCAACCGGGGTGCCTCTCCCGTCGCGCCCCCCGCCAGATGCATGGCATCGTCCAGTGCCCGCACCGCCAGCTCCGCAGTGGACTCGAACGCCGCCAGGTCCAAATGCGCCCGGTCGGTGAAACAATCGCGCACGAACATCGGCACGTTGAGCACGGCGACCAGCCGATTGCCCGGCCAGCTCCGGGCTGCGGTTCCCGCACTGGCCAGAATGCGCTCGTCGAGCAGCAGGCGCCAGGATGAGAGTGCGGCGAGCAGGTCATCCCTAGTGCACGCCCTCCCTTTCCCCTCTAGCGCCTGGGCGACTCTTTGCCAGGTCGCCTCGAGGGAGAAGTCGTGCAGGCGCTCGGAGTCCCGCCAGCGGAACCAGGCATCCCACGCTTCGACGGCGGCTGCGTCGATGAAAGATGTGTGCGCTTGCATGGCTGGCGTAGCGGGAAGAGATCCGATTGGCGCACCTAGTATCGGCGTGGTCCCGAGAGCACCAGTTGCGCTGGATCAACCGGCTGCGTCGTGACCTGTTACATGTCGTTACGAACCGTTACGGCCCGGTCGTCGCCGCGCAGCAGCGCTCGACTAGCCTGCAGGCCTCTCGTGAAAGACGGGCGGAAAGGTCCATGAACACGATTCCTGCAGGAACGGCACACACTGCCGCAAAGGTCGTCGCCGGATCGTTGGAGCGCCGCGACGACATCGGCCTTGGGGAATTGCGCGATCATCTTCCGATGACGAGGCGGCGCCTGCGGCCCGGCCAGCATCTCTATCGCAGCGGCCAGCCGTTCACTGCGCTGTTCCTGGTCAACGTCGGCTGCCTGAAGAGCTGCGAACTGTCCGACGACGGCCGGGAGCAGGTCACTGGATTCCGGATGCGCGGGGATCTGGTCGGCGTCGAGTCGATCGGCCTGCCGGGCTGCACCTGCGACGTCGTGGCGCTGGATGCCAGCGAGGTATGGGAACTGCCCTATGCACCGATGTTGTCCGCCTGCCTGCGCGTGCCCGGACTGCAGGCGCGGTTGACTTGGACGCTGGCCGAGGAGATCCGGCGGGATCGCTCATGGATGCTTGCGCTGGGCACGTTGGGTGCCGAACGGCGGGTCGCTTCGTTCCTGCTGGATCTGGCGGACCGCCATGCGCGGCTCGGCTTCAGCGCCAGCCACTTCATCCTGCGCATGAACCGTACGGACATCGCCAGCTTCCTCGCGCTCAAGCACGAGACGGTAAGCCGCGTGCTGTCGCGATTGCAGGAGCGCGGGCTGATCCTGGTGGAGCGCCGGGAAATGCGCATCCTCGATGCCCATGGCCTGCGTGATTGCGTCAACGGCGACGAACCCGCAACGATGCACTGACCCTTCAGTTGCGCGCGAGCATCCTGCGGAGGGCCTCGGCGAATTCCTCGCGGCTGTACGGCTTGCGCAGCAGTTCGAAGCGGTTTCCGTCACCGTCAAGCCGCGGATGTTCGTAGCCGGAAGTGAGCAGCACGCGCAGCGATGGCCGCAACCGGAGCGCTTCGCGCGCAAGATCGACGCCGGAGACGACGCCGCCGAGCGCGACGTCCGAGAACAGCAGCTCTATCTTGGGTTCGACGCGCAACAGGGCGAGTGCTTCGTCGGCCGTGGCGGCGACCCGGCTCGCATAGCCCAGCGACCGCAGGAAAGCCACGACGACGTCACGGACGTCCGCCTCGTCTTCGACGACCAATACCGTTTCACCCTCGCGTGCGGCGACGGGAAGCTCGGGTGCTTCCTCTTCGGCTGCGTGCCCCGGCGCGACGGGCAGGTACAACACGGCGCGCGTGCCATATCCCAGCTGGCTTTCGATGCGCATCGCCCCACCGGACTGCTTGGCGAAGCCATAGACCATGCTGAGACCGAGGCCGCTGCCCTTGCCCGCCTCCTTGGTGGTGAAGAAGGGCTCCATCGAATGTGCCAGCACATCGGGCGCCATGCCGATGCCGGTATCCGCCACGCTGATCGAGATGTAGCGGCCGGGAGCAAGTTCCAGCGCGGGCTCTTCCCGCGGCAGGTGATGTTCGTCCACCGAGATGCTCAGCTCGCCGCCACGCGGCATCGCGTCGCGGGAATTCAGTGCGAGGTTGACCAGGGCAGCATCCAGCTCTCCCGGGTCGGCAAAGACATTCGGCAAGCATTGCGCGCATTCGGCATGGACGACCACGGTCTCGCCCAGCGTGCGCTTGAGCAAGACGGACACCTCGGTGAGCCAGGCCGCCGGGGCGATCGGACGCGGCGACAGCCGCTGGCGCCGCGCGAATGCCAGCAGCTTGCGCGTCAGCGCCGCACCGCTGCGCACGGCGCGCAGGGCGCTCTGGATGATCGGCGCCTGCTTCTCGTCCACGTCGCGCTCGTCTTCGAGCAGCTGCAGGTTCCCCGAGATGACGGTCAGGAGATTGTTGAAGTCGTGCGCCACGCCACCGGTGAGCTGGCCGATCGCTTCCAGCCGCTGCGCGTGGGCGAGGCGCTCCTCGCCGCGGTTGCGCTGCATGGCGGCGGTGAGCAGATGCCCTGCCGACTGCAGGAAGAACAGCTTGTCGTGGTCGAACGCTCTCCCTTCCCGGGCCAGAGCCAGCAGGATACCGACGGCTTCCCGGCGGTCGAACAGGGGCAACAGCGCCGCGTCGCGAAATCCCGCTTCGGCGAGAAGTCCGCGCAACTCATCGGCGTCACGTTCGCCCAGGTCCTGCAGGGCCTGGGCGCTGCGATGGGTGGTGGCGTGCGATTGCCAGTCCACCCGCCGCAGCAGTACCGGCAACCGTTCCAGCAATTCCAGTGGAATGCCGGCACTTCCCCGCGCGTGCAAGTCGCGGTGTTGCGTCCCGGACAGAAAGATCGCGCTGGCGTCGACGGCCAGGGCCTCCGCTACCAGCTTCGGAAGCTGCACGAGCAACGCCTCGTAGTCCGGAGATTCCAGCGCGAGTCGTCCCACTTGCCCGACGAAGGAGTCGTACCGCGCCCGCGCCAGCGCGAGTCGGGCACGTTGCGTCTCGGAAATATCGCGTATCGAGGCAGCGTAAAGCGGATGCTCGCCGGCACGCACCGGACTCAGTCCGATCTCCACCGGGAATTCGCTGCCATCGCGGCGCATGCCGACGAGTTCGAAGCCGGCCCCCATCGGGCGCACGCGAGGGTTCGCCATGAAACGCTGGCGGTGCTTGCCATGGGCGGCGCGCAGCCCTTCCGGCAGCAATGCTTCGACCGTCAGCCCCTGCAAGTCGCCTCTCGCATAACCGAAGAGGCGCCCTGCTTGCGCATTGGCGAGCACGATGCTTCCCTTCCCGTCCACCACGATCATCGCGTCCGGCGCCGTCTCGAACAGCGCGCGAAAAAGGTCGGCCTGTTCGACGTCGACACCGCTCATGTGCGTTCGAGCCTGGCTGCGAACAGGTACCCTGCGCTGCGCACGGACTTGATGATCTCCGGATGCGCCGGGTCGCTCTCGATCTTGCGCCGCAGCCGGCCCACCTGCACGTCGATGGCGCGATCGTACGGTCCCGCCTGGCGTCCGTGCAGCAGAGAGACCAGGTCGTCGCGCGACAACACGCGGTTGGGGCGCTCCAGGAATATCCGCAACAGTTCGTATTCGCCCGTCGTCAGGTCGACCGGACGCTCGTCGCCATCGACAAGGCGGCGCGAAGCGACATCCAGGCGGAAGCCGGCGAAATGGACGATACCTTGTCCGGGCGCCGCGGGGACCCCGGGATGGCCTGCGCGGCGCAGGACACTGCGTACCCGGGCGAGCAGTTCGCGCAGATCGAACGGCTTGGTGACGTAGTCGTCCGCCCCGAGCTCGAGGCCGACGACGCGGTCGACGGATTCACCGCGTCCTGTGACGATGATGACCGGACCGCGCCAGGCAGCCCGCAGGTATCGGGTCAGATCCAGCCCGTCTTCCCCAGGCAGGCCGAGATCGAGCAGCACCAGGTCGATCGCCTCTCCGGCAATGATGCGGCGCATCGCCGTACCGTTTCCTGCCCCGCTGACGCGGAAGCCGTGCATGCCGAAGTAGCGGCTCGCCAGCGCGACGATTTCCTCGTCGTCGTCGACGACCAGGATGTGTTGCGGGTGGGCGGGAGGTGTCGTGACCGACATGGCGGACCACCGGGATGGACCGCCGCATTGTAGCTCCCACCCCCGGGAGCCCGCGCGGCAGAAGCCGTCCGGTCTGCAAGGGCCACAACGCGGTCCATTTTTCCGCCGCCTCTTGGCCCATAGCGCCGCCATGGGCCGGCGAATCGTCTAAGAGCTGTCCTCGCGCGGCGACCTTTCCACCTGGAACGTTCCTGTCGCGCAGGCTCCTGGCCGGTCGGTACGGCGGCGAACCTTCATCCGGTCCACTGCCCGCCGTTGACCGCGATCGTCGCGCCGGTGACGAAGCCCGCATCCTCGCGCGAGAGGTAGGCAACGAGCCCGGCGACTTCCTCGGGCCGGCCGAGCCGCCCGACGGGAATCGTCGCGATCGTCGCACGCAGCACGTCGCTGGGTATGGCGGCCACCATCTCCGTGTCGCAATAGCCCGGTGCGACCGCATTGACGGTGATGCCGTGATGCGCGCCCTCCAGCGCCAGCGAACGGCTGAAGCCGAGCACCGCCGCCTTGCTCGCCGCATAGTTCGTCTGCCCCGCCTGTCCCCGCTGTCCGTTGACGGAGCTGATGTTCACGATGCGGCCGTAGCGGCGCTCGCGCATGCCGGGAACGACGGCGTGGCACATGTTGAACAGCGAATCGAGGTTGGTGCGCATCACCTCGCTCCACTGCTCGCGGGACATCTTGTGCAAGATCGCGTCGCGCGTGATGCCGGCGTTGTTGACCAGCACGCGAATCGGGCCGAGATCGCCTTCCACGTGCGCGACGCCGGCAGCGCAGGCGTCGAAATCGCCGACGTCCCAGTGATACGCGGCAAGGCCGGTTTCCCGGCGAAACGCGATGGCTGCGTCCTCGTTGCCATGGTAGACGGCGGCGACCCGGTGGCCACCGGAATGCAGCGCCAGCGCGATCGCGCGACCGATGCCACGCGTGCCACCGGTGACCAACGCCACGCCGGTCACGACGCGAGTTCCAGGGTATGGACGACCTGCTTCGGATCGCCCGGGTCGGTCTTGCGTCGGAAGCCGAGGAAGGCGGCGAGATCGCGCATCGCGGCATTGTCGGCCGCGTCGTACGACACCATCGACCGGATGCCGCGCGAGCGCGCCACTTCGATCAGATGACGCATGAGGACCACGCCCAATCCCTTGTGTTGCCACTCGTCGGCGACCGTCACGGCGCACTCGCAGGAACGCCCGTCCGCGCTGAGACTGAACCGGCTGACCCCCACCTCGCGTTTTTCACCATCGCGATGCACCAGGGCGATGAAGGCAGCGTCCCTCCGGTAGTCGACGTCCGTGAGCCGCCTGACCAGGTCGTCGCTGGGTTCGCCAATCGTTCCGAGGAAGCGATAGCGCCTCGATTGCGGCGAGAGCCGCTGGATGAAGGTCTTCTCGAGATCGGCATCCTCGTGATGGATCGGGCGGATCAGCACGTGGGAGCCGTCGCGCAGCGTTTCCATCCAATGCGGGTCGCCGGGTGCCGGCTCGGCTTGCGTCAGGGCATGGGCAGCCGCTTCGGCAGCGGGAGCTGCGGTCCTGTCGGTATTCGTCGTCATGGGAGTCTCCTCAGGAAAAACTCGAACGACACTCTGCCTCGATCCGCTCTTCGCCACTTGATCTGGATCATCGAATGCGACCGGCGCGCTCCGGCCCGCGCAGCGCAGTTGACCGGGATCAATTGCTCGCCTCCTCGCGCCGGTAAGGTGGATTCGCGACGCTGGCCGCGAAACGAACGACCGATGCCTCGCCCGATCCATCGACCGAATGAGGAGAACCCATCATGAAGAACGCCCGTCAGGAGAATATCCATCGGGAAGGACCGCCATCCGTCCCGTCCATGCCGGCGAACGGCGGCGGCGAAAATCCGTTCGAGAGCGCTTCGCGCCTCTATGGCGCCTTGTTGAGCAGCGTCGTGCGGGGACAGGCCGAACTGTTCCTGTTTCTCAGTCGCCGCCTGTCCAAGGATGCCGGCGTGCTGTACCAACTCGCGGCCTGCAGGACGCCCTCGGACGTCGTGCAGCTTCAGCTTCGGCTCGGCACCGATGCCGCCACCGACTACCTGTCGGAAACGCAGCGGATGATCGACGTGGCGGAAAAAGCCGCGAGCGAGAATCTTGCCTTGATTCCCTGAAGCACCGAGGTGCCAACATGCGCGATATCCTGGCTCTTGCGACTCGCTTCAGTTCCTGGAACGGAAGCGTGGCTTACGCGGCCGACCTCGCCGCTCGCGTCGACGGCACGCTTACAGGCGCCTACGTGTATCCGTCGCCGCTCTACATGATGCCGCCCTACGCCTCGCCACAACTGCTCGAGATCGTGCTCGAGAATGCGCGCGAGATCGAGCGCAACGCACACGCATCGGATGCCTCGTTCGTGGCATGGGCCAAGGCCAATGGGGTACGCCGGGCGGCATGGCAGGTGGCCGAGGGCCATGTGCCGGAGGTTCTTGCTCACATCGGCAACTGGCACGACCTGCTGGTGATCGAGCGCAACCCGGAGGCCCCCTGGGGAGCACCGGCAGATCTCGGGGCGCTGGTTCTGCGCACCCATCTGCCGTGCATCGTCACGCCGCACGAATGGTGCGATGCGCGGCTCGATCGCATCGCCTTGGCATGGAATGGTTCGGCCGAATCGCTGCGCGCCATCCATGCCGCGCTGCCATTGCTGTGCCACGCCTCGCACGTCGTCCTGCTCGACGGCGGGCGCCGCGACCCCGACATCGAGATCGGCTGGAGTCCGCGGTTCGACGTCGAAGTTCATCTGCGCAACCATGCGATCAATGCAAAACGCGTGAGCATCGGAACCGACGACGAGCACGCCGGCGAGGCGCTGCTCGAAGCGGCCACGCGCGAGTCCGCCGACCTGCTGGTGATGGGGGCCTACGGCAGAACCCGCATCAGCGAATGGGCATTCGGTGGAGCGACCCGCAAGATCCTCTCCGGGGCGGAAATTCCCGTGTTCATGCGCCATTGATCGCGCCATGCGCGCATCGAGGCTTGCGGGAAAACGCAGCCGCTCCGTCCCGCCGCGTCGCTGCGCGCCGCGACATGCGGCGGGGCCGCCCCTATTCCCCTCTCGCCAGGGCGCAGCGCGAGCACCAGGTCACGATGGCGTAGCGATTCGGCGCTTCAGAAGGCCATTCGCAACAGCGACGCTCCCACGCACCACGCCACCGCGACAACGGGCGACCAGCGCGCGGCCACGAGCAGGGCAAATGCCATCAGCGCGATGACGAAATCCTTGCCGTCGCGAATGCCGCTGACCCAAACGGGATCGTAGAGCGCAGCCGCAAGCAGCCCCACCACCGCCGCGTTCACCCCGGCCAACATGCGCGCGGCCTGATCTTGCGCCGCGAGGGTGCGCCAGAACGGCAGCGTGCCCGCCACCAGCAGCAACCCCGGCAGGAAGAGCGCCATCAGGCTGACCGCTGCACCCAGCGCGCCTCCATGACCACCACCGAGTCGCGCGCCGAGATAGGCCGAAAGCGCGAACATCGGCCCAGGCACCGCCTGCGCCGCGCCATAGCCCGCGAGGAACGTGTCGTTGTCGATCCAGCCTGGCTCGACGATCGCTTCCTTGAGCAATGGCAGGACGACGTGGCCGCCGCCGAACACGAGAGCACCGGTGCGGTAGAAGGCTCCGGCGGCCGCTCCAAGGGGCGGCAAACTGGGCCCGACCACGATGGCTGTTGCCAGTAGCACTGCAAAGACGCCGATCAGCATGGCGCCGGTGCCGCGACGATAGCCCGGCGCGAGGATTTTGCCGTGCCGAGGCACGACCGTACGACATAGCCAGGGTCCCAGCGCGGCTCCACCGGCCACCACCAGCAATTGCGTCCACGCACTGGCGCTGATCGCAATGAGGCTGGCCGCGGCCACCGCGATGAAGGCGCGCGGGCGATCCGGCGTCAGCGTCTTCGCCATGCCGAGTACGCCTTGGGCGACGATGGCGACAGCAACCAATTTCAGTCCGTGAACGACGGCCTGTCCCCAGGGGCCGCCCAGGGATCCGGAGAGCGAGGCGAAGGCGAACAACAGTAGCGCCGAGGGCAACGTGAACGCGACGAAGGCGGCAATGCCGCCGGGCCATCCCGCACGCAACAGGCCGATCGAGAAGCCGAGTTGGCTGCTCGCGGGCCCCGGCAGAAACTGGCACAAGGCGAGCAGTTGCGCGAAGTGCTCCTCGTCGAGCCAACGACGTCGCTCCACGAACTCGCGACGGAAGTAGCCGAGATGAGCGATGGGTCCACCGAACGAACTCAGCCCCAGCTTGAGAAAAGCGACGCCGACCTCCCACGCCGATCCGTTCGGGCTGGATGCCGCGTCATCCCCCGTTTGCGATGGCAAGGAAGTCTTCATGCGCAGTCGGACGGCGATCTGAAGCCGAAATCCATGTGCAGTTGCATGCAGCGGTGGAACAGCGACAACCATGCCGACGGGCGGTGAAGTCGATTTCCATCGTCTGATCACCGCCGAGCATGGCGAGGTCATCATCCGCCTTGCGATGGTAGCGAGGCTCAGGCGAAGTCCGCCATCGCACGGCCAGCCGCCATCCACGTGCTCCGAGTCAGAAACTCACGACGACGAACACCGCGAGGGCGATCGACACGGCGAGCACACGCAGCACCTTGTCCGTTGCCATCATTTCAATTCTGCTCCACGACTCTCCCGCTGTGTCGAACCGTGGCGCGATTTCCCGGCCCGCCTCGCTGTCGCGGGACGTCCAATACCGGGGAATCGTGACACCTCCCGGCGGGGAGCGGCCCAGCCGCAGGCGCTGGCCAGCCCGCTCCCGCAGGCGCGACCGGCCGGGCGCCTCACTTCAGGTAGGTGCGCATCAATCCGGTCACGACGGCGAGCTCCCTGCTCCGCTTCTTCTCGTCGCGTTCTCCACCCACATGTTCTTGCAGGTGGGCATTCAGCACTTCCGTCATGAGGCCGTGCACGGCCCCACGGATCGCCGCAATCTGCACCAGCACCCTGGTGCAGTCGTCGTCTCCCTGCAGCGCTGCCTCCAGCGCCGATAGCTGTCCCTGGATCCTGCGGACCCGGTTGAGCAGCTTCTTCTGATCTCGTCGGATGTGCGCCATGGCGTCGGATCAAATACCCTATGGGGGTATATCCTATCGGTCTGTCGCCGCCATGCTATCCGAAACTGCTCTCGACGCCGCGGCTCGAGTCCGCGTTCATTCCCATCGGTTCGACAGCGGCAATCCGCTGGCGGAGCGCAACACGCTCCGGGCGACGGTGTTGACGGCAGCGATGATGGTGATCGAGATCGCCGGCGGCTGGTGGTTCAATTCCATGGCGGTGCTCGCCGATGGCTGGCACATGAGTTCGCATGCACTGGCGCTGGGGCTGTCCGTATTCGCCTACGCCTTCGCGCGGCGCCATGCGCACGACGGGCGTTTCGCATTCGGCACCTGGAAGATCGAAATCCTCGGGGGCTATACCAGCGCGATCCTTTTGCTGGGCGTCGCGGCACTGATGGCATTCCAGTCCGTCGAGCGACTGTTCGTTCCGCAGCCGATCCGGTACGCGCAGGCGATCGCGATCGCGATCGTGGGACTGGCGGTCAATCTCGTCTGTGCCTGGTGGCTGCGCGACCACCACGATCACGACCATGGTCAAGGCCACTCCCATCATTCGACCGATGGACATTCCGCCCATCACCACGACCTGAACCTGCGATCGGCCTACGTGCACGTCCTCGCGGATGCGGCGACCTCGGTACTGGCGATCGTCGCCCTGAGCGGCGGACTTCTCTGGGGTGCGGCGTGGCTCGATCCGGTGATGGGAATCGTCGGCGCCGTCCTGGTCACGCTCTGGGCGATCGGCCTCCTGCGCGATTCCAGCCGCGTGTTGCTGGACGCGGAAATGGATGCTCCGGTGGTCGCCGAGATTCGGGAGGTCGTCGAGCGAGGAACGGTTCCTGCCCGCATCACCGACTTGCACGTCTGGCGCGTGGGGCGTGGCCAGTACGCGTGCGTGCTGAGCCTGGTCACGACGGCCGCCGTCGGTGCCGAGGTCTTCCGGCGGGCCCTGGCCGTTCACGAGGAACTCGTCCACGTGACCATCGAAGTCGACAGGCCAGCGTCCGATGCATCCGGATATGCCGAGTAGTCGATCGGAAATCCGCCGCGATTCAAGGGGCCGCGCCCGTCGCACGACGCGGCCAATCCGCGCGAAGAATTGATCCGGATTCCCGGGCTGAACCTGCGCCCCGTTCCCGAAGCCGTCGGCCGCGCCGTCAACCGGGTGATCCACGCGTCCGGCACCACGGCGACCGGCCAGCAGATGGAGTTCGACGATGCGGGGACTCCCGTCGTACGCCGACTTTCCCCGGCGGGGAAGACTGTCCGCCGATCCGCGGGCCCGGTTGAACGCCTGGCCCGCGGTCGCGGAACAGGCCGACGCGGACCTGTCGCTTCGCGTCGCGGCACCTCGTCAATCGAGCCGCCAGCTCCGCTCGCGCTCGTGCCGTTCATGGCGCAGGTCGTCGACGATGTCGGACACGGAAGCCCCGCATGCGTAGGTGCCGACGATCCAGTGCGACGGCATCATCGGCAGCGAATCGACGCTGGTGCCTTTCACGCGGCATTCGTCGTCGATCCACACGATCAGCGTCGCGTAGGCGCATGCTCTCGCGATGTCCGCGGCGAGGTTGCCCGCATCGTCGCGGAGCCAGCCGATCTCCAGCACGACCGGACGCCGCCGGCGGCCGGGAGAGGCGACGGAAATGCGCCGGTTGCGCCGGTGGGATGTGCCGGCCATGGGGTCGGCCGTAGCGTTTCGTCGCGAATGGACATGTGCATCCTCCCGGTTCACCGGCGGCTGCCTCGGTGACAGCCTGCGCAGGATCGGGACGCATCATTCGTGCCAGACGGAAGAACCGAAGCGCCGCGGATGCATCGGGGAAGCGACGTAATCGTTACTTCTTCGCAGGTAGGGATTTCCCGGATTTCCCGGCCGGAAACGACGGAGAAGACGCACGGCGCAACCTGTACGGGAAGCATCTCTTAATAAAACGGAAACGCCGGCTTTACTCTTCGAGTACGCCGGAGGGGCGTACTGTCGACAGCACATTTCCCTTTTTGACCCGTGCAGGAGAGATGGCAGGCGCGCTTCCGGCCGCGACACGCGCGGCCGGAGTCCGGGCTTCCCGAGATCGAATGCACGTGCAGGCGAATGCGGCCGTGGTTCGTTCTCCGGAGGTGACGGCGATGACCTATTCCAGCAGTGCAGGCAGTGTTCTCCTGGTCGACGACAACGCGGATTTCTGCTCCATGGTGGGCGAGATGGCCGGTGCGTCCAACTGCAGCATGGTTGCCGTGGACTCCATCAAGGCGGCCCGGCACGCCGCCTCGAAGGAGGAATACGACCTCTTGCTGATCGACGGCTCGTTACCGGACGGCAACGGACTGGATTTCGCGGAGGAGATCGATCTGGCTGCGCACGGCAAGGTGGCGGTCGTCACCGGCGATCCTGCCGTCGAGGCCGCGGCACAGGCCGCGGCCGTGGACTACCTCGTCAAACCCGTTCCGGCCGACGTGCTGGCCAGGCTCATGAAGGATGCCCATGCACGTGCGCTGAGACGGGATTCCGACCCGGCGAAGCCGCTGAAGGGCATGGTGGGCCGCAGCGCGCCGATGCAGGGATTGTTCGAACACGTGCGCCGTGTCGCGCCCCTCGACGTCTGCGTCTTCCTTCATGGCGAGAGCGGCACCGGCAAGGAGCTCGTCGCGCGTGCCGTGCACGACCTCAGCGGTCGCAGCGGCCGTTTCGTGGCGGTCAACTGCGGCGCGATCGCCCAGGATCTCATGAGCAGCCAGTTGTTCGGTCACGAACGCGGGGCTTTCACCGGAGCGCTGCAGTCCCATGCAGGCTTCTTCGAGCAGGCCGAGGGAGGCACGCTGTTCTTCGACGAGATCACCGAGATGCCGGTGGGTCTGCAGGTATTCCTGCTGCGCGTGCTCGAGACACGCTCGCTGACGCGCGTCGGCGGCTCGCGCGACATCCCCGTCGACGTCCGCGTAATCGCCGCCTGCAACCGCGATCCGCTGCAGGCGGTCGAAAGCGGCCACCTGCGTGCCGATCTCTACTACCGGCTGATCGAGTTCCCGATCGAGATTCCGCCGCTGCGCGATCGGCACGACGACATCCCGTTGCTCGCCCGCCACTTCCTCGACCGGCTGAACGAACGCTACCGGACCGGGCGCCGTTTCGAGCCGAATGCGTTGCGCCGCCTTTCCGATCGCGCCTGGCCGGGCAACGTGCGCGAGTTGAGCCATGCCGTGCAACGGGACTACATCCTCGCCGAAGGCGACGTCGTCACGATTCGTCCGGAAGCGACTCCGCCGCGGCCGATCGCCGGAAGCGACGGGTCGATCCGCTTCACCGTCGGCATGACGTTCGACGACGTCGAGCGCGAGATGCTGCTGAGGACGCTGGCGAGCTGCAACAACAACAAGCGGCAGGCGGCCCGCGTGCTCGGCATCACGGCGAAGACGGTCTACAACCGGCTGCTGCGCTACCGATCGCTGGGGTGGGCGGACGACAACGTCGTGGGTGCATTGCCGGACGAGGACGCGGAATCCTGAGCCTTTCGCGCTCAGAAGCGATCGACGAACTCCAGTACCGCCCCGATGGACCGGGCTGCCAGCACGAGCTGGTCGCGGATGTCCGTCGCTGCCGCATCGCTGCGCGCGTGCACTTCGATGTCGTGGTAGTCGGTACCGAGATCGTCGACCAGGCCGAGCGAACTCGAATCGTCGCGCAGGTGTCCACCCGGGTCGGCGACCTCCTCGATGCGATCGACGTGGTCCATTGATTCGAGCACCTTCAGGATGCGTTCGGCCGAAACGGCGTCGGCCGTCAAGCGGAAGCGGACGATCGACACGATGCTCTCCTGCATGCGGGACGCGACGAAGTGGCGGGGAACGGATTCGGCATGAAGGCCTCCGGAGGGTTTTCGTCGAGGTCAATCACGTTTCGTGCCAACGATGCGGCCCTCGACGAAGATCGCATCTCGTGGACGGTCAGGCATCACCTGGCGACGAGCCCTGATCCCGCTTGCCGGGCGGGAGATTCTGCTTGTGCGTCTGCACCTTCTTGGCGGCGACGGTCGCGCGCGCGCCCACGATCATCTCGGTGAGCCACTTGATCAGCACGTTCGTGTACTCGCGTTGCTCTCCCTTGCCGCTGAAACCGTGGTCCGCCTCGGCGACGACGCGCGCCGTGAGGGAATGCACCTTGGCGAACGCGGCCTGGTAGTTCTCCACCACCGCGTGCGGCACGACGTCGTCGTGCTCCGCCTCGACCAGCAGAACATCGCCGCCGAACGCGGTGCAGGCCTGCAGGGCGCGATTGTCTCCGGGCGCGATCCGGCGCCGCCGATAGGCCGGCAGGTCCGGATCGCGATGCAGCTCCCGCTTCGGTTTCTCCCAGTCCGCGTCCTTGTAGATCGCGGGGGAGCGCAAGGCGAGCCAGCGCACGCGGCGCAGCGAAGTCAGCAGGGCTGCGAGATAGCCGCCGTAGCTGACGCCGATCACGGCGATCGCCTCCTTGTCGACGCTCGGCTGGCTGGTCAGCCAGTCGTAGGCGGCGACGACGTCGGCGAGGTTCTGCGCACGACTGACCGTGGCGATTTCCGCGGAGTCGCTCGCGTGGCCGCGCAGGTCGAGGGTCACGCAGACACAGCCCAGGCCGGCAGCTTCCTTGGCGCGCGCGAGGTCGTGCACCTGGCTGCCGCCCCATCCGTGCACGAACAGTACGCCCGGGAACTCCCGTGCCGGCATCAGCAGCGTGCCTTCGAGGGTGGCGCTGTCGACGCGGATGCCGATCGTCTCAAGCCGGATGTCCATGCGCCTCCACCGTGCAGTACTTGGTGATCTGCCCCACGCCGGGATCGATGCCGCGGAACGAGACGGCCGCAGCCGGCGGCGGCTCGACGTCGCCGTAGACCTCATGCGTCGAGGCGAGCACGAGGCGAAGGTCGGCATCGCGCTCGAAGGCGTGCAGCGCGGCGATCTCCGCCGGGCTGGCCCCGCCGAAGCGCCACGATTGTTCGAGCACGCCGATGTGGATGCGGTCGTCCGCATCGCGGCCGCAGGCGACATCGTAGTTGCGGCGCGAAGCGAACAGGTGGGGGAACTCCCGGGCGATGGCCGCATCGTACCGGTGCGCCCTCGCCAGCGCGGTCCGTACGGCGTCCGGCATCTCGGCGCGGCGAAGCAAGTCTTCGCCGCCGCGCACGACGACGAGGTCGCTGCCACCGTAGACCCGATGACCGCGGTGGTTGCATACGGTGCGCTGGGTCCCGTAGTACGCGATGCGGTGGTCGCCCACGCACAACTGGCCGACGCTGTAGGTGACCACCTCTTCCAGGTGCTGTTCCACGACCACGCCGTGGGTCTCGAGCTCGTCGTCGTCGACGGCAGCCAGCGCCTGCTCGAACTCGTCCGCGTCAGCGACGACGGTCTGGCCAGCCCCGCCGACGCCGACGACCCGCTTGAGGCGGGCGCGTCCGCGGCGCAG
>DBMH01000032.1 GCA_002297645.1 Rhodanobacteraceae bacterium UBA703 | reverse complement strand
CTGCTTGACCGCCGCGAAGCCGCGAATCAGCGGTGCGCGGCGCGGCTCGACGAGCCGGTCGCGCAGGCCGGCGCGGATCAGGTCGAGATCGCCGTCCCGGCAGCCGCTCAGCAGCAGGGCGAGGTTCGCGCTCTGTGCGACGAATTCGGGCAGCGTGTAGGTGCCGGTCAGGGCGGCGCGCGCTTCGCGGGTTTCCAGCACGGCATGCGGATGGGTGAGCACGCAATGCAGGTTCGGCGGTGTCGGGATCTTCACCAGACGATCCGCCGTCGCCAGCACGAGACCTCCGAGCAGCAGCGGACCCACGTTGTCGCCGTGACGGCTGCCGCTCGCGGCGTATTCGCTCTCGAGCGCGAAGGGGTAGAGCAGGGTTCGCGGGAGCGGCTGGTCGAGCGTCGCGTTGGCGGCGACGAGGGCGGCGACGGCGGATGCGGCCGATCCGCCCATGCCGGAGCCGAACGGGATGCCCTTGTCGATCTCGACATCGAAGCCGAACGGCAGCGCGAGCATCTTGCGCATCGCAAGCAGGGCGGTGCCTGCGGTGTTCTGTTCCGGTTCGTACGGCAATGGCTGCGCATTGCCGCGGATCGCGACGATGCGTACGCCCGGTTCCGTCGTGCGGCGAACGGTGACGCGGTCGCCGGGCCCGTCGACGGTATGGCCCAGAATGTCGAACCCGACTCCGACGTTGGCGACGCTGGCGGGGGCGAAAGCGGTGGCTTGAGCGGTCAAGATTTCACTCCGAACGGTTCCGGAAAAGTTGAAGCACGAAGGGCAGGAAGAGGGCATTCTCGCCGCGTCGCGGAGAACGCGGAGAAGAGCGCGGTTCGGTCCGTGAGTCTCTGCAAGAAGTCGTTCCTGAAGGCATCCATCGGTTCTACAGGCGCGCCCCCAGTGCCGCCGCAACGCGCAGCAGATCGGCGAATACGCCGGCGGCTGTCACCTCGGGCCCGGCACCGGGTCCCTGCACGACGAGCGGATTGTCGCGATAGCGGCGTGTCGTGAACTGCACGACGTTGTCGGTCAGGCGCAGGTGCGCGAAGGCGTGGCCGGAGGGCAGCGAGACGAGGCCGACGCTGGCCTTGCCGTCCTCGCCGAGGCGGGCGACGTAGCGCAGTACCTTGCCTTCCGCGCGCGCGGCGGCGAAGCGGGCGGCGATCGCGCCGTCGAGCTCGTCGAGCCGCTGCATGAAGGCCTCCGCGTCGAGTCGGCGCAGGCTTTCCGGCACGAGACTCTCGACCGCGACGTCGTCGAGCTCGAGCCCGGCGCCGGCCTCGCGTGCGAGGATCACCAGCTTGCGCGCGACGTCGATTCCGGAAAGGTCGTCGCGGGGATCCGGTTCGGTGTAGCCGAGCGCATGTGCCTCGCGAACGAGCCGCGAGAACGGCGACGATCCGTCGTAGCGGTTGAACAACCAGGCCAGCGTGCCGGAGAAGATGCCTTCCGCCGCGAGCAGTTCGTCGCCGGTGTCGAGCAGGTCGCGCAACGTCGAGATCACCGGCAGGCCGGCGCCGACGGTGGCTTCGTAGCGGAAGCGCGATCCGTTCGCGGTGGCCGCGCGGATCGCGCGCCAACGCCCGGACGGCCCGGCGCCGGCGTGCTTGTTCGGAGTGACGACATGGATGCCGGCGGCAAGCCAGTCGGCGTATCTGCCGGCGACCGTGTCGCTGGCGCTGCAGTCGATGACGACCGCATGCGGCAGATGCTCGGCCTGCACGTGCCGGGTGAACGCGTCGAGATCGCAGGCGGCGTCGGACGATTCACGCCAGCGCGCCGCGTCGCGAGCCTCGCCCAGCCACAGGCGGCTACTGGTCGCGACCGCACGCACGCGCAGGTCGAGCTGGTGATCGCGCAGCAGCCGCGGCCGCGCGGCTTCGATCTGCGCCAGCAGGGCGGCGCCGACCTTGCCGGGGCCGATGAGGCCGATCGACAGCGTCTGCGGCGACAGCCAGAAGGCGGCGTGCACGGCGCGCAGCGCCCGCGCGGTATCGGCGCGGGCGACGGCGACGGAGATGTTGCGTTCCGAAGCGCCCTGGGCGATCGCGCGGATGTTGACGCCGGTGCGGGCGAGCGCGCCGAACGTGCGCGCGGCGACGCCGGGGGTGCCGGTCATACCGTCGCCGACGACGGCGAGCACGCCGATGTCGCCCGCGACGCTGACTCGATGGATGTCGCCGCGCGCGATCTCGGCTTCGAAGGCGCGCGTGAGCGCGATTTCGGCAGCGGCTGCGTCGGTCTCGCGCACGACGCAGCAGATCGAATGTTCCGACGAGCCTTGAGAGATCATCACGACCGACACGCCGGCGCGATGCAGCGCGCCGAAGGTGCGTTCGGCCGTACCGGGAACCCCGATCATGCCGGCCCCTTCGAGTGTCAGGATCGCAAGATCCTGCACCGCGCTGATGCCCTTGACCGGCATGGGCGGTACCCGGTCCTCGCCGGCCGTGGCGGCCGGTCGCCCGTTCGTGGAGGACGATGGCGTGGCACCGATCGCGGTCCCCGGATGGTCCGGGTTGAAGGTGTTGCGGATGCAGACCGGCAGACCGCGTGCGATCACCGGCGTCAGCGTCTGTGGATGGATGACCTTGGCGCCGAAGTAGGCGAGTTCGCAGGCTTCGTCGTAGCTGAGATGCGGCAGCGGCGTCGCATCCGGCACCAGGCGCGGATCGGCGGACAGCACGCCGTCGGTGTCGCCCCAGATCGTGAGTTCCCGTGCCTCGAACAGCGCGGCGAAGATGGCGGCGGAGTAGTCGCTGCCGTTGCGCCCGAGCACGGTCGGGTGGCCTGCGCGCGTGCGTGCGACGAATCCGGTGACGACGGTCCAGTGCTGCGTATTGCGCGAGCGCCACTCGGCGAGGCGGCGCGCGCTTTCGCTCCAGTCGACGACGGCGCCGAGTTCGCCGTGGCCGACGACGAGCACCTCGCGCGCGTCGAGGAATCCGCAGTCGGTGCCCTGCCGGGCGAGGAAACGCGAAAGGATGTGCGCGGACCAGGTTTCGCCCAGCCCCTGAATGGATTCCAGTGCCTCCCGATTGGGTGTGCCGAGCACGGCGAGTGCGGCGAGCCGGGACGCCAACTGGTCGAAACCCGATTCGAGCCACTGCAGGGTATCCGCGGCATCGTCCGGTGCCAGGTCGCGGGCCGTGTCGAGATGGCGATCGCGCAGGCGGTGCCAGTCCGCGCGCCAATCCGGCGAGCCGCGTACGGCGGCTTCGGCGAGGGAGATCAGCGCATCGGTGGTTCCGCGCATCGCGGAAACGACGGCGACCTGGCGTGGGGCGGGCTGCGCACGCAGGATCGCGCCGACACGACGGAAGCAGGCGGCGTCGGCGAGGCTGGAGCCGCCGAACTTGTGGGTGGCGAGCGGAACGTCGTCGGCCCGGACGAGGGCTTCGGCGACAGCGGCGTGGAACATGGAACGGCCTCCTGTTCGTCGGAGGCCCCGTTTCGCGGGATTCGGGCTCTTGCGTCGCGGCCCGCATCCCTTTCGAGGGCGGGGCCGTGGCTTCTTGGATCAGTCGCGCACGAACACCCGTCCCACGTGGGTCGTGGACGTGGTAATCGTGGTGGAAATGACGGTGCGCGAGGTCATGGGGCCGAGTGTGCACGCGGCGGCAGGGGGCTTGTCAACGGCGACGTCATGACGGTTGGCGATGAGCGGCCCGGCGTGGCCCGGGCATTCCCGTGCCACGCCGCAGACGCGATCCGTCACGGACGGCGTCCGGGATGACGGCGGTGTTCAGCCCGGGAGTCGGGCCATCAGGGTGTCGTGCAACACGCCGCGACGCCAGCCTTCCAGTGCCGCGGGCCAGCGGCGCGTGGCCAGCAGGGATTCGAGGTGCCTGCGGGCGCACAGCAGGCCCTCGGGCAGGTCGAGCTCCCTGGCGCGGGCGGTGACGGCGTCCTTCATCGCGGCGATGACGGTCTTCTCGCGCGGCGAGGGCGGCGGCGGAATCGGCGCGAACTGCAGCTCGTCCTCCGCGAGCGGGCGTCGCAGTTCGTCGAGCAGCTCAACGCGCTGCGCGCTGCGCAGGGCGCGCAGGCCCTGGGTGCGTCGCGCGAGTTCGTCGGCGTCTCCGGGAGGCCTGGCGCACAGGTCGAGCGCATGTGCATCGTCGAGCAGCCACGGGCGCGGACGATCGATCGCGCGCGCGGTCCGGTCGCGCCAGCGCAGCACGCGACGCAACAGGGCCTGCGCCGGAAGGCTCCAGTCGGCGGCGCCGCGCATCGATTGCTGGGGCTCCGGATCGCCCTCGCGTGAGCCCGCGCGGTCGATCAGTCGCGCGCAATCCTCGGCGAACCAGGCGAGGAAGCCGCGGCGTTCGAGGCGCGCTGAGAGCTCCTCGTGCAGGGCGGGCAGATGCACGACATCCTGCGCCGCGTAGTCGATCTGCTGCGGAGTCAGGGGGCGGCGCAGCCAGTCCGAGCGGGTTTCGGCTTTCGGCAGGTCGACGCCGAGCAGTTCGACGACCAGCTTCTGGTAGCCGAGCCCGGCGCCGAGCCCGGCGAATGCCGCGGCGATCTGCGTGTCGAACAGCCGGGCGAGGGTGCACCGCCAGGTGGCCAGCGCCTCGAGATCCTCGCTGGCGCTGTGCATGACGATGGTGCGCGCCGGATCGGCGAGTACCGCGGCCAGCGGAGCGGGGTCCACGTCGGCGGTCGGATCGACCAGCCCCGCGCGACCGTCGACTTCCACCTGCACCAGCGCGAGTTTCGGCAGGAAGGTGGCGATGCGCATGAACTCGGTGTCGAGCCCGAGCGTCGTCGGTGCGTCTTCGATCAGGCGGGCCAGGGTCTCGGTGCGATCGATCCAATCGGACAAGCGGAATTCCTCGTGCGTCTTCGATTTGCGCGCCGCGCGCTTCAACTGGCGGCGGCGAGCACGGATAATCGGTCACCATGCCCGGTAGCGATGCCACACGCAAGCAGAACACCCTCGGTGGCATCGCCGGCATGGCGCTGCTCGCCTTCGCCTTGGCGTACCGGTTCTTCCCCGGCCTGTTGCACATCGAGCCCGCGCCGGAGCCCGTAGCCGCCGGCAACGTGCCCGGCCAGCGAGCGCCGACTCCCTGGTCGGCGACGCCGCGGCCGCCCCAGGCGCCTGTGGAACCGAAGGAGGAAGCCGCACCGGAAGAGGTCGGAACGTCGTTCGCCGATGCGGTGCGGATGGGACCGCCGGCGCCGACCAGCAAGGAAGTCGCGGCCCTGCTCGCGCGCGCGCGAACGGCGGAGGAGAAGGGCGCGCTGCTCGATCCGAAGAACGGCGCGATTGTCCTGTATCGCGCCGCACTGGCCGGTGCCGAGGGCAACCTGGAAGCGGTGACGGCGCTGGAACGTATCGGCGGCGCCATGCGCGACTGGACGCTCGCCGCGATCGAACGCGGCGACGAGGCCGGCGCGCAGCGCTATCTGGCCACCTACGCCGACCTGCCGCATTCGGAAAAGGAACTGGACGAAGCCAGGGCGCGCCTGAAGACCCTGCACGACATTCTGCCGATGCTGACGCACGCCGCCGAGCTGATGAAGGCCGGCCGCGTCACCGAGCCGGCCGGCGACAACGCGCTCGCGGTCTATCGCAAGGCGGCTGCGCTCGATCCCGGCAATCGCCTCGTCGACGCGGGACTGGCCGGGATCGAGCGCGGCTATCTCGACGATGCGCTGAAGGAAGCCGCGCAGGACAATTTCGAGGCGGCCGACCAGATGCTGGGGCTCGCTTCGTCGATCCGACCCGGTTCGCAGGCCCTGCTCGATACGCGGGCCCGCATCGAGAGCATCCGTCGCCAGCGCGCCGAGACGGTGCTGGCGCAGGCGAGTTCGGCGCTGGATTCCGGCAATGCGGACCTGGCCGAGGAGCTGGCGAAGAAGGCGCAGGCGATCAGTGCGGACCTCGCCGGCCTCGACGACTTCAGCGTGCGCCTGCGCAATGCGCGCCTGTACGCGAGCCTGAAGCCGGGGCAGGTGATCCGCGATGCCTACCTCGACATCGCCGGCACGGCGCCGGCCCTGGTCGTCGTTCCGACCGGCCAGTTCGTGATGGGATCGCCGGCCGACGAGCCCGGGCATGCCGACAGCGAGGAGCCGCAGCGCCGCGTGCGCATCGAGATCGGCTTCGCGCTCGGCCAGTCCGAGGTCACCGTGGCGCAGTTCCGCGAGTTCGTGCGCTCGACGAAGTACGTCACCGACGCGGAGCGATTCGGTGGAGCGGCCGTGTACGAGGAGAGCACGGGGCGCATCGTCAACCGTTCCGGCATGACGTGGCAGAACGACTATCGCGGCGAGCGCGCCAGCGACGAGCTGCCGGTCGTGAACGTCTCGTGGAACGACGCCCAGGCGTATCTCGCCTGGCTGTCCGCGCGGACCGGCAAGAAATACCGGCTTCCGAGCGAGGCGGAATTCGAGTACGCGCTGCGCGCCGGTTCGAGCACGCGCTATCCGTGGGGGGACGGCAACCCGGACAAGGTCGTCGGCAACTTCACCGGCGAAGGCGACCGCTCGCCGTCGCGGCGCAGCTGGTCGAGCGCGTTCCCGCGCTACAGCGACGGCTACTGGGGGCCGGCACCGGTGAAGACGTTCCCGCCGGACGCCTACGGCCTGTACGACATGGAGGGCAATGTGTCCGAATGGGTGGAGGACTGCTGGCACGACAACTACGTGCGGGCGCCGCGCGACAGCAAGGCCTGGGTGAATCCGGGCTGCGAGCGCCGGGTCGTGCGCGGCGGTTCGTGGGGCAGCGATCCCGATCAGGTCCGCTCCGCATTCCGCCTCTCGGCTTCGGCCGACGCCCGCAGCGCGCGCGTCGGCTTCCGCCTTGCGCGTGATCTGTGAATTCACACGAATGGCTTGTGCTGCGGCGCGCCCGCCCGTATCATGCGCGCCCTTCCGATGCGGCCTGCGGGTCGACGGAAAGTCGCTCCGGTTCACGGGAGCAGACCGGTTCGACGGAAGCGAACCGGCAGCCGCGAGGCTGGCCTCGAGCGCAGGGCGCGAAGGGCCGGATCCATGGGATGGAGCAAGCGGGTGCGCCGTCCGGCCTCACACTCAGGCCTGGCGGAAGATTTCTGGAGAGGTGGCAGAGTGGTCGAATGCGCCGGATTCGAAATCCGGTTTACGGTTATGCCGTAACGTGGGTTCGAATCCCACCCTCTCCGCCAGAGATCGACAAAGGGCCCTTCGCGGGCCCTTTGTCCGTTCTGGGGTCCGGCGTCGCGCAGCCGCGCGGCGCCCTTCAGCGAGGGTGGCATCGCCATGAGCACGATCTCCATTCCGATTTCCCACGGCGAACTGATCGACAAGATCACGATTCTCGAGATCAAGGTCGAGCGCATCGCCGATGCGGCCAAGCGCGCGAATGTCCGTACCGAGCTCGACCTGCTGAACGCGACTTGGGGCGCCGACGCGGCCTCGCGCGTCGACATCGGCACCGAGCGTGCCCGCCTGCGCGCGGTCAACGAGTCGTTGTGGGACATCGAGGACCGCATCCGCCTCAAGGAGAAGGCCAGGGCCTTCGACGCCGAGTTCATCGAGCTCGCGCGTTCGGTCTATGTGACCAACGACGAGCGCGCCGCGATCAAGCGCGCGATCAACGAGAAGCTCGGGTCGACCCTGGTCGAGGAAAAGTCCTACGAGGACTACCGCTGAGTCGAGGCGCGATGGGCCGCGAAAGCCTGCAGGCGTTCGATGACGTCGTCGGTCTCGATCAGGTCCATCACGCCCTTGTGCTCGATCTTCGTGCCCCACGGCAGTGCCGCCGCAGGTTTCTTGCGGAACCGGCGCGCCGCCGCATCGTAGCGGTCGACGCACCAGCGGCGGTCGGTGTAGGGGCCGGACCGGTTCGGATTGCTCGCCGCGTGCAACCCGAGCACCGGCGTGCCGACCGCGTTGGCGATGTGCATCGGTCCGGAATCCGGTGTCAGCACGAGGGTGGCCCGCTGCATCAGCGCGAGCAGTTGCTTGAGCGTGTCCTTGCCGGTGAGATCGAGCGGGCGGGTACTGGCCTGCGCGAGGATCGCGTCGGCGAACTCGCGCTCGTATTCGCTGCGTCCGCCGCACAGCACCACGCGCCAGCCGAGTTCGAGGCTGGCATGGTCGATCGCGGCGGCGTAGCGCTCCGGTCGCCAGTTGCGCAGGCGGTGGCTCGACACCGGGCTGACGACCAGCGTCGGTGCGTCGCCCGGCAGGTGCCGCTCGGCGAACTCGCGAGCCTCGTCGGGAATGGGGATGTCCCAGCGGACCTCGTCCTGCTTCAGGCCGAGCGGTTCGAGGAAGCTCGCCATCGCGTCCAGCACGTGCTCGCCGCGGCGCGCCGGGATGCGGCAGTTCACGAACAGGCCGTGCAGGTCCTTGGAACGTGCGCGGTCGTAGCCGATGCGCAGGGGCGCATTCACGGCGCGGCTGAGGAGGTTGGCGCGCCAGGATACCTGCATATGCAGGAGGGCACCGAAGCGGCGCCCGTGCAGCGCCTCGCGTACCGCGCGCCGTCCGTCCCGTCCGGCGCTCTTGTCGAAGACCACGAATTCGACGCCCGGCAGGTCGCCGACGAGGCGGTGCTCGAGCTTGCCGATCAGCCAGGTCAGCCGCGTCTGCGGCCAGTGGCGCTGCAGTGTGCGCACGAGCGGCACGACGTGGGTGACGTCGCCGAGCGCCGACGTGCGCAGCAGGCAGAGCGATTGGGGCGCATCGCCCGGATTTTCGGCTTGAACCATGGGAGCGTTGCTACCATTCTGTCGGAACGGGACGGCAGGATTCCTGCCGCCGGAAACGCGGAAACCTGACAGACGCATGATCGAGGCGCAAGTTCAATCGACCGCCGATGGAGCGATCATCCACGACCGTGCGCTCGGCGTCGTGCCGGACGCGCGCTGGTTCGATCGTTCGCACTGGAACGAGGTGGCCGGGGCACCGAGCGCCGGGCGAGGCCATGCGGCGTTCATCGAGACGCCGGTCGGGGAGTGCGTATTGCGCCACTACCATCGAGGCGGCCTGGTCGCGCGGTTGAGCCGCGACCGCTATCTCTGGACCGGCGCCGCGCGTACGCGCGCCTTCCGCGAGTTCCGCCTGCTCGCGCGTCTCGTCGGCGCGGGGCTGCCGGTGCCGCGACCGGTGGCTGCACGCTACGTTCGCGACGGCCTGGGCTACCGGGCGGATCTGCTGACGCGCCGCATCGCCGGAACGCACACGCTGGCCGAGCGGTTCGCCGCAGGAGCCTGGGCGCCGCCGCTGGCGAAGGAAGTCGGCGTCGCGATCGCCGCGCTCCACGACGCGCACGTGTGGCACGCGGACCTCAATGCGCACAACGTGCTGGTCGACGACGCGGGCAAGGTCTGGCTGATCGACTTCGATCGCGGCCGCGTGCGCAAGCCGAACCGGACCTGGCAGGAGGGCAATCTCGCGCGCCTGCGCCGCTCGTTCGACAAGCTGGGCGCCGGTCGCGTCGCGGATTTCGACACGCGCTTCTGGCATCCGCTGATGGGGGCGTGGCACGAGGCAATGGCGCGGTCGGGGAGCAGCGCGCAGGGAGCATGGTCGTGAACCTCTCGCTCCGCTTCCTCGGCGTCGGCGGCGCGCAGTCGCCCGAACTCGGCTCGGCCTGCGGCGTGCTCGAACGCGACGGCCGGCCGTCGCTGATGATCGACTGCGGCGCCGAGGCCTTGTCGGCGTACCTGGCCCGCTACGGCGAGCCGCCGCGGGCCGTGTACGTCACGCACACGCACATGGACCACGTAGGCGGTCTGGAGCGGCTGTTCTACCGGCTCTACTTCGACGAGTCCTGGCGCGGCCGGGTGCGTCTGTACGCCCATGCCGCCCTGGTGCCGCTGCTGCAGGCGCGCATCGCCGACTATCCGGAAGTGCTGGCCGAGGGCGGCGCGAATTTCTGGGATGCGTTCGCGCTGGTGCCGCTGTCGCGCGGCTTCTGGCACGACGGAATGTGGTTCGACGTGTTCGCGACGCGTCATCATGCGCCGAACTCGTCGTTCGGGCTGTCGCTCGGCGGGAGTTTCGTCTGGACCGGCGACACGCGGCCAGTGCCGGAAATGCTGTCCCGGTACGCGGCACACGGGGAAATGGTCGCGCACGACTGCTCCCTGGTCGGCAACCCGTCGCATACCGGCGTCGACGATCTCGAGCGGGAATACCCGCAGGAACTGCGCACGCGCCTGGTGCTGTACCACTACGCCAGCCTCGCCGACGCGGAACACATGCGCCGGTGCGGATACCGCGTCGCGCATCGCGACGAAAACGCCGTGCTGGCGTCGCCGCTGCGCGTGGTCGAGCCGGTCGGGGCCGTCTGACATGGGCGCGTCGATCCCGCTCCGGCTCGATGGCTCGCCCCGCGACCTGCGCGGGCGCGTGCTGCGCGACCTGCGCATCTCGGTGGTCGACCGCTGCAACTTCCGCTGCCCGTACTGCATGCCTGAGGACCAGTATCCCCGCGACCACGAATTCCTCAGCAAGGCGGAGCGGCTGCGTTTCGAGGAGATCGAGCGCCTGGCGCGCCTGTTCGCGGGACTCGGTGTCCACAAGTTGCGACTGACCGGCGGCGAGCCGTTGCTGCGGCGCGACCTGCCCGAACTCGTCCGCAAGCTCGCTGCCGTGCCCGGCATCGACGACCTCGCACTGACGACCAATGGCAGCCTGCTCGCGGCGCAGGCGCAGGCGTTGCGTGACGCCGGCCTGCGGCGCATCACGCTGAGCCTCGACACGATCGTGCCGGAGACGTTCCGCCATCTTTCCGGCGGTCGCGGCGAGGTCGACGCGGTGCTCGCCGCGATCGCCGCCGCCGAGCAGGCCGGTTTCCGCAGGCTGAAGATCAATGTCGTCGTGATGCGCGGGACCAACGACGGCGAGGTGATCGCGCTGCTGGAGCATTTCCGCGGCAGCGGCCACATCGTGCGCTTCATCGAGTACATGGACGTCGGCACCTGCAACGACTGGCGCCACGACCAGGTCGTGCCGAGCGCCGAGCTGCGCGCTCGCATCGCAGCGTTCTGGCCGCTGGTCGCGCTCGAGCCGAACTACGGCGGCGAGGTCGCACGGCGTTACGCCTTCGCGGACGGGCAGGGCGAGGTCGGCTTCATCAGCTCCGTCACGGAGCCGTTCTGCGGCGACTGTTCGCGCGCACGGCTGTCGGCGGACGGCAAGCTCTACACCTGCCTGTTCGCCGGTGCGGGGCACGACCTGCGCGGGCCGCTGCGCGCCGGGGCGAGCGACGAGGAACTGGCCGGCCTGATCCGGGCCGTGTGGAGTGCACGCGACGACCGCTACAGCGAGATCCGCGGGGAAGCCTCGGCGGGCGGGCGCGAGCACGTCGAGATGTATGCGATTGGTGGATGAAATGAGCGACCGCGAACTGACCCATGTCGATGCCGGCGGGCGACCCGCGATGGTCGATGTCGGCGCCAAGGTGGCGACGCGACGCGAAGCGGTGGCCGAAGTGATCGTGCGGTTCCCGCAGGACGTCGCGATCGCGCTGCGCGAGGGCGGCCTGCGTTCGAAGAAGGGACCGGTCGTCGACACGGCGATCGTCGCCGGCACGATGGCCGTCAAGCGCACGCACGAGCTGATTCCGTTCTGCCATCCGCTGCCGATCGAGAACTGCCGCATCGAGGCGGAATTCGTCGACGCGCGGGACCTGCGCATCCGCTGCACGGTCGCGCTGACGCACAAGACCGGGGTCGAGATGGAGGCACTGACCGGCGCCAGCGTCGCTGCGTTGACCGTCTACGACATGTGCAAGGCGCTGTCGCACGAGATCGTCATCGACGGCCTGCGGCTGGTCTCCAAGAGCGGGGGAAAGCGGCGCGTGGAGCACGGAAGGATGGTGGGGCAATGAATTTTCGTCTGTTGTATTTCGCCAGCCTCGCCGATCGCGCCGGCCGTGCCGAGGAGACGCGCGAGAGCGCAGCGGACACGCCGCGCGCGCTGTACGCGGAAGTCGCCTCGCTACACGGCTTCGCCTTCGATCGCGAGCGCCTGCGCGTCGCGGTCAACGGTGCTTTCGTCGGATGGGACCACGCGCTGGCCGATCGCGACGAGGTGGTGTTCCTCCCCCCGGTGAGTGGCGGATGATGCGCTTCCGGCTCAGCGACACGCCGCTCGACATCGGAACGGAGCGCCGCGCGCTCGACCACGCCGCGGCCGGTGCCTATGCGAGCTTCGAGGGGTGGGTGCGCGACCACAACGAGGGACGCGCGGTGCAGCGCCTCGACTACCAGGCATACGCGGCGCTGGCGGCGAGCGAGGGGGATGCCATCCTGGACGAAGCCGTGGCGCGCTTCGCCGTGCGCGAGGCGCGCTGCGTGCATCGCGTCGGCTCGCTCGCGATCGGCGATCTGGCCGTCTGGGTCGGCGTCAGCGCCGACCACCGCGACGCCGCTTTCTCGGCCTGCCGCTGGATCATCGACGAGGTGAAGCGGCGCGTGCCGATCTGGAAGAACGAACACTATCTCGACGGCGAATCGGGATGGCTGCATCCGGACAACACGCCGGTCGACACGACGACGTGAGCGGGCGTCATGCCGCCTGCGGGCGCATCATCTGGCGGTACTGGCGCGGTGCGAATCCGGTGACCTGACGGAACTGCCGCGAGAGCGCGCTCTGGTCCGAGAACCCGGCCTGCAACGCGATGTCGGCGATGGCGAGATCGCTTCCGGCGAGCAGGCGGGCGGCGTGGTCGATGCGTGTCTTGATCAGGTACTGCCCGGCGGACAGGTGGAAGATCTTCTTCATGCGCCGGTCGAATTGCGCCGGCGACAGCCCGGCGCGCTGCGCCAGGTCCTCCATGCGCAGCGGCGAATCGTAGTGTTCCAGCAGGTAGTCGATCGTCTCGGCGAAGCCGGCATCGATCAGCTTCGCGCGCGTCGGTTCGATCAGGTCCTTCGAAATGCAGGCGAGGCCGACGATGCGACCGTCCGCATCGAGCAGAGGCTCCTTCGTCGACAGGCACCAGCCGGCGCTGCCGTCGCGGTAGATCGTGAGGTCGAGGTTGTCGACGATCGGCTTGGCCGTACGGAACAGCCGCTCGTCCTGTCGTGCGTAGCGCTCGGCCATCGGGCGCGGGAACAGTTCGAACGCCGTCTTGCCGACGGCGTCCTGCTTGCGCTTCAGGCCGCAGCGGGCGACGGCGGCCTCGCTCATCGCGATGTAGCGCCCGTCGCGGTCCTTGATCGAGAACACGATGTCGGGAAGGCGGTCGAAGAGAGTCTCGACGTACCACGGCGTCGCGACGTCCGCCATGAAGTCCTCGCGCCAGCGTGCCAGCGTGTCGTTCATGCCGGTACGTTCCCGCCGGCCCGGCAATTGCGATTCCGGGTTTCGTTCACCCGTCGTTTCTCGTGGAAATCCCGAAGAGCCGCCGTCCCGGCGATCGTTCGAGTCGGCGACCCGGCCCAGAGTCTGCCCCGGCCCCGATCCGGGGGCCGGACTGTTTCCGCCGGTCGGACGCGCGGACGTCCGATCGCTGGCGGCACGTCCTTGTGCGTCGGAAATCCCGGAGGTCTTCGGGATTCCCCCTGTGATGCAGTGCGCGAAGGCACCGCGTTTGTACAAATTATTCCATTGCGGCGTCGAAAATCCGCAAGACCTCGCATCGGCTCGATGACAGGCTAGTGCGTACGGTCCGGAGGGGGCGATGCGAAAAGCGTCGTGGTTCCGGGCCGGCGCAACTCGACACTGATTGAGTACGAAAGGGAGGGTAAAGAATGTATTCGAAGAACCGGCTTTTGCAAGCTGGCACCGGGCTCGCTTTATGTCTGTTTGGAATGACGGCCGCCGTGGCGGCCGTCCGCTCCGGATTCCCGGCTCCGTCCGCAGCGAGCGTCGTCGACGACCGATACGGCGATCACGTGCAGCAGCATCCGCTGACGTGGGACCAGCGTCCTCCGCTGCCCTCGTCGAAGGATCATCTGCGACGGGATTACGACCGTCCGCCGGCACGCTCGATCGCCGCCGATTGCGACGTGAACACGTTCGGCAACGCCAGCGGCGCCGCGCTCGTCACGGCGGTCAAGGCCGCCAGCGTGTCGTGCATCAATTCGCTGTTCGTGATCAGCGGCGCCGACGGTGCACGAGTGTTTCCCGAAGCGAAGATGGTGGCCATCGCCGATGCGATGCGGGCCGACTCGGCCACCTATCCCGGCAGCAACGCCGGCAGCATGATGCAGCTCGTCCTGTACCTGCGCGCCGGTTACTACGTGCAGTGGTACAACGCGGGCGATGTCGGCGACTACGGTGCGCCCCTTGCCAATGCGATCCGCCCCGCGCTCGATGCGTTCGTCGCCAATTCGCATTTCAGGGACGTCAACGATATTCACGGTGAGATTCTGTCGGAGTTCGTGATTCTCATCGACAGCTCCGCGGAAAATGCGCATCAGCTCGATACCGTGCGCGGCATTCTGGACCGCTACGGCCCTTCCCATCATCCTTACTGGTACATGAAATCCGCGGTGAACAGCGTATTCACCGTATTGTTCCGCGGTCACTACAACGCGGATTTCCGGACCCTCGTGCAGGGCAGCGGCTCCGGGGTCCTGGACACGCTGCGCAACTTCGTCAGCAACAACAAGGCGGCGGACGTCGGCAGCGATCGCGAGTACATGCTGCAGAACGCGGCGGGCGAGCTCGGGCGCTTCCTCAACAAGGATTCCTGGTACGGCTATCCCGAACCGTTCCACTCGACCGTTCACCCGAAGGCGAAGTCGGTGCTGGACGCCTTCGCGATGACCGGTCCCGGTGCGGGGATCTTCGTGCGCCTCGCCGGCGTGGTCGACTGGTACGACCACGAGCATTGCTCGTATTTCGGCCTGTGCACCTTCTCGCAGGACCTGGAGGCGCAGATCCTGCCGCCGGCGAACGCGCGCGACTGCAGCGCGACACTGCGCGTGCGCAGCCAGGCACTGACCCCGGCGCAGCTCGACACCGTGTGCGCCATCGTCGGCGGCGAGGAAGGGTACTTCCACGCGCAGGCCCAGACGGGCAACGTGCCGGTCGCGAACGATCACAACGACCGGCTCGAGATGGTGATCTTCCATTCGAGCACCGACTACGAGACATACTCCGGCATCATCTTCGGCAACGACACGAACAACGGCGGCATCTATCTCGAGGGCGATCCGTCCGTTCCGGGCAACCAGGCCCGCTTCCTCGCGTACGAGGCGGAATGGGAGCGCCCGAACTTCGAGGTGTGGAACCTCACCCACGAATACATCCACTACCTCGACGGCCGGTTCAACTGGTACGGCAAGTTCTCGGACTACCCGATGGATGCACCGGCGTCGGCGATCTGGTTCATCGAAGGCTTTGCCGAATACATGTCCTACTCCTATCGCAACCTCGTCTATGCCTCCGCCGTGAACGAGGCGCGCAGTCCGGACCGGTTCACCCTGGCGCAGCTGTTCGACACGGAATACAGCACGGACTACGCGCGAACCTACCAGTGGGGCTATCTCGCCACGCGCTTCATGTTCGAGCGGCACCACGACGACATCACCGGCCTGTTCACCAACGTCAGCCGTCCCGGCAACTACCGGCCGGGCTACACCGGCTGGCTCGATCCGATCCGCACGGCCTACAACGCGGAGTTCCGTGCGTGGGTGGTCTGCTTCGCCACGAACAACGGCGACACGTCGTCCTGCGGCGGCCCGCAGCCGGGTCAGGACAAGCTCTTCTCGGACGGCTTCGACGGAGAAGCGCCGGTCGAGATTCCGGAGTGCACCGGACCGTCGGGGCGTCTCGACGACGGCTGCAAGATCAGCCATCTCTCGGCGCCGCGCGACGTCGATCGCGTCTGGCTGAGCATCCTCGTGCCTGCGGGCAAGAGCCGTCTCGTGTTCACGGTCGGCGGCGGCACCGGCGATGCGGACATCTACCAGAAGTTCGGCGGCTGGCCGGGCGATGCGGACTACGACAACGCATCCACGGAAATCGGCAACGAGGAGACCATCACGGTGACGAACCCAGCGCAGGGCTGGCACTACCTGATGCTGAAACCGAAGTCCGCGTCGTTCGAAGACGTCGAAGTATCGGCCGCCTGGCAATAGCCGGACCCGGCGGCATCCGCTTTCCCGCGGATGCCGCGTTGCGCGCCCATGTCGCCC